>CAMXBD010000013.1 GCA_947179245.1 uncultured Lachnospiraceae bacterium | reverse complement strand
AGCAGATTGTCAATCTCATTTTGAGATAGTACCTCTCCCACGAAAGTTCACCTCCTGTGGCACTATTTAAGGAATTATTGAATCATAATGTCACTAAACGCCACATTAAAGATAAACTCGGAGTCAAACATTGTCTGAACCCTATCGAGTATTTCTGTTCTGATTTGATCCTGATTATTTCTTGCCTCATTTACCGTGTACTGACTGACAATATCGTTGATCTCACTCTTAATCAAGCTTTCCCTGCTTTGCATTTCTTCTTCCGATCCATACGTCTTATAATCTTTATCCTTGGTATTCATAGACAAAGTAACGACCGCAATAAAGAAATGAGGGTCACCGTCATTACCTTCAGCATCCTGCTCCATCTTCAACGGTATTGTCATCTTCTCCGAGATGTCGTATGTTGCAATATCGGACATTGGAATAGCAGCCTCGTATGAGCCTCCTCCGTTTTTGCTTGCCTCCAACTCCAGATTGAGCGCTGTCGAAATATCATCCACCAGCGCGGCCGTCTTTTTTGAAGCGCTTGTCATACTGAACATCATGATCGCCGTAAGAGCAATGTTGACGATCAGAAGTGCCAATATAACAATAGAAATTAGATTCTTCTTCATGACTGATTCTTCTCCTTTACACACATTCTAATACGAACTCAATGAATTGTATATCTTAATCTCAACTCGGCGGTTTCTGGTTCTTCCTTCCGCCGTAGAATTATCCGCAACAGGTAAATATTCTCCTCTGCCCGAATGCTTAACATTTGCCGGATCCAGATTCGTGACGGATAATAGATAATTAAACACCGATAACGCTCTACCCGAACTCAGTTCATCGTTATTCGAGTATTTAGCACCGGACATTGGTACATTGTCTGTATGCCCTTCTATCTCGATTGTACCTTCTGCATAGCGTTCAAGTATCAAACCAACCTGATCTAAAACAGGCCCCGCCTCTTCCTTGAGTACTACGCTTCCGGAGTCAAACAGAATTGCACCTTTTAATGTCAGTTGAACGTATTGAGAAGTAAATTCAATATCAATATCACTATCCATTTCCTTCTCACTAATCGCTTCCTGAATTTGCTCAGCAAGTTCTTCGGACTCTTCCATCTGCGCTTCCTCTAACTTCTCCTGCGCTGCGGCTACATCATCATCTACAACCTGCCCGTTATCCATCTTGCCCGTACTGTTAATATATTCATCCAGTTCATTTAACTGGCTGACACCGTTACTAATCAGCCTGCCGTCTCCGATAGCGGATGCTCCCGCGTCAAACACGGAAAACATCTGATTAAAAGATGCTGCAATCTGTTCCTGCTTATCCTCGTCAATGGTGGACATCGCAAAGAGCAACACAAAGAAACAGAGAAGCAGATTCATCAAATCACTGAATGTCGCCATCCACGCTGGCGAGCCCTTTGGCGGTTCCTCCGGCTTCTTCTTAGCCATCTGCTTCACCTCCGCCTTCTTCACTCGCGGCGCTCCTGTCACCCGGTGCGAGGAAGGATTTCAGTTTCTCCTCAATGACACGCGGATTCTCACCTGCCTGAATCGACAGAAGACCTTCTATCTCTATTTCTTTAACCATCATCTCTTCATCGTTCTTGCCCTTCAGCTTCGTAGCAACCGGCGAACATATCCAGTTAGCCAACACAGAGCCATAGAATGTTGTTACAAGAGCTGTCGCCATATTAGGACCGATAGTTGCAAAATCCGACAAATCTTTAAGCATCAGGATCAAACCGATCAATGTTCCGATCATACCCCACGCAGGTCCCATCGCTCCTACATTCTCCCAGAAACCTATCTTTTCTTTATGTCTGCCTTCCACACTGGCAAGTTCCGTCTCCATGATTGCACGCACAAGTTCCGGATCTGTACCGTCTACAACAAGCAGGATTCCTTTCTTCAGAAAGTCATCATCGATATCCCCTGCCGCTTCTTCCAAAGAAAGCAATCCTTCTTTACGCGCAACGTTGGACAGGTTGATTATCTTCTGAATAATCTCCGGAACATTCATGCTGGATTCCTTAAAGATCAACAGGAAGCTCTTCAGTCCTCCTATGAAATTAGGCAACGAATAACTTGCAAGGACACACATAAAAGCGCCGCCGAATGTAATAAGCGCTGATGGCGCATGGAGAAAGCTAAACACCATAGAAAAGCTCTTGCCAAACACCATACCAAAAATCATCAACGCGAAACATGCCAATAAGCCGATAATTGAAGCTATATCCATCTGTACTCACCCGTTTTACACTAATCTGCAAAAATATCCTTTCTATACGATTTTACTAAATTTTTCACTTCTTGTCTACTTTCTTTTACAATTATTTTCCGTCCTGTGGTAAATGTCAAGACAGTATCCGGTGTCTCCTCAACTAACTCTAATAAATCAGGGTTGATAAGGATTTTTACACCGTTAATTTTCGTAACCTCTATCATATCACACCCTCCCATATCCGGCTGAATCGTAAGCCGTCGTTCCTCATAAATATGTATGCTCATATATATGACTACATTGAACTTATATATTTTACCACACATCTTCCAAAACTGCAAAAAGAATCTCTGGAAAAATCCGCAAAACATAAACGACAAACGTAAAGAGGAACCCCCTGTAAAAGAAAGCTCCTCTTATATTGCGCCCTACAGCGCCTATCTTATCTCTTCAAATTAACAAGTTCTTCCAACAGCGTATCAGAAGTTGTAATAATACGGCTGTTTGCCTGAAAACCACGCTGTGTAGTGATCATCGTGGTAAACTCGGAAGACAGGTCTACATTACTCATCTCCAATACGCCAGACGTCATAGAACCACCGCTTGCCGTGATATCCTTACCTACACCGTCAAACTCACCAGAGTTCTGTGTTGCCGAGTACAGATTGTTACCCGCCTTGGAAAGACCTGATGCATTAGCAAATTCAGCCACCGCAATCTGTCCTAACAGTTTCGTCAAGCCATTGTCATAAGATGCTGTAATTTTGCCATCCTGTCCGATCTCAACACCTATCAATTCACCGATCTTTCTACCCTTGCCAATTGCCGTGCTGTCCTTGGAGCCGGGCGTAAACTCTAATGTACATTTCTTGCCGTTACCAAAGTTATTCACTGATGAGAAGTCAATATCCACGTTGCTAAACTGGCTTAAATCAATAATTTCACCTGATATAGATGAAGTAGAAGCATTGAACGTAAGCGTGGCCGTATCAACTCCCACTCCGCCAATACCGGAAAACTTACCGGTATCATGGTCAAAGATCAACTCCATACCTCTCGTGTGTTCTGTCTCGGTAATCTGAGCAGTTCCGTTCGGAGCAATATACGAAATCTTGTAGTCTTTGCTCTCACTGTCCTCCAGATTATACACATACTTTAAAATATCTTTCTCATCATTCGGCATCTGTAATGCTAACCCAAATGATGAACCCGTACGAGTCGCATTCATAGTAGGCGTAAAATCAGCCTCAAAAGAAATATCATACTGTCCAGCCTCGCCGTTTTGCGTAGGAGTAGCCGTAACATTCTTTACTCCGGACAATGCACCGATGCCTGACAGATACGTTGCCAAATCTGTTACTTCTTCGCCCAGAGTAGCGCCGCTTGCCGGCTTCTGATAATATTTGCCATCCTCTTCATTATAAATCAGATTATAAGGTTCCGACTGCAGCTGCTCTTTCGTCAATGTGACGGTACCTTTCACGGTAACTCCGTTCGCTTGACCTGCGGTCACAGTTCCTCCATCAGCGGGCACTGTAACTTCAACATTGTCACCTGCTGCAACAACCAGCGCATTATTAGCATAACCCTCCAAAATCTCAGAGAATGCCAATGTTACATTAAATGTATCCGTACCGTTGAACGTCGCATCTTTGTCCATAGTATATACGGAAGTCTTTTGTGAATCTCCGTTTGCACCAAATGTTGCAATCTGATTAATATTCTCCAGACCATACTTCGTGACCAAAGATACACCTGTGCCATCCAGAATATCATCCAGCTGTACACGGAATCTGTCGTCATCACCGATACCATGGAAACTCATCTTCACCATATACGAATAGCCCTGTGCATCATAGATGGTGAAGGTACGAACTGCCCCCGCGTCGCTGTTAATCGAAGGGTCTGTCTTATCCAGAATACCTGATAAATACGCTCTTGTAGTAGCCTCCGGAGGCGCTGTCAGATTATCTGCATTCATAATCTGCAATGCAGATACTACATCAGATCTGATGTCTCCCGTCTGCGGATCTACCTGCCATCCCATGACTGTATAACCAAGACTCGCCATAACCAGATTACCTGCACCATCCACTGTGAAGGAACCGTCTCTTGTAAAGAAATTCTGGGAACCGTCACTTACGACGAAGAAAGAATCTCCCTCGATCATGACATCCCACGGATTGTTGGTTGACTGTGCGGAACCCTGCGTGGTAATTGCAGTAGAAATTGCACCTGTCTTAGCGCCCAGACCGATCTGTCTGGGGTTAATACCGCCTCGTCCGGTAGTCGCATTGGCACCGGAAGCTGCCTGTGTTGTCTGGTATAACAGATCGTTAAATACCATACTCTGTGATTTATATGCTGTTGTATTGACGTTCGCGATATTGTTACCGATAACGTCCATTCTTGTCTGGTGAGTCTTAAGACCTGCTACACCAGAGAATAATGATCTCATCATAGTGATATGACCTCCTTATATCTGTGTCGGAACCGTTGGAAATAACTGCTGTTCTCAACAATTATCTCTCAACTTACTGCCCCATCTGTCATTCCGGGACATAAGCCCCCGTTAAGGTCCGGCTATATAATTACGGCTCCGTCAATATTAGTAAATACATTTTCATCGGCTTCAGTCTGATCCATAGCCGTGATGACCGTCTGATTCGGCACACTCACGATAAATGCCAGTGAATCAACGATAACCAACGATTCATTAATTCCTTTCGCGCCCGCTTTGGCCGCACCCATGTTCAGGCGCTCTACCTGTTCCTTGGTCAGTTCAATATTCCGGTCAACCAAACGGTTTGCCGCGTGCTTGGAGAACTTCACCTCACCGTCTGTACGGATATCTTCTGCCTTACCTGATAAAATATCCTGAAAACTCGGTCCGTTCTGCTTTAGCGCACCCGCCTGCTGTCTGCCTGCATATAAATATTGATCCTGAAGCTGCTCTATGGAAAGGAATTGATTGCCTTGAATCTTCATGTTCACTCTCCTCCTTGAGATGCTCTCCATCGCCTCCGGCGATTATTCTTCCTCAGATCCTTCTGAGTCAGGTTACTCATCATCGTCATCATCGTTATCATCGCCAGTTGGAGTAATATCTTTCATTCTTTGGATATATTCCTCTGCGCCTTCAATATAATCATCTGTCAGGAAACTCTTCTGATAATCATCCATACTGCTAAGTATCTTCTCTAACTTCTCCACGTTTTCCCTATCAATATCCGACAAGTTACCGATCTCTGGAAGTTTGTTGTAAGTATTCATGAAATCTGCCGCAAGTGCATATGCTTCCAGATATTTCTTATCTGCCACAGTATCCAGATCATCCATGGAATATAATTCTCCTCCGATGGAAAGGTATGCCTTGTTGTTCTCATATACCACAAAGTCCACATTACCCTGTACCTGCGTTGTTTTGCCTGTACTGTCTGTAACCTTCATAAGTACCGTCTGACCTACTAACGTAGACGCTCTGGAAAGTTCCAATGTAGCGCTCATATTCTGCATCTGCTCCAATGAGGAGAATGTTGCGAACTGTGAAATATACTCTGTGTTAGATGTCGGTTCCAACGGATCCTGATATTTCATCTGTGCTACCAGAAGCTGTAAGAAGGCTTCCTTATCCATACCAGAATTGGATTTCTTAAGATTCTCTTTTGCAAGAGACGCTGCTGTCTGACTTTCGACAAATTTACCATTTTCTACTTGCTGTACTGCTCCCATATATTCACTCCTCTCTTTATGCTGTATAATCTACTGTGTTGCCATTTGCCTGCATCATTTCCACTGCAATACGCTCAGATTCTTCCATCTCAACAAGTTCATCTTCCTCACCGATCTCATCAAGATTGATTCTTCTTGTGCTCTTAGCGGATTTGCCCTGCTTTTGATTTGTATCAGCATTGTCCTGAGAGAACTGCTGACCATATTCATGATTGGCAACTGTGACTTCCACCGCATCAACTTTGATTCCCTGTTCCTCGAACTGGTTTTTCAGTTGAATAAGCTGTGTTTCGATTACCGCACGAACTGTTTCATTCTGTGTGGTAAACTGTGCTGTGATCGCTCCGTCTTTGGCTGCAATCTGTACATTAACCGTACCTAAGCTGGCAGGATGTAATTGTAACTCCATCTGCTGCATATCAGCCTTTAAGTTGATCTTCATGTAATCCATAATCTGATTCATGATATCTTCTGTCTGCATTGACTGATATCCTGCGCTTACAGGCGCCGGAGTTTCGCTTACCTCCATCGGTTTGTCGGGTGTCTGCAATAAAGGATTGCCCGCTGCATGATCCGCAGCATTTCCATCTCCTCTGCCATTGTCCGCAGAAGCATCCCGCGTATGTGTCTTACGATCACCCTGTGCCTCCACTTTAGAAGTATCCGTCACTTCTTCCTGAACGCTCTTACTACCGCTTGCATCATCCACAGTCACCTTAACCTGAACTGTCTCACCGTCTTTTTGAACTGATACGGTATAGTCCTTCATACCTTCCAGATTTACCTCCGGTGTATCCTGAACAAGCTCAGCGTTCTGCATGTCTGATTCCCCTTTGTCGGAAACCATCTGCTCCACTAATGCGTTCAACTCCTCTTCACTAAGTCCCAGCTCTTCCTGAAGATTTGCAAGGCTCTCTTCCACTACAGTAAAAAGATTCTGCAGATTACCATAGAGTGTCTCGTTTGTCACAAGCGAAAGTTCATCGCTGCTGCCTGATATCTGAAGTAAAAGCTGTTTCAGATTGTCAACATCAAACAATTCGACTGCCGTAAGTCCAAGCACTGCCATAGCTTCTTCTACTTCCTCTGGTGTCACGTCCATCTCATCAGCGATGTCCTGAACCAGTTCTTCAGCGCTTTTCTCTACTTCTTCCATCTTGCTGTCTGTCTCTGCGGCTGCATCGGTGTTCTGAACAGTCTTGTCACTCCCCTGCTGCATCGTATCCTCAGCTTTACCCGGATCAGTATTCTGTTCGGCAGTTTGTACCGTAACATCTTTCTTGACCGTATTTGTAATTGTGCTGGGTGAAACTGTTGCAACAGTGCTTCCGGCTGCCTCGGCATGAAGATTCTTGATCGTATCATTCACCTTCGTCATAACCTTGCCAAAACTGTCCTTGGCGATTTCCAGCTGTTTTGCACCTGCCTGTTCATTCTGACCTGTTGTCTGTGTCTGGGCTGCCGTGTAATTAAGCAGAGCATTCACATTGTTTACAGTCATACTCTTTTCCTCCTTTCTTCAATTATCAAGGTTCTCTGCCTTCCGGCATTTATATATAATGCGCGGCATAACCGGGCTTCACCCGATTCCGGGATCAGCTTTGCGGACTTTGCCACTACAATATATATCGACTTAGTCTCAGGAATACTTTAGTATTCCAGTTTCTTGGGCATCCTGTCCTTTATGAATCCGGATCCATAATCCTTGTCAGTCTGGCAGCAATCTCCGGATCCATAACACCCAATATGCTGCCACGGTCTTCCGCACTCATCTGATACAGAATCTCAGCCACCAGATCAAGCTCATCTGTCATATTCTCGAAGATTGTTGCTGCCTCCTTAGGCTTCATCTCGGAATAAGCCTGCACATAATCCTGTATCTCCTGATTCACTGCTGTCTGCTCTATCACCTGTTTATACAAATATTCCGCTGTAGCGGGATCCATGCTCTCATAATACTTCTGATATGCCTCTGCACCCGGTCCGTTCTCGGCATAGATTACTTCCTCATAAAATTCCGTTCTGATTCTCTCGAACTCTATCTGTGCATCCTCGAAAGTCTGTAGCCTATCAATTTCGGCACGAAGCATGTCTAGCTCCTCGGAGTCCGTATTACTGGCTGTCTGCGCTCTCTCCAGCTCCAGCTCCAGTTCCGTGATATAGTCCACCGCCTCACTAAGACTGCTGTACCCTCCGTATTCCTCTTCCTCATCCGTAGTTGCCGTTGCGTCTGACGGCAGGATCTTATTAATCACCGGAACGTCTTTTAAGACAGGCGCCAGCACACCGGAACCGAATCCTCCTACATCCAGCTTGATCAGCAGACACAGAATTGCAAGCCAGATAATTACAATAACAATCGTTACCAAAACCACGGAAATGCCACCCTCGTCATCAAACATTTGGGCTTCCTGCTCGGAAATCTCCTTCGCACGCTTTTTAGCTTCCTTTTTCTGTTCTTTCTGCTCGTCTTTTAACTTTTTACGCTCTTCTTTTATTCTCTTTTTTTCTGCCTTAGTATCCACCTCGGCATTCAAAAGTTCGTCAGCCATTCTTACTCCCCTTTTCCACGCTGTCCGTAAGTGTAACTGGTCAATTCATCCACCGCCTTACCCTCTGCGGCGTTCTCTTCCCTCATGAACTGTTCTAGGGCTTTCTCTTTCAACCGTTCGTGCATCTTACGCTCCTGCATGACTTCCTGCAGTCTGAGTCTTGCCGCCTCCACAACTTTCTGTGCCTGCGCGACCTGCCCTCTCTGCGCTTCTATCATTTCATCCATGATCAACATGGCATTTCTATTATCTTTCAGATCACCCACATGCAGCACATCGCTGCGCATCCTTCTGCCTTCTTCAAGATAGGCTTCCTTCCTGTCAATCAGCCTCTGAAGCTTCTCTTCTTCCTCCATAAGCTTCATCTGCGCCCTGCCTAATTCCATCTTGGCCTGCGTCTCTAACTGATACTGAATATTCAGGATACTCTGCATTCTGTATGTAAACTTAGCCATGACCAGTCACCTCTTAATCTGCGAAAAGCTCCCGCATCATATCCACTGCCTGTTCATAGTCAAATTTATCATTCACATCCTGCATTAAGAACTCATTCACCGCATCGATCTTGGCTATAGCATAATCGATCTTCGGGTTGCTGCCATTCTTGTAAGCGCCGATATTGATCAGATCCTCCGCTTCATTGTAAGTTGCCAGCACGTTCTTAAGCTGTCCTGCAAGTCTCTTATGCTCCTTGTCAACGATCTGTGACATACAACGCGAAATACTCTGCAAGACATCAATTGCAGGATAATGATTCTGGTGTGCAAGCTTACGATTCAGCATAATATGTCCGTCCAGAATGCTTCTCGCCGTATCCGTGATGGGCTCATTCATGTCGTCGCCATCAACCAGAACCGTATATAACCCCGTAATAGAACCGACGGCGGCACACCCTGCCCTCTCTAAGAGTTTCGGCATCTCCGAATATACACTCGGCGGATACCCTCTGGATACCGGCGGTTCTCCGCTGGCCAGTCCAATCTCTCTCTGCGCCATGGAAAAACGTGTCATCGAATCCATCATAAGCAGGACATCCTTGCCCTGATCCCTGAAATACTCTGCGATAGCAGTTGCCGTCTTGGCTGCCTTGTTTCTTTCCAGAGCCGCTTTGTCGGAAGTGGCAACAACTACGACAGAACGCTTCATGCCTTCCTCGCCCAAGTCTCTTTCTATGAACTCGCGCACCTCTCTGCCACGCTCACCGATCAAAGCGATCACATTAATATCCGCTTTAGTATTGCGTGCAAACATACCCATCAAAGTAGATTTACCCACACCGGAACCGGCAAAAATACCTATACGCTGTCCCTTACCTACAGTCATCAGACCATCGATTGCCTTGACGCCAAGTGGAAGTACTTCGTCAATAATCTTTCTGCTCATGGCGTCCGGCGGCTGTGCCTCCACATTGTAAGGCGTTCCCGGCATATACTCGCCATCAATCCTGCCAAGACCATCCAATACTTTGCCAAGCAGTGCATCACTGACGGGCACCGACAAAGGTTCGCCCGTATTCTCCACGATGCATCCGAGTCCTATGCCTTCCGTCTTGTCGCACGGCATAAGCAGTGTCTTACGATCTTTAAAACCGACCACCTCTGCCATAATAGGGCTGTATCCCTCTTCCGCCGGATATATCCTGCACAGATCACCCAGCGTTGCTTCCGGCCCTGCCGACTCGATCGTCAATCCCACCACATTCTCGACCCGTCCCTTTTTCTTGAAAAAGGTCTCATTCGTTATTTTGCTGTATTTAGAAAAATTAATCATTGGATTTTTCAAATGATAACACCCGCAATTTATTAGTCAGCTCCCGTAGCTGCGTGTCAATGCCACAATCAAATAACCCGCCGTCCGTCTCTATGAGGCAGGCCCCTTGACTCAAGGCAATATCTTCGATGATCTCCACCATGCCCTTTCCGGCTGTCGCTCCTTCTGTGAGCGTCTGTTTCTGCATATTGACATAAGGATAATCATCTTGAGAAACATGAACGATAAAAGTCCTGCTGCTCTCCACCTGTCTTAATGTGGAGTCGATCAAGTGCACCAGGATATCTCTGTTATCTGCCAGTTCAATGCCGAAAATATGGTTGTAAATCTCTGTGATCGTATCAATGAATCTCGGCTCCAGTGTCTCAATCAATCGATCATATTCTTCTTCCAGCTGGCGTTTTTCACCTTCAAGCGCCAGCCTGATGTCGTCCATCTCGGACATCCCTTTCTGGTGTCCGACTTTATAACCTTCTTTATTGCCTTCTTCTACAGCCTGCCTGCGCTGCATTTCAATCTCTTGCCGTGCAGCTTCCTTCATCTCTTCAATTTCAGCCTGCGCATCGTCTATCATTGCCTGCGCCTGCGCCTTAATCTCTTCGAGATCGGGAACCTGCCCGCTATGGACCGCCTTGATAATACCGCCCTCTGCGCCCTCGCCTGCGTCTGTAAGAAGTGCATCTATCTCTTCACCGCCCAGTCCGCCTACAAATTCTGCTTCGCCATCCTCTGCTTCACCGTAAGCCATCTGTTCATCAGCCTGTACCTGTCTGTGCGCCTCAAGTTCCTCAAGCCTGCGCTCCATACGGCTATTGCTGTCTATCACGCATTTCTTATCGCTGGATACCACGACCCATCTCGATTTATATATATTCCTAAACAATGATCTCGTCACCTCCACCTCTGGAGATAACAATTTCTGCGGAGTCTTCCAGCTTTCTGATGATATTTACAATCTTCTGCTGTGCTTCCTCTACATCCTTCATACGCACAGGACCCATAAACTCCATATCCTCCTTGATCATAGCGCTCAAACGCTTGGACATGTTGTTAAAGATCGCATTCTGTACTTCCTCGTTAGACCCCTTCATGGCAATCGCCAGATCTCCGTTATCCACATCACGCAGCACACGCTGAATTGCCCTGTCGTCCAGAAGCAGGATATCCTCGAAGACAAACATCTTCTTCCTGATCTCGTCTGCCAATTCCGGCTCTTCGATTTCCAATGTCTCCATGATATGTTTCTCTGTACCACGGTCTACTGTATTTAAGATTTCCACGACAGCATCCACACCACCGATGATCGTGTAATCCTGATTTACTAAAGATGCCAGCTTAGATTCCAACACTTTCTCCACTTCCTTGATTACATCAGGACTTGTTCTGTCCATAACGGCAATACGCTTCGCCACATCAGCCTGCCTATCCGGCGGAAGTGCCGAGAGGATAAGCGCCGACTGTGCTGCCGACAGATATGACAGAATAAGAGCAATGGTCTGCGGATGCTCATCCTGAATAAAGTTAAGTAGCTGCGAAGCATCCGTTTTTCTTACAAACTCAAAAGGTTTAACCTGTAAGGATGCCGTCAGCTTGCCGATTACATCCATAGCCCTCTCGGAACCAAAAGATTTCTCCAGAAGTTCCTTCGCATAGTTGATACCGCCTTCTGCAATATATTGCTGTGCCAGACAGACCTGATAAAACTCACTGATCACATCGTCTTTCATCTGCGGTGTGATATTTCTCGTATTAGCTATCTCTAATGTCAGCTCCTCTACCTCTTCTTCTTTGAGATGCTTAAAGATAGATGCCGACTTTTCCGGTCCCAGAGCGATCAATAAAACAGCCGCTTTCTGAAGTCCACCGGTGACCTTCTCTTCAGTCTTTGCCATTTATCTTACCCCCAGTCCTCATTTAACCAGTTGCGCAGCAGGTTCGCCGCAGCTTCCGGATTTTCTTCCACAAATTTATTGATCAAACGTTTCTCTTCAGTTTCATTCTCTAATGAGATATCTTCCAACTGACCTTCCGGCGTGGATTGCAGCAGACCTTCTACTGCCAGTTCTTCTTCTTCCTCCTCATGTTTCTCGCCTCTCATGCTTCTGAGTACAACAAATGCAAGAAGTGCCAGAATCACAACGATCAGAATAATCTGCATAATATCTGTTGCGGTAATGTTGGATCCTTCCGCATCAAAGAAGACATTCTCACTATATGCTACTAAAGAGATGCTTCCCGACGAGATGCCGGTAGCATTAGCTACTGCCGTATAAAGCTCCTCATCTACTTCCATTCTTTCGCGGCTGGCATTCGCTAATTTATACTCTTCCCAAGTAACACCATCCAGTTCTCCACGCGTTCTCACATCTTCCTCGCGTATGATGTTGTACTTGACCAAAGATGCCGCAAGCGAAGACTGACTGTAATCAATCAAACCCGCAGGCGTCGTAATAGTCGTGATTTCCTCGTTAGGGAGATAGTCTCTGGACTCCTCCGACTGCGACGAAGAAGAATTACCGTTATCTTCCATCACATATGTTGTATCATCATCATTGGAATCTGTACCCGGAATGCCGCCTACATTGCTTGTATTCTCTGAGTTGAAGACATCTTCATGGCTGAGCACACCCTGTGTCTGTCCATCCGCCGGAGTATAATTATGTACCGTCGAACTGGTGGTGGAAAAATCGAGTACAAGATTCGTCGCCACCTCCACGTTATCAAACTCTTTTGTTCCAAGCAATACTTTGCGCACTTCACCGATTACCTGCTTCTCAGCTTCCGCTTTCACGGAGAGCTGCGCATTGGCAGTACTTGACACGGTATAATCGTCCTCTCCTGTAAAAAGCATATTGCCTTGTGAATCCATGATCACGATATGTTCCGTGGTTGTATTCCCGATAGCCGTAGCAATAGCACGCGCCAGATACGCCGCATTGTCCACACTGAACTCATCCTTTAATTCCAGAACGACCGATGCTGAGGACTCTTCCTCAGTGTCAATCAGAGTTCCGGCATTCTCTGGAATATTAAGCTTTACTGTAGCACTCTTAATTGCCGTAAACTTGGAAAGGAAATCATGCTCCAGTGATTTCTCTAAATACACTACATATTTCTTCTGTTTATCAGATTCTGTGGTAGAAAAACTTCCATCCGTCACATTTTCAATTCCGTAACTGGCTGCCTGAATATTATTAGCACCCAGAAGCAGATTCGCATCAGACAACTGTTCGCTAAGGATCCTAATCACAAGACCGTCATCAGAAACCTCAAAGGTCATATTCTCGCCTTCCAGAAGGTCTCTTACTTCCGCAGCCTCCTTCGTAGTCTCACACTCCCGCAAAAGTACATATTTAGGCTTTGTCAGCATCGACACAATAAACACGATTGCTATGATCACCACTGCCACGCCGCCTACAATCAGCGTCTTTTGTTTCGCCGTGAATCGGTTCCACCACTCTAAGATTCGATTACCCAATTCTTTTAATTTCTCTAACAATTTATCCACAGCAACTTACTCTCCTTCAGTCTTCCCTTATATACCTATATCCCTGTTCCCACACAAATACTATATCTGCATCTGAATAAGTTCCTTATAGGCGTCTAAAAGTTTGTCCCTGATAGCAACCGTATATTGCAACGCTGTGGATGCTTTCTGAAGGGCAATACTCAAGTCATGCGTATTCTCAGTCTCACCGAGCGCCCATTTAATCTCCTCATTTTCTGCGTCCGACAGATAATTGTTCGTTGTTGACAAGTTATCGATCGCGGTATGTAACAAACTGTCAAACCCCCTATCTGCATATGCATTGGGTTTATTAGTAGCCGCTGTCTTCGCAACCTCTTTGATTGCTCCCGAAGACACATTATAAAGTTCTGTAATATCTAACGCCATCTCAAATCCCTCCAAACACAAGCTAATATATAATCATCTAAAATTATTTATTGTCCGACTGTCTATTGCAATTAACACTATCCGTTCAGTATATTCAGTCCCGTAGTCGCTATATTCTTACTAGCTTCAAATGCTGTCGCATTCGCCTGATAAGCTCTGCTGGCATCGATCAGATTCGTCATCTCAGTGATCGTGCTGACATTGGGATACATCACATAACCATTCTCATCTGCGTCAGGATGTGAAGGATCATAAACCATATTGCCCTCCGTCCATGTATCCTCATAAACTCCTGATACTTTGACGCCGGTGCCGGAATAGCGGTCCGTTGCTCTGTTCAAAACCTGATGAAAAGGCGTCTGAGAATTTTTTTCCTCAAAAACCACCACTTTTCTGCGGTATGGAGTGCCATCCTCCGTCCGCGTTGTGTTTGCGTTTGCCATATTCTGGGCAATAATGTCCATACGATAGCGTTCCGCAGTCATACCACTTGCATTGATGTCAAAAGCCGTAAACATTCCCATACTTTTCTCCCCTTATCTTATAAATAATTTCCTAAGAAATTAACTTTGCGAGTTTCGCTTCGCCAACTCGAAATTTATCTAATTAATGTAAATCTACTTCATAACTGACTGTAAATTCTTGAACTCCTGATTTATGGACAGTTCCAAGCCCTGATATACCACCTGATTCTTGGCAAGATATACACCCTCTGTGTCAGGATCTACATTGTTGCCGTCAATACGATATGAAAAACCGGAATAATCTGTATATGTAATAGGTTTCAACCGGTTCATCTTCAAATCTGCCACTTTGGAATCCATACTCCTGTATCTGGAATTTCTGAGCGCTTTGGCAAGCTGCACCTCAAAATTCACATCCTGCCTCTTGTAGCCCGGTGTATCGGCGTTGGATATATTATTTGAAATTGCATCATTGCGAAGCCAAGCCGCATCTGCCGCCTTATCCAGCACATTGACATAATCAAACACATTCGTGTTAGTTAACATACTCATAAACATAGCCCTCCTACACTAATAGAATCCATATTCCATTATAAAGAAAATATGAAAAAAAACAAGGTTTTTCGATTCATTTTCACAATTTCCCAATTTTATGCCGTCAAGCGCCTCAAACTTAAGAATTAGTTCTATACATAAAAAAGGATTTACCTGCCGCTTACCGGCTCCGTGTAAATCCTTTTACTTAAGCTCTCCCTGCTAATATCTCCCCTGTTCCTTTAATTTCTCTACTTCGTCAAAAACCACATCATTGAGTACTTTGATGTATGTCCCCTTCATACCTGATGAGCGGGATTCAATAACACCTGCACTCTCAAACTTACGCAGCGCATTGACGATTACCGAACGGGTAATCCCTACTTTATCTGCAATCTTACTTGCTACCAGAATTCCTTCCATACCACCCAGCTCATCAAAAATATGAGTGATTGCTTCCATCTCCGAAAAAGATAAAGTACTGATCGCCGATTTCACAACTGCAATTTTACGATTCTCTTCCGCACTCTCCTCGCTCACCGCGCGAAGCATCTCAAGACCTACCACTGTAGTTCCGTACTCACACAAAATAATATCGTCGATATCATACTGCTCATTGCATTTATAGAGAAAAAGAGTTCCAAGCCGCTCTCCCGATATCTCAATTGGTGCAATCACTGCGCGGAATTTCTTCGTATCGATGCTCTCAAAGCCTAACGTTTCCAGATTGACATTCTCCTTGGTAGACAAAACCGCAAGAAGTCTCTCATTCAGCATCGGATCAATAAAACCTCCCACATGATCTACAATAAGCTCTGTGATAGACTCCACGGAATCCATATCCCCTATTCCGAGTACTTTGCCTTTCCTGCTGATAACAAGCACATTAGAAATCAGAATGTCTTTCAGTACATCACAGATATCATTAAATACTACCTTACCGGAATTATTATTATGCAGAAGTTTACCAATCTTCCTTGTTTTATCCAACAACTGAACGCTACTCATGAACAATGCTCCTTATAATATAAGTTGCTGTGAATGTCTCAAAAAACTACACAATTCTATATAAAATGATTTTATCACAACATTTAAGCATTATCAATGTATTTTCAGTACATTTTATTTAGTTTGTCTACAATTTATGATTGTTGTATAAAATTTTCTGACTATGACATATTCTCTGTTATCTCGCCATAATTTGTACATCTCTGGCTTCTTCCACGCTCTTATGCTTCCACCGTTGCTTTAGGCGCATCCTTGATAAAACCGCACTGTTCATCAGAACATACAAGTTTATTGCCCTTCTGAAGCATAATGGAACCGCATCTGTCGCACCGGTCTGCCACCGGCTTCTGCCATACCATGAAGTCGCACTCCGGATTATTGATACATCCGTAATACTTCCTGCCCTTCTTGGTTTTCTTTAACACGATATCCTTGCCGCACTTCGGACACTCTACACCAATCTTTTCAAAATAAGGCTTCGTGTTACGGCAGTCCGGAAATCCCGGACATGCTAAAAATCTTCCGTGAGGACCGTACTTAATGACCATCTGTCTGCCGCATACGTCACAGAACTCATCCGACAGCTCATCTGCGATTTCCACTTCATCCAGCTCTTTTTCAGCTTTCTCCACCGCTTCCGCCAGATCCGGATAGAAATTTGCTACTACCGTCTTCCACTTGACACTGCCTTCTTCGACACCGTCTAACAGCGCTTCCATGGTTGCGGTAAAATTCACATCCACAATAGACGGAAATGCCTCTTTCATCATATTGTTGACCACTTCGCCAAGTTCCGTCACGTAGAGGTTTTTGTTTTCCTTAACAATGTAACGCCTTGCAAGAATTGTGGTAATTGTGGGCGCATAGGTACTAGGACGCCCAATTCCCAACTCTTCCATAGCCCGCACAAGGGAAGCCTCCGTATAGTGCGGCGCTGGCTGTGTGAAATGCTGTTTTTCTTCCAACCCCAGCAAAGATAATTTCGTATCGCGTGTTATCCCTTTCATAAGGGTGTTATTTTCTTCTTTCTCATCATCCTCGCTGTATACGCTCATAAAGCCGTCAAACTTTACCTTGGACGCCGCAACCGTAAAACGCTGTCCGCCTGCATCGATCTTCACCGACGTTGTCTCATATACTGCCGCCGCCATCCGGCTTGCCACAAACCTCTTCCAGATCAACTGATAAAGCCTGAACTGATCTCTGGAAAGAGATTCTTTCATTTCTAACGGAGTCCTGTTTATATCAGTGGGGCGAATCGCTTCGTGGGCATCCTGAATCTTCTGCTTGCTCCCACGCTCCTGCTCTGTACCAGCAGCATACTCCTCACCGTACGCCTTAGTAACATAGTCTCTGGCTGCCGTCTCTGCTTCTTCGGATACACGGGTTGAATCCGTACGCAGATATGTGATGATACCGACTGTACCATTGCCTTTGATATCAATGCCTTCATATAACTGCTGCGCCAACCGCATGGTCTTCTGTGTAGAAAAATTCAATACTTTACTTGCTTCCTGCTGCAATGTGGATGTAGTAAAGGGCAAAGGCGCCTTTTTTACTCTCTCACTGTTTTTTACAGAAGACACCTGATACTCTGCGTGATCTAATGCTTTCTTAATTACTTCCAGCTCTTCTTTGGACGCAATTGTCTTCTTCTCATCTACTGTTCCATAATACTTCGCCAAAAGCGGCTTTTTCTCTCCTGCAATGGCAAAGGAAGCATCCAGCGTCCAATACTCTTCCGGAATAAAAGCATTGATCTCCTCTTCCCTGTCACAGATGATTCTAAGCGCCACGGACTGCACGCGTCCCGCACTTAAGCCTCTCTTAACTTTGGCCCAAAGCACCGGTGAAATCTTATATCCCACCATACGATCCAGACACCGGCGCGCCTGCTGCGCATCAACCAGATCCATATTGATTTCTCTGGCATGTTTCAAGGATTCCTTGACCGCCGTCTTAGTGATCTCATTAAAAGTAATACGGTATACCTTCTTGTTCTCCAATTTAAGCGCCGCGAGCAGGTGCCATGAGATAGCCTCCCCCTCACGGTCAGGGTCCGTTGCAAGATATACTTTATCTGCCTTTTTAACTTCCTTGCGAAGATTCGCCAGAATATCACCCTTGCCTCTGATGGTGATGTATTTCGGCTCAAAATCATGTTCTACGTCAATACCGAGCACGCTACGGGGCAGATCCCGCACATGTCCATTACTGGCAGCGACTTCATAATTTGCGCCCAAAAACTTTTTGATCGTCTTCACCTTAGCTGGTGACTCCACGATTACCAAATATTTTGCCATAGCCTGTTCCCCTATTCCCCTGTTTATCTAATCGGTTATTCAACGTGAATCACTATACACTAAATTTTTTATGCTGGCAAGAGGGAAAAAATTAAAAATATATAAATAGACCCATGAAAAAAGGCATAAAAAGAACCTCTGACTGCTAAATCAGAGACTCTTTCTTCCTAGCTAAAATTCGGATGTCAAATTCTGCTTCCACGCCCTTGATGCGGGTGCTTCTTTGCATAGGTTGCAGCTTCATTGCTAACTTCTTCCAAACTCATACAGTCAAAGTATTCTCTTCTCCAAACCGTATAATCAAAATTCTCTCTCTTAATTGTGGCAATAAACCGTTCCGCATTAATTACACCAAGTTTCTCCACAAGACATGCAAATCCTTTATCCATAATATCAACTGTATTATCCATTACTCCATCGCCTCCAATCTTCTGATAAATTCTCCCGGTGTAACAATCTGAATCTCTTGTGGCAGATACTTCAAAAGCCGATCATCCGTAGTGATGAAGAAGTCGCACCCTGCCAAAATGGCACAAGCCACATGAAGAGCATCCATGTCCTTTACACCGGTCTTTCTGATTTCTCTTGCGAGCTCCATAGCTTCTCTATCTTTATCTTCTCCGACATAATATGATTCATTGGTATTTATAAACTCAGAAATAGCTTGTCGCTTATGCAAAAATCTATTCCTAGAATTCTCATAGTCAAGTATATAAGATGTCACAAGATCAAGTTCGCCGTTTTTTATCATATCTTGGATATGGAGCTTTGCCTCTGTCTCTAAATGTATTCTAATCTGAGTCTGATCATCATACGGACGGTTATAGCTGCAATTATCCAGATATATCTTCATATTCCTGCTCCCTTTCCTATCAAGTCAGCACAATAATAATTTCTTTGGGCTTTCATCATATCATAAAGACTATAGATAGTAAAGAACCTCTGACTGCTAAATCAGAGGCTCTTTCTTCCTATATTAATATTACTCTAACAAGAACAGAGCTGCACGGTTCAATGATACCGTTCCAAACCCTTCCATCTTGTATGTCTTACCGGTTCTGATAAACTCAGACTCCACAAGAACATAAATTCCTGCATTATTTGTTGTGTCGTTCGCTTTATCCGCCGAAAGGTTTCGTAACGCTATCACCGGCGCCTTGATCTGATATATCTTGCCCGGAACCAGACCAGCCTGATCAGGATTCTGCGGAGCACCCGGCGTCACCGGCACCAGCTTGTTATCTGTAACCGTCCATATCTCCGAACTAAACGGCGTTGCCTTAACCACTTTATCGTCAATGACAAACTCTTTCTCGCCTGCCGGATCTTCATAGTAGAAGCTGACTGTCAAATTCTTATTTGCTCCGATATTACTGTCTGCAAACTTGAAATAAACATCCACGGTGTTGTCCAGAATACCCTGTGTTCCGTCGTCCGCCGTCTCTCTCCACTCCTGATCGAAAGGCACCGAAATACTCTTCGTCGGTGCAGAATCCTTGGCAAAGCCTGCCACAATAGAGACATCTGAACCGTGTACCCCTGCGCTGTATGCCGCCATCAGTGCATTCACGAAGAATTTACACTCATCGGAGCCTTCCTGTCCTTCAGGCACTCCATTCGTATCATATACATAATGATACTCTGACTGTGCAAGATAAACTACATTACCCTTGCTGTAACAATAATAGTTATTGCGGGCGTCCCTTGGTGAAATGCCGTATGCCGTATTCGTGCCGCCACCCAGTGTAAGCCACGTTGTAACATAGGCTTCTGTTGGATTGCTCTTAAGATTATCTTCAAAATCCAGCAGATATTCTGATGCACGCAGACCGCTTGTTGTTATGCCAAAATTGAAGGAGTCACTACTCAACTGGAACGGATAATATAGAATACTGCCCTCGTTGACCTTCTCAGCCCTCAGATTGCCTTTCTGAGTGCCATACATCCCTGAATCCATATTTGCATATCTGTGCAGATTGCTTGCTCCCAAACTGACATAAGTCTTTCCGCTTGACCAGCCTAACATTTCCACCGGAAGTCCGGCATTGTTTCCGCCTTTATTCTGATTGCATACAAGAAGGCTCCTGCCTTCATTGACATAATTCGTAATTGCAGACTCGTCAACATTAACACCACCATCCACAGTCAGCACAACAATATCCCACTGGTTCAGGTACTTGCCATTCTCTCCTAATCTCGCGCTTAGTATATCGGGTGTTATCGTTTCAAACTCAAAGGTAATATTAGCTCTGCTCTCGGCATCTTTCAAATAGCGGGCAAGCATGGAATCATCCTTCTTATTATACAGATACTGTAAGTCAATATCATCTCCCGGTCCCGGCGCCGTAGCTTTCTGTGCCGCAATCTGTAACACACGCACTTCATCTGAATCAGAACCGACTAACTCAAAATATCCCTGTATGCTGTCACGTCTATATTCATTGCCGGTGTCCGAAACTTCCAACTTCCATGGAACGACCCCCGGTCCCATGCCACTGATCGTAACATCAATCACATTGCCTTCATTGACATATCCTTCGCTCAGTTCTTCCTCGACTCCGAAAATGCCATCATAATTCATATCCGCATACAGACGCATCTGTGTATTTCCCAGATAGTCATCACCTCTGTTGTTTCTGACCTCAAAGGCAATCCTGCCATGGTACTCATTATTCTCATCTAATACGAGCGACTGTACTTTACCTGCATCCGTACCTTGTTCCGTGTCACCTTCACTTATCAGCTCTATTCTCGGCTTACCTGTCTTAATTCTCGCCATAAACATAGCACTGGAAGTCGTATCCGATACGGTAAAAATACTATCTTTGTACCTTTCATCGGAAACCGCGGCAGCCAAGAACCTATACATACATGTGCCCTCGTCGATATACTTCGTATTGATTGTATTTCCGTTCTCAGCCGACACACCTCTGGCTGTCCCTTTTGTAAAAAAGTCATTTTCCACTACGATAGGGTATCCTGCCTGCAGGTATTCTAACAGGTCAGTCATCTTCTGCGCAGTAATATCATTGCTGTCATATGTATCACCCGAAGCGGATGTATCACCTAAATGATATGCCTTGCCATTCAGATTATCGTTATTGTAAATCGGTCTTCTGGTCTTCTCATTACTCAGATTCAGATTCATACCATCGAGACCGATGAATATCATATCGTAAGTGCCGTTGATGTCTTCCCACTCACCATTAAATTCCACCACAGACTTCACATCCGTAGCTGCAGTAAATGCCTTTTTGCTGTACAGAATCTGCTTACCGGTTCTCATAGATGCCGTCTTCCAGTACATCCTCGTACTGTTTTTCTCTTCATCAGTATCAATGTGCAGATCGGATATAACACCGCCTGTTGCCACATCAATGTTAGCCGACGGCTGCAATTCCAGAATCGTTAAGTCGTCAAATTCTCCCATGATACCCACGGCAAAGTTAATGATATACTGTATTGCTCTTGCTTTGCTGACTCCCAGATAGATTCTGTCCTCCTCAGCCAAAGTGGTATTCTCCATCTCAATAGCCGCTAAAACATCTCCAAAGCCTGCGTTTGCCTTGATATAATCATCAAAATAGGTATAAAAGTCTTCGCTGACAAGAACTTCATCTTTAACAACATATATGTTTTGGTTTACATAACTATATGCAAAGTCGTTGCTATATTTGTTCGGAAACTCAGGATCGCTATCATCCGATTCATTCTGCAGATTCATCCGCAAATTTGCAATCAGATTTCCGCCATCATTCATTGCCTCATAAAATTCAGCCAAATCACGCTTAAATAACGCCTTTGCAAGTAACTGATAGTTTGTGCCCGCATATTTGTCAGTATCCGTCTCCTCAGCAATCGCATAATCTACGATAACCGGCATCAGATCATCCGCCGCACGACGCATAATTGCACTGACTACGCCTGCATCCATATCATTCACACCACCAAAGGGTGAGTCATCACCTTCAATGTGCTGGATATAGCTGACAGCCAGCCCCGAACTAAGGAACGTATTCTGTCCGCTCTCCATATAGACTAAATCTGCGGCCTCTACCATCTCTGCAGTTACATCGTCAGCTCTTACCGTTGTTACTTCAATCCTAAAGGAGCTATTCGCATTGTCTCCACCCGCTAATGAACTGAACACATATTGTCTCAGCCAATCATTACCTGCCTGACATTTGAAATAAACAGGAGCATTGTAGATTCCAATAAGGGGATCGCTATTATTATCTGTTTTGACCAGTTTATAATCGCCCTGTCCGGGGCCGACGTAGACGAATTCTGAATCAGGCTTCGCTGTAGCGGCGAAGAGACTGATTCCTGCTTCCCCGTCATCCAAAATATCCTCAGACACTGCTTCAGCATCCGCCGTTGTAAGCTCTGCCAGTTCGTCGTTCGTCATTTGTGCAAATGAAAGTACGTAGTATGTTTTACCGCCTTCAACAGGCTGTTCCGGCTGAGTTGTATTATCTTCTGTCGGTGTATCTGTATCGCCATCCCCCTGCGATGTATCTTCATTGTTAGCCGGTGGTGGGGTTGTACTGCCTTCCTGCGATGTATCTTCATTCCCAGCCGGCGGCGTGGTTGTCCCATCTCCCTGCGATACATCCGGATTATCGGACGGTGACGATGTTTGTTCTGAATCGTCTGCCGGAGGTATAGTTGTGTCGGGCGTAGTTACATCATTCGGTATTGAATTGTCCCCCAACACTAATCTGCGCCATCCGCTTGTAAATGCGATATTTCTGCCTATATCCATAAGGGCTGTATTGGACATTACGCTGACAGAGGCTGACGGTGTATCTGCGGGCTGTTGCGAATCTGATGACCCCTCTGGTTCTGTTGGTATCTCCGGTTCTGTCGGCATCTCCGGTTCTGTTGGTATCTCCGGTTCTGTTGGTGTAACTGGTTCTGTTGGCATCTCCGGCTCTATTGGTATAACCGGTTCTGTTGGTATCTCTGGTTCTATTGGTATCTCTGGTTCTATTGGTATCTCTGGTTCTATTGGTGTACTCGGTTCTGTCGGTACCTCTGGATTTGTTACTGTACTCGAATCTATCGGTGTCTGCTCACTCCCCAAACTGCCTACCCAATCCTTAAATACTTCCCCTACAGTTCCCTGATAAACATATCTGCCATCATTTTCATCGTATTCATAAATATCAACATCATTTGAATAACCTTCCGGTCCACTCAGCGAATTAAGTGTACTGCTTACAGAGGCTTTATATGCAGGAGTGCCTTCTGGCATGTTGGCATATTCTTCCAGTGTTATTGTATAGAATTTACCGTTTTCTTCGTTATAAAAGAATACGAATTTGTCTGACAAACCTGCTTGTGTCTTATTCAGACTCTTCTGACCACTAAACCAAACAAAATCATATCCAGTTTTATCTCCGCCACTACTGTACTTAACAGAAGTCCCATGGAAAGTTCCATCCGCCATATTAGCCACGCTATTGTTGGATGTAATTTCATCCACCGTTACCGGCTGATTCGGAAAAAGCAGAGTCCAGCCGTTAGCCTCCGAAGCATCACTTACCCCTCCGTAGGCTTCCATATATTTAATTTGTGGAAAAGAATTCGGACTAGAAACAAGCTTATTAAATAATTCTTCTCTGCTTGCAGAATGAATAAATATCGGATTTCCTCTAAATGCTGTCTCTAACTCGTCTGCAAACGGGACTTTGCCGCCTGCCAGATAACCTAATGTACCCGTAGTAAAAGTGAATGTTGTCGAAACCTGAGTTCCTGAGTCCGGGTTATCGGGATTGGCATCACCAGAATCTGGATCGTCTGGATCTGTAATACTGCCTGAACCTGTCGTATCATCAAGACTTGATGTCGATATCATAACCTCAGACGGAACAATATTCAGTATTCTATAAGGATTATCCTCGCCATGCTCTTCTACAATCCTGCCAATTCCCGTAAATGACTCCTTCGCCACCGCTTCCGCTGGACGCAGATATTGTGCAATATTGCCGCACACTACCGCCACTGCAAGAAGCATTGCAAGACCCGAAAGTGCAATCTTCCAATTCCTTTGTCTTAAACCACTTATAAACTTCTGCCGTTTATAGCTTTTAAGCATATAATCGGGAATCTCACCTTTTCTGATCTGCTCTGCCTCTTTCTCTTTGGCAAGAGTCTCCCAATCCAATTCACCCGGCTGTAACTTCCGGTGTGCAAAACGCGCAGGAGGCTGTGGCTTAACTTTAACATACTCATTCTGTGTACCGGATGCACCTGAAGTATCAGATTTTGTCATAGTCTCCGATGCCTTCATGGCATTGAGTTCTGCCGTATTATTCGATTCGCCATCGGCACTCTTCTTACCTTTCCACTTCAATATGCCGAAAACTGCCGTCCCCAATGCCGCAGCAATCGAAGCGATTACAATAAGGACAATATTTTTGTTACTCTTCTTGTTCTTCATCAAATTAAGTTTGATACCGCTTCTTCTCTTCTTCATAACCGTTCGCCCCAATACTTCTTAAAAAATTACTGTTTTATCCACTCTTTTCCGTTACTTGTGCATGTCCATGTACCATATACTTCACTAGAATTATAACCATTTACTAATTTGAGAGTATAGGTATCAGTATTTACATCATAAGTATATTCCTTCTTGATGCCTCCCCAAGAATTCTGTCCGCGTTCTCCATACTCATCATCACTAGGGAAGTACTGCGTAACAGATTCATTATAGCTGCCTGAAAAGTCCGGAAATCCTTCCTCTGACGGAAGCGGCGCTTCCAGCTTGCACGTATTTCCATTATACTGGAACTCTAAACATGTTCCCCAAACCGCCTTCTCTTCTCCAGTGTTACTTCCCGGTACAGTCTGACGCCATGTTCCACTTCCACTGTTCCATTCAAACGTACCATAATTATAGCTAATTACCTTGTGCGGATTACCAGTTGGAGTCTCCCTGATAATCTCTATCTGGTATTGACTGCCAGATTTACTACAATTCACAATACATCTCTCAACTAATGCATCCGGACTTCCATCCTGTCTAAATGATATCAACTGCCAGTTATTAACCGGACTATTGCTGTCAAACGCGCTTTTGGGGAAATCAGCATCTGACGGAGACGGGAAATAAGCTTCGTACACCTTATCATCCTTTGTAAATGTCAGATTCGTCTGGATATTCTCTACTTTAGTATCTTCAAGCGCTACTCTGATCCAGTCACCCTGTCCCATACTGCTTTCATACTTACCATAAATATGTGTGATCACTTGTCTGCCTTTAATCTCCATTGACGACAATGTAATCAGATACACATCCCTTTGTCCGTTATATTCGCAGGTGACTGTAACATTCTTCATTTCTTCCCGCCACTGTCCATCTTTTGTGTATGACGTAAAGTCATAAGACATTTCCTGCTTCGTATCGCTCCTCAAATCAAATGGAAATGCCCTATCAGAAGGAGTCGGGAAATTCGTCCATCTTTCTTCTCCGTTTACTGTCGGTAACTGAAGATTTAATCCCATATCAATCTTTACATTAATAACAGAATCCCACTGTTTATAATAATAGGTATTGTAATCATCAGGAGCCTTTTTATAAATAACAGTCTCTTCTTTCGCATAATAACCTTCCCTAATGTACAAATTATTTGTGTATACGAATCCGGGAACAATATGATAGATGCCACATGCTTCTTGGGGATTGCTTGACCCATTTCTTTTAATCGTCATACTGGAACCAAAATTTTCAAATACAATGTCGCCGAACTCCCTTTGACCCGTATATACTCTTTGCTTAGCAACATTTGGATTCAACTCACCTATTCTCTCAATTCCAGTACGCTGACTAACAGACGGCGCATCATCAAAACCGACTCCGTATACCCTGATCCAATTTCCATTCTCATCTTCTTTGTACGCCGTATAAGCCATCTCATTCAAAATCGTATTGAAATCGATATTGATTGCAGTCTGAGGCTTGATTCCACCTAAAATGGGACCTCCAACTCCATTATTGCCCTGTATGATAAAGTGTACATATCTGTCTCTATCATTGGTATCCTCATTCGGATATTTCACTCCGTCAACCTCAACACCAACATTAGGTGGGTTGATGATTGCATAATAATATTCATCCGCCTCAAATTTTGTTCCGATATACTTCCCGCTATCATCGAGATTGCCCAAATATTCCTCAGTAATTTCTTCCTTAGATGCTTCTTCCCTGCTCCCCTTCGGTCTTGGGTCAAGTATTTGGAAATAAATCTCATAAGTCTTCGTATGATCCAGTCCAAATATATCAGGAAGAAATCTTTCATTGGCAGCCATTGTATAATAAAGCATTACCCAGTCATTATCGACATCATTTGTCCCTGCTTCCCTGACACGGATACAGAAAACATACCGTCCATGATCTGTACCCAAATGTGAACGCATGTAATCAAAGATACCGGGGTCATTATCTGTACCAAACTTCAAATCAGAACCGATAAACTTTGCGCCGTTATTTCCTTCGGTTACTTTCAAAGTTAATCTTCCTGTTACCGGTCCATAACCTTTTCTATCCGGCAGAGAAGCTCTCGCCTCAATCTCAATTGTGTCACCTTTTTTTGCTGTAGAAAGAATCTTAATCTCGGCTTTGCCGGAATCTGCCGTTTCAACCGTCGCAGGTCCCTGCACGATTCTCCATCCTTCAGCGCTTATTGCTGTAACCAGATCATGGTCTTTGGTCAGATCATCCGTAGCACAGCCTTCGCCATTACACTGGCTGCCCAGCAGATAGCCAGCCGCGCTGCCGTTTACTGTGACTGTGCTGCCCGCTTTGATAGTTGTCGCAGAACAACTCAAATTAACGGTATTTGCCCGCTTGATTCTGACTTTTACCGTCTTAGCAACCTTATCATTCTGATTCGCATATTCTTCTTTCACACGGTATACCCTTACCGTAAAACTTTCTCTCTTCTCTTCGCGCCCAATCGTCAACCGCCCGTCTTCTGAGATGGAAGAGCCATTCATCGGTCCGCCTACCATTTCCCATTTGACATCTTTTGCATCTTCATCAGCAGCCGTGCTATCCACTGTAAAGGGAAGTGAATATGTATCATTCGGCTCCAAAACAACACTCTTCACTGTCGTAATTGTAAACTCTTCCGCTTTTTTCATCGGATCAATATCAATCTTATTGAGCGCAACGCGGTTACGAACGGTGACATTATTTGAAGTCGTATACTCCCTGTTACCGTTCTCAAAAGTCATGGAAATCATGACTACCCTATTTTCCTCAAACTGTGAAATATCGATATGCAGCTCTCTGACATGCTGCGCGAGGATAGCCCTGTTCGCATCATCAAAAACCGGCTCTGGATTGGCATCATCTATCACTGTATCGCTCGTGTTGAAATAAATCGTTTCAGTGTCCTTGCTCCATTCAAAACGATAGCTGTCATTATCGTTATTGCCGTCCTTCTTATTGACAACTACTAATATTTTCTGATCAGGCTCACCGCTGAACTCAGAATCTTTCAGAACAAGGTCCGTTCCGTTACCGTAGTTGATACTATCCGTCGTATCGATTATAACGTCGGAAATCTGGTTAAGCGCAAGCTGTGCTTCCTGCTGTAACATAATATCCGTGTTTGCCGATGTGTAACTTCTTGATCCCACAACAATGAAACCACAGACCGCCAGCGTCACGATCGCTAAGATTGCTACCGCTATGATCAATTCCACCAATGTAAAACCTTTTTGATTCTTTCTCATAGTTCTGTGATTCCTTTCTGTCTGATCACCTTTAACATCTGTCAATATATTACGGAGCAGCAATAAGCTCCAATGTAGCTTTACCAGTCAACCTTTCCAGATGGATATGATAATTTTTGCTGCCGCCCTGCACATAAATCTCCCATACATTTGTGGCAGTGGCTCCGCTATCCAGATTCTCCAGAAAAGAACCTGAACTTCTGTTAAAATAAATCTCCCACGCATTGTCTCTTTGTGGTAAGTCGTCACCGCCATCCGTGGTGCCTACCGCGCATCTTCTTGCCCCAATCTTCTCGGCGCCGTCATTACCGGTAACCCAGCCCGCGGATTCTGATTCTCTTGTCTGTAATTCACTGAATATATTCCCGCTGGCATCTCTGTAGAGAAGCACTCTCACGTTACCGCGTCCGGCGCTCATCGTTGCAATCTTACATTCTGATATAGCGCCCATAATGTCATTGGCGCAGGTTCTTGCGTTGGCACTGAAAACAAGCCCGACAGACAATGCTGCCGTCGTGATAATCGCCGCTATGATTGCAATGACAATGATCAATTCCACAATAGAAAAACCACTGTTATCTTTCTCCATCCTGCGCATCTGACTTTATCCTCTCCATTACTATTTCTTAATCCAGTTCTCATACCGGACGATCTTGGAATAATCAATGTTCAGATTCCCTGATTCGTCCACATCTGCCTCTTCATAACCATTCTTCACCATTCCGGAACCGTTACACAGGATATTTGCCGGAACGTTCGTATCGCCTGCCACCTTGGACTGTGCCTGAAGAACAGCGTATACGCCTTCTCCGTCCTTCTTGATGATCGCATTATTGGAGACAGTAATCTTGCCGCTGGCGATAATCAGTCCTTGGAAATTACCGGTTACTTCCACATCACCTATGGCAACTACGAGTCTTAACTTGGAATTTGACACTTTATATACATTGCCGGGCTGTGCATTACTATCTACCAGCACTGCTTCCAAAGCATTCGCCACGTCACCCGTTGTGAATTCCACTATGCCATGGTTATGATCCAGATAATCCTGCAGTCCCTCAATACTCTCAGAATCAGTCGGATTGGTATCAAGCTTAACCAGATTCTCAAACACTGTTTCTTCTGTACCCGGATCATCTTCCAACAGGTTCGCCATCAGATTCTCATAGCAATCTATAATTTCATCCCGGTTTTTCAGCTCGCTTTCATCGAAGGTCGTCTGTTCCACGTTATCGGATACTTCCTGATAATCCCCCGCCTCTCCTGCAGGTGTGCCATCTTCCGTTCCATCTCCGCCTTCATCACCGTCTCCATCCGGATTACTCTCGACGCTGGAAAGGAGTCGGACAATCTTCTCCCCCTCCGGAGTTGTCAGTATTGTATCGCCGTTTCCTGCATCCGTGGCAGATACCATGCTGTTTCCTACTACCGTATATCCCTGCACATTTCCTTTTAACCTGATGCCACCGGAAACATACTGATTAAAGTAGTTGTCCAGACTTGCCTTATTGCTGTTGACATTATAATACTGTGTAAAATATTTTGCCGCGTTATCCTTGTCCATAACCAGATACAGATACACCTGAGCTTTTTCCGGTTTATAGAGAAATCTGACTCCGGAGCCGCCGGAAACCGCCTTCTGATTCAATTTCGTGATAACATCGGTAGGATTCTCTAAATCCACTCCGGTTAAATCACTTGCCTTGATATCCGGTATACCAAATTCGATCAGCTTCGCTCCGCCCAGCTTTGCCGCTTCCCTGCTGGCGTCTACGATTCGGAAATCCTGCTCCTCATCTGCTCCGTCACTTCCGCCAGCTCCGGTCTCTCCGCCTTCAGTGGTTCCACCCGTCGTCCCTGACTGGTATTCGGGCAGACTCTCCAACATTTTGGCCCATGTCTCAAAAGACACAGGATTTTGTCCAATGATCGGCCTACCATTCAAAGTGCCTACACACTCCGCCGGAACAAGATAGGCAATCTGGTTACTTTTAACAGAAATCGATTCACCCATCAGAACATGAGGCATTCCGTCGTCCTTTTCATCACTTCTATATAAACTAACATACGCTCTGCCCGCAAGCTGGAGTGTTGTAAGTCCAGTCAGATCAACGGAAGTATTTTTGCCATTAATGACTATAGCGCTGCTTGAATTCGCCGGGTTGACTCTCTGCTCCTCCATCACGACTTTGCCATCGCCGTCCAGTACAACATTACCGTCCTCATCAGTCTTAGGCGCCTCTTCCTCCAGAGTCGTCTCATTCGTATTGCCGTATCCATAATACTGCCCTGTCAGCGACACATTACTGCCTTTGCCGGACAGGATCAGATCATTGGCTATATACATTCTTGCCGAAGCGTCCAGATGCCCGCCATTTAGCGCCAATCCGTTCGCATAGACATTTGTTCTGAATCCTTTACTGTCTTCTGTCACATTTCTCACAATCAGTTCAGCGTTCTGGTTGACCATGCTTGAGAAGATCGCATCATTACCGACAACGATATCTCCGCCCGAAATAATATAGGAAGCATCCTCGATTGTCACATGACTGTCTCTACAGACTTGAATACCGCCTTTCATATTCTTGTCTACACCGCCGTAAATACTGCCGCTTATTGCCACCGTATTGCCGTCCATCTCAATGCCTTCATCGCCAATCAGCACATATGGATACAGCCTGTCAATCGTACCTGCCTGTGTGAAACGCAGTTTCGGCACATCGATTGCAATATCCGTATTGATGATGGACAGATAATCATTGGAATCGTAGTATTCGATACATATATTCTTAAGCGACATGGAGCCATAACCATTCACACTATTAGCCGCCTTAAACTCCGGTATAGCAGTATCCCAAGGGTCGTTGACAATATATCCGTCGTTATTCGGGTCGTCTTCAAGCCACCATTCCGAGTCTACAAAGCCTTTCAGCATATCTTTATCATATCGGGTCGGCGAACCTGTCGGTGTTGTTCCAAATTTGCTCTCGACAGCCGCAATATACGCAGTGAGGAAATAACTCTCGCGGTTGGCGTCCGTTCCCAGCGCATCCCAGTTGCTTATCACATCCTGATAAGCTTCGTTGATTGCCTCCGACACCTTAAGCTTCACGCCTGCCTGTATCTGTTCCACTACCGTCTCCGCTGAATAGAAGCTGTTCTTTACCTTCAAATCATTGATTTTGATACGGTAATTTAAGTACGCCGCCCACAGAATTGTAGTTGCCATGATTCCAATCAGTGCCATGGCTATGATTACAATAACGATTGCAGATCCCCTGTCGTCCCTCTTATTCACTTTGCCCAAGAGCTGTTTTCTGCCTTCACATGGCTTTTTCATAGACTGTTTCATTCCTTTTGCAATTCACTCTTATTTACTGCTGTCGTATATTCTTATCTCTACGTCCGGTCACTGGCTCATATTTGTGATCGTAGCAAGTCTGTGTACGTCATCATTTGCTTCAAAATTATTTTCCGTAAAATGCTGTGCCGCTCCGGTCTGATAGACTGTGATTTCTATGTCGTAGATAATGTTTGTCACCTTTTCGCTGGCTTTCTCACCTGTAAAGTCACACTCGTCTATCATTGACATAATACTTGAACCATGCGAATAGCTGACTCCCATGATTGAATCCCATTTTCCCGTGAGTGGGTTTTTAACCATATTTGTCTCTACATTTCTTCTGAAAGTCAGCTTACTCTCCGGTGCCCCATCCGCCGAGATACCCACATCCGCCAGATATGCGCTCTCCTTTGCCCGTAGTTCAGCTTCTGTCAAATCGGGACCAATAACACCTGCATCTACATCAACATCCGAACGGATTTGCTTTGCCAATGTAATGCTTTTTAATAACGGATGATCCTTATCCAATAACTTCGCTGTATTCTTAATTTCAAATTGAATATGATCCACTAATGTTGATTTATAAATTGGATAATAGAACAGATAAAAATTTCCGCTGGAAAACTTACGGCTGACATTAACTACCTCTCCGCCTTCTGAACCTGCATCCCCGCTGGTCGTACATGTATATGTAATTTCACCATATTTATAGCTGCATTCATAAGTAAAATTGATGGTTGCTATGCACTGTTCATTGCCTTCTGCATCTTTCGACCCGGCATCATCGATCACTACGTTGATATCTCTCCTCGTAACGATATTCGCGATTTCCATCTCGTCCCACAAATCGTCCCAATCATCGGGAAGTGTTCCACCCGCATCTGTAATCTGCTCCCCAATATTCTGTTTCGCAGACTTCTTGACGGCGTCAGCCAGTTTTTTGCTCTCATGATAACTGCTGTCCGTCTCTTTTGCAGACTCTCCGCCGCCGTTTGTCTCGGCTACGCTTCCGATTTCGGCGTAGAATTTGCCATTATATACGTTGTCATGGGGTGATGCCGTCGAGTCCTTATTTTCGCCGTAAGTAGAAGCATCCAGTTTAATCAGCGCGTCATACTCGCCGCCCTGCATCTTAAGATTCTCGATACCGAAATAATAGATCTCGTCACCTTCTACGTGTCCATCCATGTCTTCTGTCAAATCCCGCACGCCGCCCTGAATAAGCGAACTGTTCACCACATAGAAGCCCTCCGACGGATAATGAAATGAGCCGCCGCTTACACCCTCCGGCGGTGCAAACTGTGCGCTGACTTCCTCAAGCGTATATGCCTTAAGCCCTTCCATGATGTCCTGCGCCACTGTCGTCGCACGCAGTGTCTGTCTGGACTTCACGTTGATCTTTGTCGAAGTAACAAACATATGTAACAGCGGAATAACGATGATTGCAAGAATCGTCACCGCAATCAGCAGCTCAACCAATGAAAAACCTGCGTCAGAAGTCTTCCTGTATTCCTTATTCAGTTGTCTCTGTCGCCTGATATCATTCATAAGCTGTCCGCCACCCTGCTATCTTAATCTTCCTCTGTGTCCTCGTCCGCCTCGTCGTCTCCGCCTTCATTACCTTCAATATCCTCCAGTCCACGCTCACTATAAAGTTCTATGGAACCGAAGAGATTGTCCGTGCCTAGCAGGACAGATGAAATATTTGGTGTCACATATACCTTGTCCGGCTGTCCCGGAATACAGTACATATCAATACTGGTCATGCCTGTAAGAAGTCCTGTAGACTCGTCATATGCCACTGTCAAGTTATCGATACTCATTCTGTTATCCTGTACACTGATATTTTTGATGCCTCTTTTTAATCCTTCATAAGACACCAGATAATTGATTGTCACGTTTCGTGCCATTAATATAGATGGCATATTTTCATTGCTCAGTCCATTGGCATTGGCATCTGCCGCCGAAGCCGTAACATCATCAGAGATTCCCTCTTGTGCCTCGTACTCTTCTATCTCATCAATTTCGTAAGTATGACTCACGTCTTCCTCATCGTCCGGCAGGACAACCGGTTCACATGCGCTGATACTAATACTGCTGATCATCATAGGTGAAATCAGTTCCTGACTGATCGCGAGCAGAATACTGTCTTCTTCTCTCACATCTACCGGAAATTCTTTAAAGATCAAGTCAATCTCACGATTCATATTCTCTGTCTCTGTAATATAAGAATCTTTATTAGCCATCTTGGAACTTAAATCATTAATCCTCGCCTGAAGCTCGAAATTCTCCTGTTCCAAAGCATCCGCTTTCTCCATGGTCGGCTGATATACAAGAAAAACGGAACAAACCACTGCCAGAATCCCAAGCAATCCCACAAGGAGTAATATATCTCTTTTAGAAACTTTCATGATTCCATCCCCCTACTCTTCCGTGTCCGCCGCGGCGTCCGTATCAACCGCTGTGTCATCTGTATTATCTGCATTCACCGTGTCAGCTGGGTCCGGTGCGTGTACGTCTCTGTAAATTGCCGCCACTGAGAAATTAACAGAAATCGTTCCAGCTTCTTCGTCAATCTCTTCAACCACGGAGTTGACCGTCACACTGGCAGGTAACAGGCTGTTAAAGGAACGGAGCTGTTCAACCGCCGCTGCCGCCTCACTCTTGCTGCTCACATTCATATTGATTGCCACGCCGTCTACCGTACTTGTAAAGGATACTACATGCACATCGCTGGGCATCTTATCCTCCAATTCTTCCAGAAACTCCACAAGTTCCTCGTTCCTGTTTTCCGTCTGACCATACATTGTCTTAACTAAGTTATAAGAAGCCAGCGTCGCAGTATATTCATTATAAATAGGAATGATTGCTTCCAGTTCCGTATTCTGCGCTTTTAACTCCATATTTGTCTTCTGTAAGCCCATATATCTTAAGATAGACACAGCCGCCAGAGCAATCGCGATAACAAGCCCCAGTCCAAAAACAGTGTACGCGATAGGCGCAGGATTGACTCCGCCTTTGCCGCCCGCCGCTTTCTCTTTTCCTTTGGACTTCTCAGCATCCTTTTTAAATCCAAGAGGAGCCGCCGCCGCACCCACGCAGGCAACAAACTCGCCGTAATACTGCGTTCTGAAACTTTTTTCCAGATTCCATCCCTGTATCTGACGCAACACTTCCACATGAAGATTCAATTCTTTTGCAAGTACTTCTTCCAATCCTCTTATGTTAGCGCCAAGACCTGTGATATATACGTTCTCAATGGCTGCATCTGAATTGTGGGAAATATAGTAATCCACAACCCTGCTGATACCCGATGCAAGCTGTCCGATTACCTCAACTATCTCAGGTGAACCAACACAGTCATTCATCGACATGACTTCCATTGCCGACTGTACCGTATCAGCCTCAGTCCACCGTTTGGAATCTATAATAGTCTGTATTGCTTCCTCCACGCCGTATGCCACATTTCTGACAAACGCAAGTCTGGCATCCCGAACCGCCATCACAAGCGAAGAACGCTCATCAATCTTAATCACAAGGCTTGTCCCCTGTGCATGTTTATCTTTTGCCACCTGAAATACACTGTTACCGGCGTAGTCGATTGCCGCAACTTCCAGTTTCAGTGCTTTCGCCAAATCATAGTATCCACTCAAAAGTGCACTCGGCGCTGCCATGACTAACAGCTTGTACTGCTGTGCACCCTTTGGATCTCCCATAGTTCCCAGAATGCTGTATGCCAGCTGATACTGGCTTAAATCTACCGGAAAATAGTCAGACGCGTTAGCATTCACCACGTCCGCAATACGATTCTCTTTGACAAACGGAATCGTAACCTCACGGCTTGCGATTCTTCCCGAAGTAATAGAAAATACTACCTGTTTCGTCTTAATCTTTCTCTTAGTAATCTCAGCGTTCAGCGCCTCGATATATTCCGGCGTAACATGAAGTATACCATCATTGATGATGCCTTCCGCTGTCGGTATTGTAAAAAATCTGTATACCTTATGTGTTTTAGCTTTATAATCAACCTCGCAGACCTTTGTCAGCGAGTAGCCGATCTCTATGCTGATTGCTTTAGCAGCCATGTACTGTAGTCTCCTTTCGACTTCCCCTGTGTATTTATATATTAAAAAGCAAACCGACTCATTTACGAGACACGCGCCTTTAATTTTCTAAGATGTAATCTGTTCTTCAATTTTCATAACATGTGTTATATTTAAAAAGCCTTCTGTTCATTCAAAACTGTGCCAGATACCATGTGAGCATCTGACTTCCCCACATCGCCGCGATAAAGACACCGGCGGAAAGATACGGTCCCATCGCGAGCACATGATCCTCGTTACTTACTTTCATACGGATCACATGTATGACGGCACCCAATATACAACCTAATAAAAAAGCAATGATAATAAGTTTCCAGCCGAGAAACAATCCACAGACCGCCATCAGCTTGACGTCGCCGCCGCCGATTGCCCGGCCTTTGGTAGCATAATACAGAATTGCCAAGACCGCACTGACAACTAAGAAGCCGATCAGATAGCTAAGGAAGTCACGATAATCCAATGCCATCCGAATCAGCCCCAGCGCCAGTATAAACAGATTGATTCCAAATGGAATCTCATAAGTTCTAAAGTCAATCACACTCAATACGATGAGTGCGGATGTCAGTAAACAGTAGAGTAGGGAGTCTACGTTTACTCCATGAATGCATACGATCATCACGTATAAGATTCCGTTCACCGCCTCAATCAAAGGATACTGGACGGAGAGCTTCGCTCCACATTTACGACATTTTCCACGCAGGAACAGATAGCTGAACACCGGAAACATATCGTACCATTTAAGCTGATAACCACAGGTCATGCAGTGTGATCTGGTTTTTACGATATCTTCATGTTCCGGAATGCGATAGATACAGACATTTAAAAAGCTGCCAATCACTATTCCGAAGATAAATATAATTATGTAAAATATGATATCTGCGAGCATGGTGTATGTCCTTTGTAGAGACTTTTTGTCGAAAATTTTAAAATGGCGAAACGGAAGACCGTGCCCGACCGCTGGAGAACAGCGCGTTGGGGCACGCTTCCGTTTGGCTAAATTATGTCACACGTATGTAGGTTTTGGTGTGAGATAAGTTGTGAAATTACGGGGTTGCTAATCCCCCCGGTGTTCCCATATGTTCTGCGAATCCATCCGCTCCAGTACTATTAGATGCATAACTAAACGTAACATCTCCATCAGTATCAACTATCATTTGAATAGTATATTGAGTCCATGACTGTCTACTTGTGCATCGCATACCAGCAAAATCGAGCCCCGCATTTTCCATAGCCGCTTCTACAGCGTCATTCTGCGCTGATACAGTTGGCGCAAGATTATCATTCATAACAATTCTAACAGTACCCGCTACAAACAAATCCGTTGTTATGTCTGGATCTGCCACATAAATCTGCAATGCATCTACTACGGTTGTGGCATTCTGATAATCTGTTGAGTTACGGGATCTCTCTACATACTTCAAGTACTGAGGCGCAAGTACTACAATCAAGATAGCCATAATCGCGATAACGATGATCAACTCAACAAGGGAAAAACCTTTGTTGTTCATTTTTTCTTTTCTCATTTCTCTTTCTCCTTTTCCTCTTTGTTTTAATTGTGCCGGGCATCATTAATGATACCCATATCTTAAACACGGCAGCTCCCCTACACACTGTCATGCTCAATTCTTTTATTATGGTATCCCCGAATGACTTGCTAGCAAGTCATTCACAACTATGCCCGCGGGCATAGTTGGCGGATTTTCACTGATTTGTCATCCTGCTTATACAATATACTTCTATCTGTTTAATCAGCTCTTTCGCTGTAGTCATTTACTCTTCGGATTCCTCTTTTATATGACTTCCCATCAAGCGCATGAACCGCCGATATTGCATGATATATTGCGTAATAAGCCCGATTATTTGCCGCCCTGTACTGTTTCTCTTTCATAAGTACACCGACTACCTGCAAATCACTTTTGGCAGTCTCAATACGATAATTTACCAAATCGTTAACCGTTCCCTTATGAAGCTGTTCCATACAACGCTATTCCTTCCTTTTGAATATTTGTATAAAAAGGATAAGCCCCAGCCATTTTCGGAAATGCATATTACTTTTCGCAATCGGTTTGATATCTACTTCATACTTCTCATTAAAATCATAAGTACGTCCAGATAACTGATGACGGTAATCTTTAATTTCCATATCCGTCAAATCTAATAAAATCATAATATCAATATCAGAATCCGATCTAAAATCCCCTCTGGCATAAGAGCCATACAGAATCACGGATTTCAAATATTCTCCATATATTTTTCTTACTTCTTCTACATACTGATTAAGTAAGTCATTGACCGTTGTCGGCATAGTTATCTCCCTTTTTTTCTGAAATATAAATTATCTTTGGAGTAAGCAATCGCCGATTATAGTATACCATACATTTTATAGCTTTTCCGTCAATTTACAGATTATCCAACGCCGCATACATATTTACCATAGGCGCCATAACCGCACCAATCAGTACGCCGACAATACATGCCAGCACGATAATAATCATAGGCTCCATAGCAGCCATCAGAGACTGCACTGCCATCTCTACTTCCTCCTCATAGTAATCTGCCAATTTATTCAGCATTTCTTCGGTAGAACCGGCTTCTTCACCGATACGAATCATATGGTAAACCATTGGTGGGAATAACCCACTAGTCTGCAACGGCTGAGACAACGGTACACCGATTACAATCTGTTCAACAGCCTCTTTTAAAGCCTCTTTAAACCAGATATTTCCCATTGTATCCGCCACAATATCTACTGCTTCCACAAGCGGCACGCCCGCTGTCAGAAGAGTGCTTAATGTTCTCGCCATCTGAGCAGATGCAGATTTTACAACCAGATTCTTGATTGCCGGAATCTTAAGTGCCAACTTACCAACCACATGCTTACCGGAGTTTGTCTTCGCCCATGTCTTAACAGCAAATATAATTGCTACTAACACAGGAATAATAATAAACCAATAAGCCTGCATAAAATTACTCATTGCAACAACTGCCAATGTAATAGCCGGCAACTCCGTACCCAATTCCTCGAACATGTCCATATATCGCGGAATAACGAACACAAGCATAACAATCACAACCGCTATTGCAACCAGCATGACAACAATCGGATAAATCATGGCTTTCTTCACGAGCGCCTTCGTCTTCGCTGACTTCTCGAACTGGATTGCCATACGCTCCATGGCTGTTTCCAGACTACCGGAAGCCTCTCCGGCTCTTGCCATCTGTACCAATAACTCTGGGAAAACGTTGTCATGTCTCGAAAGGGAGTCCGCAAAGCTCTCACCCTTTTCCACATCAGCACGGACTGCCTGAATGGCTTTCTGCATCTTGACATTTTCCGTCTGTTCCGCCAGCATGTTGAGTGTCTGTATAATTGTGACACCCGCTCTGGTGATACTGGCGAACTGCCTGCAGAATACCGCCAGATCTCTCGGTGTCGGCTTACCGCCGAAGTCAAAACTGATATCTTTAGTCAGTGCATTCTGTTCCGTGATATCCAGAACAATCAAGCCCTGATTCTTTAGTTCTCTTGTTACCTGTTCCTTACTGTCAGCATCCCTGCTGCCTTTGATTTCCTTACCACTTCTGTCAATTGCGACATAGCCCCATGCTGCCATGGTATACCCTCCATGCACTTCATATCTATACCGCTATATATATCATATGTACGCCAAAGCCCATCGACGGCACCCCGCCATATCGTTTGTCCCACTTATCATATCTGTACTTTACGATTAGTATTATAATCTATATGTCT
>CAMXBD010000012.1 GCA_947179245.1 uncultured Lachnospiraceae bacterium | reverse complement strand
ATTCATAATACTTCATCTCACTTTCAAATCCCGAACTATACATTTGATTATAAAATATGTGCCTGCTGCTTGCAATGTATATTTATAAGCTCGTTTTCATGGGTACACAATTCCAAAAAGGGAGTTTTTTTGAAAAAGTGTTGTCAGCGTATGCCCTATTGAAATAATAATGTTTTATTCTTAGTGTCCAAAACAGCCTCTCTTCCAATAGGAAAAATTGCATGATTAGCTCCATGACCAAAATCATCACAATAAGCCACTGGAATATTATATTTTTTACCAAATCGTTCAAGTATTTCAAACAACTCCGGTGAAACCTCATCCGAATAATGTCCAAACAGCACCCCTGTAACTTGTTCCATCAAACAGCTTTGTCCTATACAAGTTAAGAGCATACTGACTTCTTGAACGGGACGGAATTTATCCAGTTCTTCAATAAAAAGTATATACTTCCTGTCTGCTGGGTAGGGAAAAAAACTATTCCCTAACGTCAAACCAAAATTAAGTAAATATCCACCAATCAGAGTTCCCCGACAACATCCTTCTGTTATCGTATGCCAGTCGCTATTGCTGATATAATCAGTCACTTTTCCTTCTACCAAATGTGAAATAAACTGTGCTTTATCATATTCGCTGATATCATCAAATAATCCCGGCGTCTGACCATAATATGTCATTATCCCTGTTTGAGCATATATGGCATTAAGAATGGATGTCCCATCACTATAACTTAAGAAAAGCTTCGGAGATTCCTTTATTTTTCTATAATCTATATACGGAAGCAAATCAACACTTCCATATCCTCCGCCAAAGAATACCATCTTTACGGTTTCGTCATATATCATCTCATTTAAATCATCGACACGCTCTTCTACGCTCGCAGTATATTTATAGGTGTCTTTATATATATTCTCGCCGAATTTGATTTGGAATCCTAATTTTTCAATGCTTTTTGCATATTTTTCGTAATTTGTTCTATCTGCCACCCAGCTTGGTGCTATAATTCCGATGGTATCTCCCTGTTTTAACGTATTCATAAGTATATCCCCCTTAATCACTGGCAAATTCTTTTCAGCCAATATTTTTTTGCCCACTTCTCGCACTCATTTAACAGCTCTTTGGCATATCCCCTGTTACGATAGTTTTCCATAATAAAAATTCCTTCCAGATATCCAACAGGAGATGTTTCGGTGCCTTCCACATAATCATGCCGTAATTGGCATTGCGCAAAACCGACAGGAATGTCGTTTTCATATTTCAGAAATATTTGATAAACTCCATACCAATGATTTACTGTTTCATTAATTATCTATCTTTCAAATTGGTTCACTTTTTTCAGTTAAAGAGTTATAATAAAGTTATCCAAAGTGATTATATGAAATGTTTCCCGTCAATCAATTTCAAGGTGGGAAAAGAAAAACTTGAAGGGATCGAAAAATGGAAAACCTGACTTCTGAAGCAAAACAGATCATGGATGAGAGGTTCGGCAAAGATAATATTATCGCATTAGCAACCGTTGATGGCAATATACCATATGTCCGAAACGTAGATGCTTTTTATGAAGACGGAGCATTCTACGTAATTACCTATGCACTTTCAAATAAAATGGAGCAAATTGAAAAAAATCCTGCCGTTGCAATTGCCGGTGATTGGTTTACCGCCCATGGGAAGGGAATCAATCTTGGCTATTTTGGCAAAGCTGAGAATAAAGATATAGCCGACAAACTAAAAAAAGCATTTTATACTTGGATTGATAACGGTCATAATAATTTTGACGACGAAAACACCTGTATCCTTTGCATTCAGCTTACTGATGGTGTTCTTTTTTCCCATGGGACAAGATATGACATCGATTTTACAGCAGGCTGGTAAGGCATGCTAATGCCGCTACACAAGCATAGCCTCAGTCCTTTACCCCAAACAACTTCCTAAGCATCCTGCAGCCATACGAATAGGAAGAAATCCATCCAAATTTCCTGCCTTCCATATAGTATCCTGTACCTGTTTGACGATCTATGACAATAATAATCACTGACACTAAAACATTCGGATTGATCACATATTGTACAATGATCTGGTCTTTCCCAAGCTCTTTGACATCCTTTTTCTCACGTTCACCTATCTCATCCATATATACGAACAGAAGCAGACACAGATTGTTCTCTTTTCTATGCATTTTAAGTATTCGCTCAATCTCCCGCCTCAGAGCATTTTCTATCTCAAAATCCTCGGTGATGCGGGCATAATAACTGACAGAGTCTTTTAGGAAAGAAAACTTCTTCCTTCTATAATATCCCTCATCTATATATTTGAATTTATGTTGAAGAAATGTTTTAACGATATCCCTCTCATCCGGCAAGGGTATTTTTGTCACTTCCTGTTTGTCATACTTTTGCTCCATTTTCCTGCACTCTTCCATAAGCAGTGAGGGATAAGATTTAATTATCAAAACGAACGCAGTAATATTGCCACCCAAAAATGCAATCAACGCCATAGGCACGATGACTGCATCAGAAATACCATTATCCTGCATAAGAGCCGCCACGAATAATGAAGAAAAAGCGATTATAATCAAAATTCCCGCAACAACCGCCATGGTTATTGCTTTCTTTTTATTTAAGTTCTCATCCATTGTATTATCCCTGTGCATATCTGGTCAGGAACTGCTTCGTCCTCTCCTCGCGCGGATGGTCAATCACCTGCTTGGGATCGCCCTGCTCCACGATCACGCCGTCATCCATGAAAATAAGCTGATCGGACACATCTCTTGCAAATGCCATCTCATGAGTGACGATGATCATCGTCGTTTTCTGGTCTGCAAGCCCTCTGATTACCTTAAGCACTTCTCCGGTCAGCTCCGGGTCGAGTGCGGAAGTCGGTTCATCGAAACACAGAATATCCGGCTTAAGCGCCAATGCTCTGGCGATTGCGACACGTTGCTGCTGTCCGCCGGACAACTGGTGGGGATAGTGCGTCATACGGTCGGCTAGCCCCATCTGCTCCAACAGTTCTACGCCATGTTTCTCTATCTGCGCATAGATATCCTTTTTATTCTGCTTAAAGTCCTCTCTTTCCTTCGCCAGCAGCTTCTCGGATAACGTAACATTCTCCAATGCCGTATACTGAGGAAACAAATTAAAAGACTGGAATACCATGCCGAAATGCAGACGTTTTGTCCTCAGACCTTTTCCCTGCTCTTTAAGGGGCATGGACGCATCAAAAAGAGTCTCCCCTTTCACGATAATGGAACCTCTGTCAGGCGTCTCCAAGAAATTAAGACAGCGTAAAAGCGTCGTCTTACCCGAACCCGAAGAACCGATGATCGCAAGCGCATTACCTTCCTCAAGAGAAAAGCTGACATCATTCAACACCATAGTCGAATCAAATTGTTTTCCAATATTTTTCACCTCAAGAATCGCCATATGTATACCTCACCTAAAATAATCCAGTCTGCGCTCAATGTAATTGAACAGCAGTGTTAAGATGCCTACAAAGATCAGATAAAATACACCGGTGTAGAACAACGGCCATGTCAGTCCATTGCTCTTCATGAAAGAATATCCCGCAAAAGTCAGTTCATATGCGGCAATAATACGTGCCAACGAAGTATCTTTTACCAGTGTAATGATTTCATTGGACATAGGCGGCACTACACGTTTCACCATCTGCAAAAGTGTTACTCTGAAAAATATCTGCGACTTGGTCATACCAAGCACCTGTCCCGCCTCACGCTGTCCTGCCGGTACGCCCTCGATACCTCCACGGAAAATAACCGAAAAATAGCAGGCATAATTGATACTGAACGCTACAACGGTAGCAGTGATACGACCCGCTTCATTGCCGCTCCATATATTATGTCCAAGCCACAGACCGGGACCATAAAATATAATGATAAGCTGAAGCATAAGCGGCGTACCGCGAATAATCCACACCAGTACCTGTATCAGATAGCGCAACGGTTTGAACTTACTTATGGAACCAAATGCCAGAATCAGACCGAGCGGCAATGCAAACAACAGTGTAAAAATAAAAATCTGAAACGTTGTGAGCAGACCGCCTAACAGCGATTGTGTAACACTCCAAAACATAAATACTTCTCCTTCGCCAAAATCTTCTGCCGGTCCGGCTCATATTTTTGTCCGGACTGGCAGGGAAATTATGTTTTAGTTAGCAGGCACTACAATTACCTGCGCATTATTACAGTAGGGGTTTGTACATTCCATAGCAGATGTTGTTTCGGAAGTAAGTGTCATGCCATTCCATACAACATCAATGTTCTTGGACTCCAGCTCCATGATCTTGTTATCCCAGTCAATTTCTACGAACTGAGCCTCCACACCCAATTTCTCAGCTACAATACGAGCCATATCCGCGTCAAAGCCAATCCACTCACCGGACTCATCTTTATAATCCATCGGAGCAAAATCGGTGATGCCTATGATCATTGTACCCTTATCTTGAATATAAGCCACATCACTGTCTTCTGCTGATGCAGTGAACTCAGAAGCAGGCTGTTCAACCAATGCTTCCTGCACGCCATAGGTAGTAGCTGTCTCTTTCATAGAGCCATCTGCATAGCTTTCTGCAAATACGGAATTGATGTAAGAAGCAAGATCGGAACCTTTACGGCATCCCACACCATATTCCTCTGTAGTCAGCTCATCAGTATACTTCATATTCGGATAGCTTGTTCCCTCACCGATCATAGCGCCAGCCATAAGCAGATCAATAATTGCCGCATCAGAAGTGCCGGAAGCAACTTCCATCAGTGCATCCGCCTGAGATGCTACCACATTTGTCTGAAATCCGTTGTCCTGTGCTGCTGCCTCACCGGCTGAACCAGCTTCCACCGCATATACAAGGTCAGCATTCGCCGTGTCTGCTGTGTCAGATGCGTTACCGCATCCTGTCAGTACCGTTCCCACTGTCAGGGACAGTGCCAGCATAAGTGCAAGTTTCTTTTTCATAATCTTCTCCTCCATTCCGAAGCGTTTACGCCTCTGAAAATAAAAATCCTGTTGTATTTTATCATAGTAGCGGACTAAAGTAAATGGTAACCTCAAATATCCTTGCCATAACGGGCTGCTGATATTTCACCGTGAGCGTTTGTCCAGCCACGGAATACTCCACATTCTCCGCCAATGCATTCTCCGGATACGCCAGACGTACAACAGCTTTCCCACCCGCCGGAACCAGTTTATCCAGAGGAATCTCACAAACGCTTTCGTCTCCGCCTCTCCGCCAGACAGCAAGATAAACTTTATCTTCTGTTTTCAATGCGGCGGCAAGCCAGTGATCTAAGCTGTCCGCCAACCCCAGCGGCCACGCCGGAACTGCCACACGGATATCACCGCGGATATTTTTATAATAGTCAATTCCCTCTTTCACCAATGCCTTGCGTTCTGCCGACAACTGCGGCAGATGCCCGCTTTGATGAATACGCAGAAGAAGCGCATTGACCATGTTGTAAATTGTTTCTTCCTCGTCACCGTCTCTCTGGGGATAAGACCACACGGCTGCCTGCTCCGGCGTCAGTCCCGCACAGGCATTTGCCGCAATCGTAGCATAATTGCGGTAATCTTCCTGATCAGAGGTAGACTGTATACTGTAACGTGACAGCATGGCATAGTCCGTCCTCAAACCGCCGCTGGAACAGTTCTCAATAACCAGATCCGGATATTTCTCAAACACGCCGTCCAGCCATTTCAGATAAGCCCGCTCATGTTCCAGCATGCCCTGTCCGACGCTATCCGCATACAGTTCTGTACCGATTCCCGGTTCAATATTATAATCCATTTTGATATAACCCACGCCATACTGATTCACTACGCGGTCAATGACCTCGTTGACATGCTCGATTACTGCCGGGTTGCGGAAATCTAACTGATATCTGCTCCGATCGAAAACTCTTTTGCCATGTCTGACAAAAAACCAGTCGTCCGGTACGCGCTTCGCCTTCTCGCAGTTGATTCCCATGACCTCTAATTCCAGCCACAGTCCGGGTATCATACCTTTATCACGGATATACTGCGTCACTTCCTCTATCCCGCCGGGAAAACGCTCTCTGCACTGCTGCCATTCCCCTACGCTGTCCCACCATTCACCGGGCGCATACCACCCCGCATCGATCACATAGTACTCACAACCAATCTCAGCCGCTGCGTCAATCAACGGAATCTCTTTATCCGTCGTCGGATCGCCAAACAGACAATTCATATAGTCGTTAAATATAACCGGAAGATTTTCGTTATCCTTATTGGGGCGCCGGATCATCCTGCGGTATCTTGTCAGCTGTCCCATTGCCTGATCAAAATCCGCTCCCGAAACTCCTACCGCCACCGGAACTGTCGTAAAATGCTCTCCGGGTTTCAACTGTTTAAACCAATGTGACTGTACTTCCGTAGGACCGCTGAGCGCCAGATAGAAATGTCCGTTCTCATCACTGATCTCGGCATGCCATGAACCGTTATGCTCAATCTGCCAGTATAAACCACTGTCAGCCTCCGTGTTTTCCAGATAACCCATGGGCAGATATTTCTTAGTAGACCAGTTTCCCGTATTCGTCAGTTCAAAAGTAGAAGAAGTACGCTGATTTACCATAGGCTGGGTCTGTCCCAGTCCCATCTGCGGAAAAGTCACCGTGCGGAAATTCATTTCTTTCTGCCATCCATGACAGGCATAGGTGAGCTTCATTTTATCATCAGAACTTGTTTTCCCCTCTTTCTCGATTCCAAGATAATAGAAAGAAGAAACATACTCCAATGTCTGTTCTTCCGCTCCCTCATTCACGACCTCATGATAGATACGCAAGGTAGAAGTTCCACTGTAGAACTGCATATAGGACACCACTTTTGCCCCGGTAACTTTATCCTGCTGTGTGATCACAAGTCTTCTTCCAATCTCATTTCGCCCATCTTCCATGCCCGCATAAGCCAGAAGGTATCCCGGCGCCGTGACAATATGCTTATTTCCGTGTTTCTCATAAGGTCTGTTATATCCTGAAAAGTTCACCTGAACAAACTGAAAACCTTCCTGTATATACTGCTCATTTTCCTCTATTCCTTGGAATGGATTGGACGAAAAATGGAGGAGCTTTAACTGCTCCTCATCCGTCACACCAAATACCAGATAAATTCCATCCTCTTCTATGTTGATCTGATCTACGATTTTAGCCATATGCTCCTCCATGTATTGTTATTTTCTAATGTTTTAAATGTCCACAAGCACATTCATGAGTTGCCGCAAGCAGACTGTATAAAATGTTCACGCAGTTGTCGTGTGCAGGAATATGAGATTTTCTTAATATTCCGTAATTCATCCAGCAATTGAGGGACACGGACGTCCCGAAAAGTCCGAAGTGCGCATGGATGCGCATAGAGGACGGTTGCGTCCGTTCACCACAGCCTAACCGGATTATTTTAGAAAATCCATATACCGAAACCCGGCACAAGAGAACATTTTATACAGTCTGCCTGTTGAACTTATAAATATTCTCTGTTGACATTAGAAACCTAAAACTTAATTTCTCTCCCCTGCAGTCTCCACTGTCTGAACTCCGCTGAAGCAGACAACAGCAGATCGGAAGACGAGTTGAGTGCCGTCTCCACGGAATCCTGAATCACACCGATGATAAATCCGACTGCCACAACCTGCATAGATACCGCGTCCGAAATTCCGAACAGCGAACATGCCATGGGGATAAGCAGCAGAGAACCTCCCGCCACACCGGAGGCACCGCAGGCTGCCAGAGCCGCAAGCAGACTTAAGACGATTGCCGTCGGAATGTCTACCGGAATACCGAGTGTCTGTACTGTCGCCATTGTCATGACCGTAATTGTAATCGCCGCACCGTCCATATTGATGGTCGCGCCAAGCGGAATCGTCACCGAATATGTATCTTTATCCAGTCCCATCTCATCACATATTTTCATATTGACCGGAATGTTAGCCGCAGAACTTCTCGTAAAGAACGCGGTGATCGCGCTCTCTTTCAGGCACTTGAAAATAAGCGGATAGGGATTCTTACGGATACACCAGTATACGAGAATCGGATTGGTAATAAAGTAGATACCCAGCATACATCCCACCAGCAATATAAGCAGTTTGCCATACACTGTAAATGTTTCTAAGCCGCTGGTCGTCACACTGGTATATACCAGACCTAAAATACCCAAAGGAGCCAGATTGATAATCGTTGTAACAACTTTGGAAACAGCCTCCGAAATGTCTGCCAATGCCGCCTTGGTCGTATCTTTAGCCCCGCGGAATGCGACACCTAAAAGCACTGCCCATGAAAGAATACCGATATAGTTGGCATTGACAAGCGCAGATACCGGATTCGCTACTACGTTCATCAACAATGTACTAAGCACTTCCACAATGCCCTGCGGCGCAGAAGCCGCTGTGTCTGCCGCTTCCTGTAACACCATCTCCACCGGGAAAATCATGCTTGCAAAAACCGCAATCACTGCCGCGAGTACGGTACTGAACATATACAGAATAATAACCGTACGGATAACGCCTCCATGCGATTTACCGGCATTCGACAAAGAACTCATAACTAAGAAAAATACTAAAAGCGGTGCGATTGCCTTAAGCGCACCTACAAATACATCTCCCAAGATTCCGATTCCGGAAGCCTGAGGAACCACCAGCGCCAGAATGACACCGATTACTAACCCTACGATAATACGTTTGACGAGGCTGATACCCGTCCATTTCTCCCACATTTTTTTCATCCTCACATAATCCTTTCTTGTGTGCTGCCAGTGCCGCAAATGGCGTACGATAGTCGCTGCCGACATTATCCGATGCCTGTCTACGGACCAGACCTCGAAAAATCTACGCTTAACAGTATACCATATTCGCTGTTACATTCCTAGCGGAATCTTAACAGTAACCTTCGCACCGCCCTGCGCAGATACATTTTCCAGAATCAGCAGACCATTATGCTGTTTCACAATCGTATCAACTATATACAGCCCCATACCGTAGTGGGAGCCTGCGGCATTGCGGCTTTCATCGTCCATATAAAACTGTTCTTTCGCATGTCGGAGCGCATTTTCCGTAAATCCTTTACCTGAATCAGAAATTGTAAAAGTAAAATATTCCTCGTTTTCGCTTTCTTCAAACAGAACCGTTCCGCCATCCGGCGTATGTTCGACCGCATTCGCAAAGATATTCATGAGCGCCCTTGCAAAAAGTGTCGGTTCCACACATATTTCGTTTGCAGAAATTGCACAATTCCATTGCAGGCGGATATGCCGCATGGCACAAAGAGCCCCAGCCTTTTTCTTAAGTTCTTCACAAAATTCTCCGATATCCGTCTGCCGCTTATTGACAGACATAGCGGAAGAAGATCTGGTGATGTCTATCATCATCTGCACATAATCCTGCATCTGCAATGCACTGTCTATAATACATCCTGTATATTCTTTCTGTTCATCTGTAAGGATTGTGTCTGCAAGCAGCTCTGTGTTGCCGCGCACAAGCGTGAGCGGAGTCTTTAAGTCATGAGCCAACGCCGACATCTGTTCATTTTTCATCTGTTCCATCCGCCACTGATTTTCCAAAGATTCCTTTAGGGCAATCCTCATGTCGTCCATGGCATTTAAGATTGTGTTGATCTCTTTCACGGAACCACGCACAATGTTAAAATCCAGCTCCTGTCTCTGTATCATATCCGCCGCATCGGCTAAAGGCGACAATTTTCGCTTTATGCCACGATTAAACCGCACCGCCACCGACAGAATGATTACAAAGACCAGCACAAGAAAAATCAGAAGAAATAATACTTCCGGCAGCGGCAGATATTTTCTGAGCAGGGCAGACTGGTACTGCACTATGAGCCGAAACTGCAATATGCAGTATTCTGATTCCCTCGGTATTCCCAGATAATAATCTGCCCCGAAATAGCTGCCGCCATTGAACGCTTTGCCGTTAATTACATTCCACGCATGTTCCGCATCCCGCTTGCTCATATTTCCGCTTAGTATTTGACCGTTCTTGTCAACCACCACATAACGGCACAATTCTGGAATCAGATTCTCCGTCACCTGATCCGCAGTCTGTATAGCCGGAACTGCAAGTTTCGCCTGATCTTCCGCATAATGTGCCGGATAGACAATGTCACTCCCAAGCATCAGACCGAATGCACCTGCCAGCAGAATAACTGTCAATATAATTCCCACAAAAATATATAAGAAATATTTCAGAAAAAATAAGCCTATCGGAATTTCCCTGCGCTCTCCCATCCTAATCCTCCCACTTATACCCGATTCCCCACACAGTCTTAATCGGTGAATAGTGATGCTCTTCCAGTTTCATACGAATATTCTTGATATGAGTTGTGATTGTCGCCTCATTACTCTCACCATCGAAGCCAAATACCCTCTCATAAATCTGTTCCTTGGAAAAAACCTGACCATGATTCCTTGCAAGAAATTCGCAGATTGAATATTCCGCCTTTGTCAAAGCGATTACTCTGTCATTTACGACAAGCTGTTTCGCCGCAAGACGAAAGCGGGAACCTGCAAACAAAAGCCCGACGAAATGTTCTCTCGTCTCCCTTCGCAGATGCGCCGCCACTCTCGCGCGCAGTTCAGCCGCTCCAAAGGGCTTGCAGATATAGTCATCCGCACCTTTTTCCAGCCCGTACACAAGACTGCTTTCCTCCGACTTCGCTGTAAGGAAAAGTATAGGACAATCCACGCTGCCGCGCAGCTCTTCACACAGCGCAAATCCATCTTTGCCCGGCATCATTACATCCAGTATAATCAGATCAAGATTCTCTGTCCTGATTTCACTGACCGTCATAGAATCTGACACGGTTGTCACATTGTGCCCGTCTTTACTTAAAATCCTATTTATCATTGTCAGAATCGCCGTGTCATCATCTACTACAAGTATATTTGCCATATCTGTATCTGCTCCCATCTAGTCATTCCCCTTGCCGCCTTCCCAGTGGCAGCACCATATCCCATAGGCAATAAGTACTGTCGCTGTCACAGCCGCGCAAATCCCTATACCCTTACTGCAATCAATAAATGGTACTTCTTCTAAGCTGTATGCCGTCATCATAGAACATACCAGTCTGGAGGCCCACGCCGCCGGAATAAATATCCAGACAGAATCTCCCAGCCCGGTCAGAAGAACCGCCGCCAACAGACTCTCGGCGATTCCCAGCCCGATCGATATTCCTTTGTTAAACCGCAATGCAAGAAACATATGCCATATATAGAGGAAAATGTTACCTCCCAGCATAACAAATGCCGCAATCCAATAGAATGAATAACTCACAATGTGCTGTTTCAACACAAAATAATATCCCGTGCCAAACAAGACCGATGCCAGCACAACCGAAAATGCTCCGAACAGTATCAAAAGAAATAACTTAGACATAAATGCCATTTTCCTGTTTGTAACAGACAACATTGCCTGATAAGCTCCTGCATAAGACTCCTGCTCTGCTACTATAGCACAAAAAGTTCCGATCAGAAAAGGATATCCCATCCCCATTATCTCGAAGTATGCCTGCACTTTGCCGTAAGCATTCCATGGAGTAACGGCATAATAGACTAAAAACACTGCTGCCATTACACAGGGAACGATCAAGTGGGCTATGCGGAGCGGGGTGCGTTTTGTCTTAATGTAATCAGATTTCATATAACGTAACAATGTACACATGGATCTGCTCCTTTCTCAAAAGGTTTCCGTATTGCGAAACCAACGTGCCGTGACAAAGGTAAGCACCGCAAACCAGAGCAGTGATATCACTACGCCGGGTACGATGACAGCCGCATTCATATAGTGGCTGCCCGGCTCTACAAGCAGTCCGTTGGGCATAATCTGCAGTACAGGACACATCAGCCGGAAAGGGATTGACGCAGGACAAATCCACCACAACCTGCTGGCTCCCAGCACAATCAGACTTCCTATTGTAAGCACCATACATGTAAAAATACTCGCAAACATACCAAAACGCGCAGCTAACATCATATACAGCGGTATCTCCCACAAGTAACAGATGCTTAAGAGAAGTGCGGCCGCAAAACCATTGACCGGAGGTATTGGTGAGCCGATCAGGATTCCGCCCACAAATGTGCCGAGGAAAATAAGCAGATTGGCACTTAACAACTTTATTGCACAATATAATATCTTACCGGCCCAGCATCGCTCCGGCGGCACATGTGTCACCAGCAGATTTGCGTATTGCTGTCTTTTCTCTTTTTTCACACCAAGATAACACAGAATTGCCAGCATTCCCGGCAAAATCATCGTGTACCACCAGTTCCATGCATTTACAGAATAATAATCAGTGCCCATACTTAAAGAAAGCGAGATCAGCACTTGCAGGCTTACGGCAGATATGGGAAGAAATCCGGCAAATGAATGCCGCATCTTAAGCCTTTCCGAACGAATCAAAGCAAACATATCATGCACACTCCTTTCCCGCATCCCGAACCACTTTCATGAAAAGCTCTTCCAGATTTTCACCTTGATTTATCATACCGCTGTAGCCGAGTCTGCCGCCCGCAATGATTCCTATATGATCGGCAATCTGTTCCACCTCGCTTAAGATATGGCTCGACAGAATTACTGTAATGCCTTTTGCCGGAAAAGACCTTATCAGTTCGCGCAATTCCTGTATCCCTAACGGATCAAGCCCGTTGGTCGGTTCATCCAGAATAAGCAGCAAAGGATCATTTAGCAGCGCCAGTGCAATCCCAAGCCGTTGTTTCATTCCCATGGAAAACTGCCCTGCCCTTTTTGCTCCTGTGTCAGTCAGGTCTACCGCCTGTAAGACCTCCTCTATCTTAGATTCCGGTAATCCAAGCATGGTAGTCCGCACTTTAAGATTCTCTTTGGCGGTAAGATTGTCATAGAGAGGCGGCGTCTCAATCAGTGCCCCAATCCGACTCAAATCCTGTCTGTTCCACTCATGCCCGTCAAACCGGATAGAACCTGAAGACGGATGAAGCATCCCCGTAATCATCTTGAGCGTCGTGGATTTGCCCGCTCCGTTGGGACCTAAAAGCCCGTACACGGAATTTCTTTCAATCCGAAGAGATAGCTTACTGACTGCTGTCTGTTTTTTGAATTTTTTACTAAGATCAATTGTTTCCAGAATTGTATCCATTTGTACCCTGTCCTTTCCTAATATTGCTTTTTGATTGTTACAAACAGGATACATGGCAATTATGAAGATTTGATAAAGATATATTAAAAACTCAAATCTGCCATCTATTGAATGACATCCAAAAAGTGATATACTGTACATAATAGTAATTAAAGAACCAAATTTTTTAACAGAGGTGATATCTTATCATGAAAAAATCAATTAAAATTGGAGCAGCAGTGATTGCTCCTATTCTTCTGACCCGCAGGGTCAGCCTTATTTTTATCAAAAATATTCTTGCCGCAGTGCCGGACAGAAACAACCCGCTTACAGAGTCTCCCGCAAGTGCGGAAGATTCTTCCGGCGATCCATCCAAAGCCGCATATATGGAGAACAGGCGTAAACTGCGGGCGATGGGTCGCGAGTTTGAGCAGACAATGAAGGATGCTTCGATCACAAACCATGACGGTCTAAAATTATGCGCGAAGTACCGTGTTCAGGATGAGCAGACCCATAACTGGATTATTTCCATTCACGGCTACAAGGACAGTCATCATTTTATGCTTCCCTACGGCGCGGTCTTTTATAAGAAAGGTTATAACGTGCTTCTTCCCGACAACAGGGCGCATGGCACAAGCGAAGGCAATTACATAGGAATGGGGTGGCTTGACAAAGAGGACATCGCCGAGTGGGTACAATGGGTCATAGAGCAGGATGCAGATGCCAGAATCATTCTTCACGGCATCTCCATGGGCGGTGCAACCGTCATGATGACCTCAGGCAAAAATCTTGAACATGTAGCCGGATATATTGAGGACTGCGGTTATACCAGCGTCTGGGACATCTTTGCGTGTGTTATGAAAAGGGACTATCACCTGCCGGCTTTCCCAATCCTTCATACCTGCCGACTGATCAGCATACGTAAGCTCGGCTATGATTATGTCAAAGCATCCGCCCTCACAGAACTTAAGAAATGCAACAAGCCGATGCTTTTTATACACGGCGAAAAAGATGATTTCGTACCTACGGACATGGGACATCAGGTATACGAAGCATTCCCCGGCAAAAAAGACCTCTACATCGCAAAGGACGCAGGACACGCAAACGCAATGGACTTCGATCCGCCCGCCTATTTTACAAAAGTATTTGAATTTATAGACAACAGTATTTTATCGTGATTCAGTTATCCGATAAATTTCGCATAGCATAGCAAGGATGATACGATGACAACGCAGACACAAAAAGCAACTCCCAAACACAGTAAAGAAAATATCCGCATTACATTTAATATGGCATGGCCATCCATAGTGGAATCTTTCTTCGTCGCATTCGCAGGACTGGTGGACTCACTGATGGTCAGTTCGTTAGGTTCCTATGCGGTTGCCGCCGTGGGGCTTACAACACAGCCTAAGTTCATAGGTCTGTCCTTGTTTTTTGCCTTAAATGTGGCAATCTCTGCGCTGATTGCAAGAAGGCGCGGAGAGGAAAAGCCTGAAGAAGCGAACCGAATCTTAAGCACTGCCATTGTCTTTATCATAGCGGCAGCCATCGTATTAAGTATCATATTCGTTGTTATGGCAAGCCCGATCATCCGGCTGTGCGGCTCTACACCCGAAACTCACGACAGCGCGGTTGCATATTTCAAAATCATCATGGGCGGCATGATCTTCAACTGCATCCAGATGGGAATCAATTCCGCCCAGAGGGGTGCAGGTAATACGAAGATCACTATGCGCACCAACGTGACCTCCAACACAGTCAATATCATTTTCAACTATCTGCTGATTGGCGGGCACCTCGGCTTTCCCGCCCTCGGAATCCATGGTGCGGCACTGGCAACAGTCTTAGGAACCGTGGTCGCATGCATCATGAGTATCCTCTCGATTCTAAAACCCGACGGCTTTATCAGCCTTCCTTATATCATGAAAAAACGGATTTTTCCTGCTGTCAGCAGCTTCCTAAATCTGGTCAAAGTGGGATACAGCGTTTTCTTCGAGCAGCTCTTGATGAGAATCGGCTTTATGATGACAGCGATCATGGCGGCAAAGCAGGGGACGGATGCCATGGCGGCACATCAGGTCGGCATGAATATCATGGGCTTATCCTTCTCGTTTGGAGACGGACTCCAAGCCGCTGCAGTAGCGCTGATCGGGCGAAGCCTCGGTGCCGGAGATGAGGGTCTTGCCAAAGAATACGGCAGTATATGCAGAATGTTCGGCGGTATCATTTCTGTATGCCTTGCAGTAATCTACTTCATCGGTGCCGCACCACTTATGAAACTTTTCTTTGAGGAAGAGCATATCGTCGCAATCGGCGTAAGTATTATGCGTGTCATTATCTTCGTAGTAGCCTTTCAGATTAGTCAGGTCGTATATATGGGATGCCTGCGCGGCGCGGGAGATACATTCTACACTGCGGTTGCATCCACGATCAGCGTGACCTTTATCCGTACTGCCGGCTCTTACCTCGGCGGATATGTGTTCGGACTTGGCATTGTGGGCATCTGGCTTGGCGTACTGGCAGATCAGGTTTCCCGGTTTATATTTGCCTCGACGCGGTTTAAAAAGGGAAAATGGACACAGATCAAGATTTAATAACCGCAGAAGAAATCGGACAATGAACGCGGGGTTACGAGTTTATGCTTTCAGGAGTTTAGGAACACATGATCAACCGATTGCTTAGTATCATTTATATATTAATGAATAAAGGAACTGTAACTGCCGGAGAACTAGCCAGACGGTTTGAGGTATCCGTAAGGACAATCTACCGCGATATTGATACCCTCAGTATGGCGGGAATCCCTGTCTACACTACCAAGGGAAGGAACGGCGGCATCAGTCTGACAGAACAATTTGTCCTCGATAAAATGCTTGTTTCCAAAAAGGAACAACAGCAGATTCTTGCCGCTCTCGCTAGTCTTCAGGAAACCGGAGCCCACGAGGAGGAAGAAATTTTAAACAAGCTGGGAGAATTTTTTAAGGAAAACCCCCAAAGCTGGGTTGCCATAGATTTCTCTGATTGGAGCGGACGCAGAAAGGAACTGTTCAATCAAATCAAAGATGCCATTCTGGGCAGACATGTCTTACAGTTTGATTATTACGGGCAGTACGGTGACATGAGCAGCCGATGCGTAGAACCGGTACAGCTTCTTTTTAAAGAGTATACATGGTACGTGCGCGCTTTCTGCAGGAGTAAACAGGCTATGCGGCTGTTCAAAGTACTTCGCATGAAAAGAGTTACTGTGCTTGATGAGACTTTTGAGCCGAGAGTTCTTTCTGAGACTGCGGACTTGCCGGAAGATGCAAAACCGAATGATATGAATCCCGAATGTGGAAACATCACCGCTGATATCGACTGGAGTACTGAAATCACCCTATGGATTGACAAGAAAGAAGCTTACCGCATCTATGACCGCTTCGATGAGAGTGAAATCAGCGTGCTGCCCGATGGACACTTCATCGTCAAATTTAACTGCCCATTGGACGATTGGACGTACGGTCTGATTTTATCTTTTGGCCCCTCAGCAAAGGTGTTGACGCCGGAGTTTGTGAAAACGGAAGTACATCGCCGCATTTCTGAGATGGGGCGGTTGTATGAATGATTGATTATTTTTCTTAAAATATGACATTCTGATGTCAGCTTATTTCTGTTATAGTAATCCTACAATATCAGCCAGACAACGAAACATCTCTTATCCTGTTGTCTGCGGAAATCAATTTAACATGGAGGATTACAAGATGGACACAAAAACAGAATTAAAAATCTGCCAAAGCTGTGGTATGCCGATGCAGGAGGAGCAGTACGGAACTAATCAGGACGGAAGCAAAAATGATATGTACTGTTGCTACTGCTATAAGGACGGCGCATTCGCACAGGACTGCACAATGGAGGAGATGGCTGACTTCTGCGCACCTTTCGAGGTCGAGGGCGGACGAAGCAAGACAGTTGAGGAAGCAAAAGCAGGATTGATGCAGTATTTTCCGACACTGGCACGGTGGAAATCCTAAAAAATTGAACTTCACTTCGCAAACCCGAAACAAGCGGGGACACCTCACTTCCGAAGCGTCCCCGCAAATCATTTCTTATTAATCTATTTAACTTACCTGCCGCAAAGTTTATTCAGCCTCAGTATACTGCACACCGAGCTCGGAAATCGTACCGTCAGCAAGTTTCGCCTCGATTGCCGTGTTGATCATGTCAAGAAGTGCTGTATTGCCCTTCTGCACTGCGATCGCATATTCCTCTGACTCGAAAGCTTCGGAATCTTCCACAATCTTGAGACCTTCATTGTCACCAACATATTTCTGAGCTGTTGCGGAATCGATAACGACTACGTCACACTTGCCGTTTACCAGCTCCATAACTGCCTCTGTACCCTTCTTGAATGCCTCATAAGGATATCCCATATCCTGAACACATACTTCTCCAGTATAGCCCTGTACAACACAGATCTTCTTATCTGCCATATCAGCCGCTGATGCGATATCGGAATCTTCCTTCACAATCATAACCTGTGTAGCCGTATAGTAAGGTGTTGAGAAGTCAACTGCTTCTTTTCTCTCCTCTGTCACTGTCATACCTGCGATTGCCGCATCAATCTGACCATTCTGCAATGCTACAAGCAGAGAATCAAACTCCATATTCTCAACTGCTGCTGTCATACCGTTCTCTTCTGCGATCTGTTTTGCGATTGCCATATCGATACCATCATACTGATCGATCACACCGCTGCTTGCAACGAACTCAAAAGGCGGGAACTCTGCATTTGTTCCGAACGTGATAACACCTTCTGTCTTTGTAACTGCTGCAGTTGTCTCTGCGTCTGTAGATGCCTCTTCATCGGAAGCTGGTGTTTCAGTGTCTGCTGGCGCTTCGTCGGGAGTTGACGCCTCTGGGCTTGCTATTCCTGTGTCAGCCGCATCCGCTGCTTGATCTGCATTACCGCCGCACGCTGTCAGCATCATAGCTACAGCAAGCATAAGCGCTGCTACTTTTGTTGTCTTTTTCATAATAATCTCCTCCTGAATTGATATATTATAGCTCGGCAGCCGCCCTAAACCGGACGGTTCCCTATATCTTAACCGCTTGCAAAGACAAACGGCCGATACCACATTACTTCTTACAAGACTTTGCTTAAGAACAACTGGGTTCTCTCATTCTTAGGGTTATTAAATACTTCTTCCGGTGTGCCGCTCTCCATGACTTTGCCCTGATCGATAAAAAGCACTCTGGATGCCACTTCTCTGGCAAATCCCATCTCGTGGGTAACGATCACCATCGTCATACCGGATTTGGCAAGGTCTTTCATAACATCTAACACCTCTCCGACCATCTCAGGGTCAAGCGCCGAAGTAGGCTCATCAAAAAGCATGATCTCCGGATTCATGGCAAGCGCCCTTGCAATCGCAACACGCTGTTTCTGTCCGCCGGATAACTGCGCCGGATAAGCATCTGCTTTTTCGGACAAGTTGACACGCTCCAAAAGTTCCTGTCCTCTCTTGACAGCTTCCGCTTTCGTCATTTTCTTAAGGAGTACCGGCGCTAATGTAATATTATCCATAATAGTCAGGTGTGGGAAAAGATTGAACTGCTGAAATACCATTCCCATCTTCTGCCTGACATGATTCACATTCACTTTCGGCGCATTGATCAGTTGATCGTCCACATAAATCTCACCGTCAGTCGCCTTTTCAAGCAGATTTAAACATCTTAAAAATGTACTTTTACCAGAACCGGAAGGTCCGATTACGACCACAACCTCGCCCTGCGTAATATGTTCGTCAATTCCGTCCAGAACCGTCAGGTCGCCGAACTTTTTATGTAAATTCTTTACTTTAATCATCAGGCGCTCTCCTCCCTATCTGGCATCAGATTTCCTCAGATGTTTTTCCACCTGACGAAGTGACAAAGTCAATATCTTAATCAGCACATAATAGATTACCGCAGTTCCGACCAGAGGCATAAACGCCTCAAACGTAGCGCTCTTGATAAAGTCGCCTGCCTTCTGGATATCCATCAGCCCCACATAGCCGACGATTGCCGTCTCCTTGATAAGTACGATAAACTCGTTACATAATGCCGGGAAAATATTCTTGACCGCCTGCGGAATAACGATTCTCGTCATCGTCTGAAAAGCATTCAGTCCAAGCGACCTTCCGGCTTCTGTCTGTCCATGATCGACAGATAGAATACCGCCTCTGATAATCTCCGACACATACGCACCGGAATTGACACCAAATGCGATTGCTGCGATAATCCATTTATCCAGATTCACCGTCGCAAAAATAACGAAATAAATAATCATCAACTGTGTGACGGAAGGCGTTCCTCGTATTATATCCGTATAAATTCCACCAATCGCTCTCGGCAATTTCCTCTTGGATAAATTACACATTGCAATCAGCATACCAATCAGTATACCAATAATAACTGCTAAAAGTGAAACTTTAATCGTAACGCCGATTCCGCTCAACAATAATTTGTAGCGCTCTTCTCTTATAAAACATTTCTCAAATAAGTCACAGAAATCGGAAAACCATACTTGAATCCCTGTCATTTGTCTGCATCCTTTCACTTTATATGCATATCGTGCATATATATGCATTACCTAACGTCCGACTCGCATTATATCACAAAGAATTCCTGTTGAAAAGCATTATTCATAAGGAATGCATCATTTTTGCATCATTTCATTTCCCTGACTTGCCATTTTGGCATTGCCGTGGCATACTAATCCATACGATGATGAGGAAAAGAGGAGAATTTATGAAAAAGAAACTCGTAAACAAAAACAGCACAAACAAAATCCAATTCTGTGTCCTGCTGTTATGCGCATCACTCGCATTTACAGCATGCGGCACAGATAGCGGAGAAGCACCCGAATCAGATACTGCAGAAGGAGCCACAGAAAATGACTTACAGCAGCCGGAAGACAATACAGCCGATGAAAATATCAGTTCATCTGACGAAACCGCCAGTCCGGAAGCCGGCACAGATAACAGTACTACAGAAACTGACACATCTGTCAGTGGCGAGGTATCCCATATCTCAGTTGAAATGATGACGGAAGAAAACGATAAGACTACAGAGGACGGTACAGTATACCTCTACAAAAGCAGTACTTATCCTGTTGTTACCATAGAGGGAAATGAAGCTGCTGCTGAGAAGATCAACGCTGATATCCGTTCCAGAATCGATACCTTCAATGCCAATACAGAAGTGGAAGAATGGGCGAAAAATGATCTGGAATTTTATGAAGCTGAATCAGACGACACTGGTTACACTTTTATTGGCTATAGCGAAGGCTTAGATTTCAGGACAGCAAGGGCTGACAGAGATGTCATTTCTTTTACTATGACATACGATTCTTATACGGGCGGAGCCCACGGAAACAACGATACCCGCGGAATCAACTATAATGCCAAGACCGGCGAACTGATCTCTTTCTCTGATTTAAGCGATGACCCCACTGCATTTCATGAAGATACTCTCGCTTACAATCAGAAACTGGCAGAATCAGATGCCTATAAGGACCGGCTGTTTTCAGAGGATTTCATTACCGACGGTACCTTGGAATCCGTGCTGTACGCTGACGATGTATGGTATTTGTCCACTTCCGGTCTTGTCTTCATGAGCGGCCCTTACGCACTCGGCTCTTATGCTGAGGGCACAATCAAATTTATTATTCCCTACGGCGATTTAGCCGATATGGGATTTAATAATGCTTATGCCTATACAGACAGATTTGTATTTAAAATGCAGGACAACGGAACTTATAATTATGACTTAAACGGTGACAGTTCAGAAGATTCTATTCATTTTTACAGTGAATATGTTGAAGACTCTGATGGCGCCTATAACACAGTGCCACATCTGATCGTCAACGACACTGATTTTGCATCAACTGGAGATACCGCGGTTCAGGAACAGATTACAGCGCTTTTATCCGAATGGTATGAAGTTGCCTTGTATGACTTAAACCCCGCTGACAACTTCATAGAGATCATGTTTACAGCCGGTGAATACGAAAATGACGAATTTGTCTACTACAGCCATTTCTTCCGATACCACGAGGATGGCTCTCTCTCCTATCTCGGTAAAACTAAGGGTGATGGCAACGATCCTACGGTGGATACTTCCGAACTCACTGTCAGCATCGAATAGGCAGTATCTATTATGAAAACTACTTTGCCATGTATTCTTCTATCATACGCCGTTCTCTGCTTTCAGGGACGACTGCCGATCGATGTTACTTTTTATGACAACACTTCTTATGCTCCTGAATCTCATATTGAAATTGAGATTCAGGAAGTACACAGAGAAGAAAGTGCTGACGATGGTACAATGTGTTTCGTACTCTCGTATCGTTATCCCATTGTCTCAATAGCCGGGAACAATTCTGCCGCCGAGAAAATCAACGCTGACATTCGTTCCAAAGTTGATGAATGGCTGTCCACTATAGATTATTCCGGAAATGTTGACTGGGCAAAAAAACAGTATGCAGACGGCGAAATGCATTCTCCTTACAATGAAGACCTTTCTTTCAAAATTCAAAGGACTGACGACAATATTATCTCATTTACCATGGAGCATTCCTATTTCACCGGCGGCGTTCATCCGGGGTATGAAGTATACGGCTCCAATTATGATGCAAAGACAGGAATATTGCTTAGTCTCTCCGATTTAGGTTCAAGTTCCACATCTTTTTGCACAAATTTCAATGCCTGCAATCAAGCGGCAGCAAAAACTCTTTCCTATAAAGGAATGCGGCTCGAAGGAGACGATACTAGTCACTGGTACATGTCTTCTGCCGGACTCACCTGTATCAAAGGTGATTGGATCGTCATTGAATGGACGATTCCTTACTGCATTCTCTTCGATATGGGATTGCAAGACAAATATGCTTACTATGACAGACAGATTCTGTCCATGGAAGAAGATCAGCTCTACAATATAGATTTGAATGGCGACGGCAGACAGGATTCTGTGCTTTTTTATAACGAATATGTAGATCACGAAGATTATACGCGGGATTATTATTCACATCTGATCATTAACGGTATAGATTTTGCACCGGAATATCCACCACAGTACCTATGCGATCTGGATAAAACTGATTCTTATATTGAACTCATGCATATCCTCATAGAAAACGAAGGTGACAAATACGTCTACTACAGTCATTTCTACCGCTACATGGAGGATGGCACTCTTACCTATCTGGGCATGATAAAAGGTGATGCCAGCAATCCTGCAGTAGACACCTCTGAACTTACGCTCGATCCCGAATAGACAATATCTGCCCTGTGACTTCCGCAAGCTCTGTCTCCTCCGAGATAAAAAGTCTTGCGGAAGACTCTATGGCAATATTGCTCACCTTCTCATCCCGTAAAAAACGAATATCTTCCTCACTCACCTGCTCCGTCCTGCAGTCTCCCACAATTCCGTTCAGTCTGCTAAAATAGTGCATCAGTTCCTCAAACAGTCTCTCCTTGTCGGAACGTCCGGAATCTGTCTGACCGCACGCCTGCCCATTTCCATCATCGGCACACGCTTCATGTGTGCACCTGATCCTGTCAAGCACGCTGTCTCCATACTCCTGCCGCTCCAGTTCACAGACTGCGATCACCTGCATGGACAGCTTCAATTCACCCGTGATGTCCGATGCCTCCATCAGCACGTCCGGGCGCTTCTCAAGCACGCTTAAAAAATATTCTTTCGCACCCGCAATATCTCCCTGTAAGAAAAAGTCCGACAATCTGTCCTTCATCTGTTTTGTCTCATATTTTTCGGTAGTCATGCCGACCTTGCACTCATAGACTTTAAGCCCCTTTACCTCCACCCAGACATAAAGCAGAAATTCCGATATAAAACCAAACACCCGCTTATGATAATCATCATAACCGCTGGGATCGATCTTCTTTTCCACCTCTGCAAAAATAGAAAAAAGCCACTCGGCATACTCGTCATATAACTGCTTGGACGCCACCATCATATTGCCAAAGTATGTGCCGTTCCCATGCACCAGCCGCTCAAATGTATCATAATACTCCGGATACATCTGCCTGATCACCTCACCTGTTGTTACCAGATCAAAGATATTGTAATCACTCGCATAGCCGTCAAAATAAGAGAAATTCAGCTTTAATTTCTTTGAAACAATCATATCATGGTCTTTCAAAATCGACAGATAGTCTTTTTCATTAAAGATCCTGCCCTCCTCGGTACAGAAATACCGCCTGTAATGGCAAATCCCCACATAGTCCGACATGCGTATGTTCTTCCACACCCAGTACACGCCCGTCAATTCTCCGTAGTAGCAGTTTTTCTCAGATATGTTATCGCCCGTATCATCTCCGGCATAACCGTAGTCTGCTCCACCTGCGCGCCCCACATGAAGCGGCATATAAATTGGGTCCTCCGGTTCCGTGAATTTTTTATGGGTCATCGTAAAAATCGTAACTGACATATAGTCTGCCTCTTTTCTCTACTAATTTTACTAAATCGCGCGAACCCGGAAAATTACCAAGAAATTTCCACACTTCCTGCTCCGGGCTTCTTCCATCATACCTGTAAAATATATCGGGTGCAAGATTTTTATCCCTATTTATGGTATGATGAAAAAGAGGTGCATAGCGAAATGATACTGAATACAGGAAGCAGAACGGATATCCCTGCGTACTACAGCGACTGGTTTTACAACCGCATTGCGGCTGGCTATGTATATGTGCGCAATCCCTATTATCCGGCACAGATAACTAAATACCTGATGAACCCGGAAGTCATAGATGTTATGGTTTTTTGTACAAAAAATCCCACACCAATGCTTGACAGGCTTTTCCTTTTATCCGGTTTCGATACATTCTGGTTCGTGACGATTACTCCGTACGGACAGGATATTGAGCCGCATGTGCCTCCCAAAGAACAAGTCCTCCATTCCTTTAAGCAGCTTTCTGCACTGGTTGGCTGTGCGCGGATGAGCTGGCGGTATGACCCAATCTTTATTACAGACCGTTATTCAGTCGATTACCACATAGAACAGTTTGCCCAAATGGCAGAATCACTTTCAGGATATACATCCCAATGTGTTGTGAGCTTTATTGACTTATACGAAAAAACAAAACGGAATTTTCACGGCGTACACAGCGTTACAGACACCGAACAGGAACGCCTGATTTCCGCATTTGCATCCATCGCAAAAGAAAATCACCTGCAAATTCATTTATGTTGTGAAAACGCGAAACTTGTCCGGGAAAATGTAGACGCGAACGGCTGTATGTCGCAAACTGTGCTGGAAAAAGCTTTGGATTGTAAACTTCATGTCCCAAAGAAGAAAGCCGCACGAAGCGAATGCTCTTGCCTGCTGGGTGCAGATATCGGAGCATATAACACATGCGGACATGGTTGTTTGTATTGCTATGCGAACTACGACAGGGAAACCGTTGTGAAAAACATGCGCCTGCACAATCCCTTGTCACCTCTCCTGATCGGGAACGTAACTGAAAATGATGTGGTTAAATTGGCGGAACAAAAAACGTGGAAGGATGGGCAGTTGGATATTTTTGATTTATTGTAGCAAAAATTTTCTTAATCCATATTGACTTTTAAAATCAAAGTGATATCATAATGATATCAAATAAATATTTCACTTGAAGCAAGCGCTACACATTTCCTATCTATCGCATGTGTCCTATCGCTGACGCTTCAGAACGGAGGAAATCATGGAAGATAAAATTTTAGAAGAAAAACTCATTCAAGGCAAAAAGAACGGACTGCCTATGCTACTCTTCACTCTCCTGCTATATGCATTGTCTATTGCAGGAATCATTATCGGTATCACTCACGATACCACACTCACTACCACAATCCTTGTTATTGGTTTGCTCTATGTACTTTTCGGCTGGATTCTGTTTTGCGGTCTGAAAGTTTTGAAACCACAGGAAGCATTAGTATTGACTCTGTTCGGTAAATATGTCGGAACACTTAAAGGCGACGGCTTTTACTTTGTCAACCCATTCTGCTCAGGTGTCAATCCGGCTTCACACACCAAGTTAAGCCAGAGCGGCGACGTAAAAGGATCTGGCAGTCCTGCCGGTGCACTGGTCATCGCGGATTCTTCTGTCAGCATCGGGCAGGAAGTTCCGACCAAGAAACTTTCCTTAAAGATCATGACCTTAAATAACAGCCGCCAGAAGATCAACGATTGTCTCGGCAATCCGGTAGAGATTGGTATCGCAGTAACTTGGCGCATCGTGGATACTGCCAAGGCAGTCTTTAACGTAGATAACTACAAAGAATTTCTGTCCTTACAGTGTGACAGTGCACTTCGTAATATCGTGCGCATCTATCCCTACGATGTAGCTCCCAACGTAGACACTACAGGGGACGGTATGGCAGATGAAGGCAGTCTGCGCGGTTCCAGTGAAATTGTCGCTGGAAAAATACGTGACGAGATTCAGTCCAGAGTTGACGAAGCGGGCATTGAGATTATAGAAGCAAGAATCACCTACCTTGCATACGCACCTGAGATTGCGGCAGTTATGTTGCAGAGGCAACAGGCATCTGCTATTATTGATGCAAGAAAAATGATTGTTGACGGCGCAGTAGGTATGGTCGAGATGGCGTTAGAGCGGCTGAATGAAAATCATACTGTAGAACTTGATGAAGAGCGCAAAGCTGCTATGGTATCCAACTTATTAGTCGTCCTGTGCGGCAACCATGACGCACAGCCGGTAGTTAATTCCGGCAGCCTGTACTAAACCATGCGAAGTTTACTTATTTAATCATTATACATGTTGTTACCCTATGAAGGTTCGATTGTCAAAGCTGAATCTTTTGACAGCTAAACTTTAGAAACGGAGGACATTATGGGCGATACAGGTAAAAAGCAAGTGCCCCTTCGATTATCTGCAAAACTCTATGATGCAATCGCGGCGTGGGCGGAAGACGACTTCCGCTCCGTCAACGGTCAGATTGAATACTTGCTGACAGAATGCGTGCGCCAGCGCAAGAAGAACGGTAAGTATGTATCCGATGAGATTGATGTGCCGCCTGAATTGGATATCAGGTAAATCTTTTCCATGAAGATTTACCTGATAAAATTACATTCACCTTTCCGTCAGCCTGCCGTCCTTCATGTTCAGAATCCGGTCGCAGTCTTTTGTCAATGCCTCATTATGGGTAATCATAATAACCGTTTGTCCGAAGTCCCTGACCGCACTCGTCAAAAGCCTCATAACGTCATCCGTAGAAGACGAGTCAAGATTACCCGTCGGTTCATCCGCAAGAATAATAGCCGGTGTGGAAATCAGCGCACGGGCAATCGCCACCCTCTGCTGCTGTCCGCCGGAAAGCTCTGAGGGAAGTCTGTGTTCCAACCCTGTCAATCCAAGCGTATCCATAATCCTGCCAAGCAGTTCCTTGTCTTCCAGATGCCCGCCGATCTGCACCGGCAGTACAATGTTCTCATAGACAGACATCACAGAGATCAGATTATAATTCTGGAAAATAAATCCAATCCGCTTTCGTCGAAACTCTGTCAATTCGTCACTCGCCAGCTTCCCGATATCCGTCCCTTCTATGTAGATTCCGCCGGAGGTAGGCCTGTCCAGACCACCGCACACATTTAGGAGCGTGCTCTTACCACTTCCCGACGCGCCCACAACGGCCACAAATTCTCCTCTGCTGACCACAGCGCTCACATGGTCTAAAGCATTCACTACATTTTCACCTTCGCCGTACTGCCGGCATACATCTACTAATTCTACTACTTTTTCTTTCTCCATTGTTATCCCCTTTTTCCTGACATTCTATTCAGCCTGTCAATAGGTCTTCATCCGATTTGGCTGTTACTCTCATATAATCTCATAGTTTGCGATATCCGACATCGGTCCGCCTGTTCGGATAGATCATAGCTATCAGTATGATCACTACCGCCAGCAGAACACCCGGAAGGATTGTTCCATTCCACTTGAAATACGAAAGAGACTCTGAGATTTTGTTGATCGCTGCCGCACTTATGAGCTGTCCTAGTAAGAACCCCGGCACCACAGCCCACAACACGGTATAGAGATTCTCCAGCCGCAGTACTTTCAATAAAAGCCGCTTCATCATGCCGATCGCCTGTAAGGTCGAAAACTCCTCCTTGCGTTCGGCAATACCGCTGACTGTGCTGTTTAAGAAATTCACCAGCGCCATCACGCCCACCAGAACTGCCAGACCATTACCAATCAGACCAATCTGCATGGCAAACCGGTCCAATCCTTCTTTATAAGTGCTTCTCGAACGGATGGATACTACGTCCTCCCCGCCCATTCTCTCAAGACATGCCCGCACTTCCGGCTCTACTCTGGCAAGTGTATCTGCATCAGGCGCATTCATAGTCACCATGAATAACTCCGGCTGTTCCCAGAAGCTATCCATAAGCTGTGTGGGAAGAATATATTCAAATCCACCCGTATGCGCATCTCCCCATGCCATCTGATTCTGATAAGTGTCACTGACTACCGCCATCACCGTATATTCCTTCATGGGTAAGGAATCATATAAAATATATCTTCCGTTCTCGTCCTGTGTCTTGTCCAGTTTCTCCGGAAACTCCTCATACAGCCTTACCACATCACCTGCATGATAGCATGTGTTTCCATAGCCATCCATTGCCACCGCCAGCACATACTCGCCAGACTCGAATTTCTCTTTGTCAATCTCACCCTCAAAAACTTCAAAATCCGAAATCTGATTATAATCATAGAAACGGTAACTCTGCTGCACCAGTATAGGCGTCCCTTTTTCCCTATATGCTTTTGCACGAGGCATGAGAATCTCTCTCCCTGTGCTGTTTTCTTCCAAGCCTTCTTGATAATTGGCATTGTCCAGCAAAATTTCGCAGTATTTTTCAGCATCCTCATCATATAGAAAAGAATATGCATACAGGTTATAATGATAGACTGTTTCCATCCCTTCCGAAACCTTCTCAAGTTCCGCACGAAGCTCACCCGGAATTTCCTCCACGTTTGCCACCGCACCAACTTCCATCAGCATCAACGCATCGTCCGTGGCTATCTCAATATCCGCAAACTGATTAAATATTGCTACAAGCGAATCCACGTCCAGACTATGTATGATATTCATGGTCACTACAAAAATCAACATGACAGTGCTCACGGATGTGACCACAAGTACTGTTTTTTTCCTACGTTTTCTGATGTTCTTACGCGCAAAGCGTCCCGGCGTGAACCGCACACTGTACACCCTGCCTGCTTTCTCCTTATGACTGTCCGTGAAACCAACCGTATGGACCGGCGGCGTCTGTGACAAGATATGCATAGGCTTATTCGTACCGATATAAACTACAATAAAGGACAGCGCCGCCGCATATAGGAAATATTCAGGCTTTAACATAAGTGTCTGCTTCCCGCCAAGCCCCGCATAGAATGCCATCACCGGCATCAGCACATAACCAAATAGAACCCCGGTCAGACACCCTATAGGTAGTCCAGTCACATACTGCCTGATGGCATGACGGCGCACAATACTCCTGATCTGCTTCTCCGTCACACCGATCAACTTGAGTTGTCCGTACTGCACTACATTTTTGACACTGGAAATATAGTAGATCGTATAGACCAGCAGCCCTGCACAGATTACGGTGATTGATACCAGTCCGCCCAGCAGAACCACCGCTCCCACACTCAGCTTATCACCTGCTGCCGGATTGATTGCTGTAAGCGGCTCCCACTTCAGAAATTCCCGTCCGCGGGCCTCATACTCCGGGGCTAATACCTCATTCAAAATGTTCGTCAAATCCTCGCTGGTATACATCCCGTTCTCAAAACGGCAGTAAGTTATCAGATTGTTGCCGCTGGGATGATTCATGAAAAATTCTTCTGATACATATACCCTTGCTTCATTCAGCTCATCGTTGGTTGCACAGATTCCGCTGACTACCGCATCCTGTTCTATTTCCTCCATTGCCGTTATCAACCTGATATGGATAACGTCTCCCACATGGATGTCTCCGCCATGGTTTTCAATAAAATGTCCGTCTACTGCAATCTCCCCGTCCTTCTGCGGCCAGCTTCCTTCAATTATTTCGTTGAAATTCCACCCGGCAGTCTTTTCATCAGTATAAAGAATGTTGTTTCCATTCTCTGGTGACATGTCCGTCTCATAATTCCCCATATACACCGCATACGTTACCTCATCAAAATATCCGCTGTCCTGTAACAATGCCTGCCAGTATATGTTTGGACAATACATGTAGATGGCTTCCGCCTGCGAGCCAAACATCATCTGCTGGTTACGCCTCGTCAGCGTTGTAATGGATATAATCGTGGAAAACACTGCAACCACCATCATCGCCGATAATGCGATTGCCACGATGGCAGTGATGTTCCGCCGTCTGTCCGCATGATAAAGCTTAGATGCTATGTTCTTAATCATTCTGTCGGACACTTTCCGTTCCTGTAGTCGGCTTGTTTTACTGTCTTTGCTCATTGCAGCCTTCGTTCCTCCTTCGCTTGTCCATCGCTACACCCTACTCCGGGTAAGTACCTTTTAATTATCTGCAAAACTAAATGATGAGATAGATGTGCCGCCAGAATTAGATATTAGATAAATCATTCTCACTCCCCAAATTAAACGGACAGATATCTCTGCACTTATGACAGGAAATCGTCCACGTCTGCAATTTCTCATCATCTCCAAAAGCATGATCCCAACATACCTGCTGCTTAAGTTCCTGCTCATCCAGTGCGCCAACCGGGCATACATCCACACAGAGACTACATCCGTTACATATATTTTCTTTTAATTTGTCAGGCTCAAGCTCCTGTTCACACAGAACCGCTCCCAGCCAAACCATGCTCCCAAATTCCGGCGTGATCAACAGCGAGTGCCGTCCCACCGTACCAAGCCCTGCTGCCTGCGCCGCGTGCTTCTGTGAAACAATAGAGCGCCATCTATGCGTATTGTCATCCCATACGCTCTCATTGGTGGGAATCGGCACACAGGCAACTCCTCTCCGCTCCATCTCCATACAAAAATCCAAGGCTATGGCATCCATTTTCGGTGTGATGGAGTTGCGCACTCTCGTATACGGAATCGGACTGTTACAGCGCAGTGTCCCTACAGGGAAGCGACATCCAAACGATATCACTGACTTACAGGACGGCATCACATCTGACGGGTGAAATCCTTTCGGTGCACCGCTAAATCTGTCAATACCCGCTATCCCGCATAAATCTGCTCCCAGCGACAACATAAGTTCTTTAACTGTTTGGCTATTTACTCCCATATTTTTCATGTCCTTCTTCAAAACACTAAGGTTTGCTTCTTTGTATCCAAAAAGACTTTTCTAAAGCCCATATTCCTGATACAATTGTCCGCGATACTCCCGATTAGAAAGGACACGCTTTATGTCCTCATCCCTCTCAGCTTCCATAAGCTTCTGCATCAATTTAACAATTCTGTCTTCTCCCTCTTCACGACCTTCTTCACGTTCATTCCTCAAATGCTTTTCTTCATCATACTCAAAGATACTCATCGCTATCGCCTCCGCACGATTCCTAGATAAAAAATCTGAAAGTATTCCATTTCTGATACAATAATCTACTGCTTTCTCAACGGCGGTTGCAAAAGATATCTCTTTTGCAAATGTCCTGACCTGCTCTACATACTGCACATATTCTTTTAAAAGCTTGCAAGCCTCTAAAAGTTCAGGATTATGTCCAAGATTAATGTTATAAACAATTACTGCTAATTCCAATGCCGGCTTCTCCTGCTTTTTCTCAAAAGCATCTGACAGCCGGAGAAATTGCTGTTCCGGCTGATTATCCGTTCCATTATAAAATACGATAAACTTTGGCTCCGGAATCTTGACAATTCTACTGCTATACAAGTCGTTATCTCTAACTCTGCCTTGAAGTACACTACTCACATAAAATAAATCTCTTAACGGCATGTTGGGATTTAGTGTGGACTGGTGTTCATAGAGGAGCAGTTCAAAAGCGAATACGAAGGAAATATCATTCTTATAGCTCATATAGACTGCATTCTCCAGTGTTGTGATTTCCAAATTGTCCACATCTGTGTAATCCGTTCCATTCAGAGCGTTATATAGACTCAGCAAATTTTCTTTCTCCTTGAATAACATACGAAATACTGTGTCTTTATAGTTGCGTTGTACATTTGGTTCGCTCATCTCATGTCCTCCTTAATAAATACCAGACGGCTTTTCGAACAATAAGTCAAAAAACTGCCTGCCACAGGAGAAAACGTTTCAGTCTCTCCTGCTTCTGGAATTGTTAACTGGAATCAAAGCATGGATTTTCTGAAACATAGAATATAGATAGAAAGAAGAATCTTTTTAGAAAATATGCTTTTTATTACTATAACACACATTTGACGGAATTGTAAATTTATTTTTGTTAAAAATAGTCCGTCACCAAAACTATCTTCAAAACAACGACAACTGCTCATACCCTGTATCCATAGGGAACTCCCTCAGATACTCAAAAACCTTCTCCGCATTGCTCACAATATGATTTTCCCTGCAAAAGCTTTTAAAGTACTTCATCAATTCTCCAGCCCTGTCGCTTGGAATCTCATAGGCATACCCGAACTTACGGTGATATTTCTCATGCAGTCCCGGAAAATACTTCTCCAACGCCGCATAGAAATATTCCCTGTCACCCTGTCTGAGTGTCACTCCCATGCTGAAGCAGATAATCCCATACACACCTGCTGCCTTACAATACTCCAGAATCCCTTCGATATTTTCCCTCGTATCGTTGATAAAAGGCAGAATCGGCGACAGCCACACTACTGTGGGAATACCGTTTTCCCGCATAATCTGCAGCACTTCATAACGCCGCTTTGTCGTACACACTTTCGGCTCTACGATACGGCATAAATCTTCATCGTAAGTCGTGAGCGTCATCTGTACCACGCACTTCGCTTTGCGGTTAATGCTCGTCAGCAAATCCAAATCTCTGAGAATCCGGTCTGATTTCGTCTGAATGGCAACGCCGAAGCCATACTCATCAATCAACGACAGACACTTTCTTGTAAGCCCAAGTTGCTCCTCGCAGTGCATATACGGATCGCACATGGCTCCCGTGCCAATCATACATTTTTTACGTTTGGAGCGAAGCGCCTTCTCCAAAAGTTCCGGCGCGTTCTGCTTGACTTCGATGTCTTCAAAATCATGCTTCATCTGGTAACATTCGCTCCGGCTGTCACAGTAAATGCATCCATGGGTACACCCACGATACAGATTCATACCATTTTGGGCTGACAAGATACCTTTCGCGTCTACAAAATGCATTCCGGTGGTTCTCCTTTTCCCTATCTGCAATGATTGGTTTTTTCATTCACATCAGACACTTATTAATATCTGAACCATACACCAGAAACCCTGACAACAGCATGTCATATTTACGCAGAACCCTGCAGTCTTTTTTCACACTTCTTGAGACAATACAGACATGTCGGCACGATATAGACACACGCCGAAAGCCATGCCGACTGATCTGCAAAACAAATCGCCGTAAATCCGAACATCGGCACAAAACACAAACTGACTGCAATCCTTGCCACCATCTCCGCCAACCCGGAGAAGATTACCCGTCCCGAAAAACCGAGTCCCTGCGTGCACATACGGCAGACGTTCAGAATACCAAGGCTCCAGAAGAAATATCCCATACAACGCAGATATTTGGCTGAGGCATCCAATACCGCCGCATCCTCTTTTGACACGAACAGCATCGACAGCGTCCTGCCGAAAAAGATAATCACCAGACCTGCCACCGTTCCATATAACACACCGATTACAATTCCCTGTCTGATTCCAGCTTTGATACGTTCCATCCTGCCAGCGCCAAGATTCTGGCTGCAAAAGACGGAAACGCCCGTTGCAAGCGCATCAAAAGGACACATTGCGAACTGCTTGATTCTCATACCAGCCGTAAACCCTGACACGTATATGCTGCCCAAGCCATTATTAGCAGACTGCATAACCATACTCCCGATAGCAGTAATCGAATATTGTAATCCCATAGGAATTCCCATCGCCAGCATCATTTTGAGCGTGTCACTATCGATATGACACTCCTGTCGTTTTAATCGCAGAATCGGAATCTTTTTTCTCATATAAACATAACAAAGTATACCGCTTACCGCCTGTGACATGATCGTTGCCAGCGCCGCGCCTGCACATCCCAATTGAAGACCAAGAATGCAGAACAAATCCAGACCGATATTCAGCACCGTGGAAAACGCAAGGAACATAAACGGCGTTCTGCTGTCACCCACCGACCGGAATATTCCCGCCAGCAGATTATACAGTAAATTAAAAGGAATCCCCATAAAAATAATCACCAGATACTGGTAGGCATTTGCATAGATATCCTCCGGCGTAGAGAGCAGATGCAATATCTGCGGACACAGCAGTACGCAGGATACCGTCAACACTACCGCAAATATCCCGGTCAATACCATTCCATGAAAAATATCGCTCCGCATCTTGCCATAATCCCGCGCCCCGAAACTGCGCGCAACCGGAATACCGAATCCACAGCAGATACCGATACAAAAGCCCAACACAAGAAATTGTACACTGCTGGAAGCGCCAACTCCCGCCAATGCATCTGCACCTAAAATCCGCCCGACAATAGCAGCATCTATAATATTGTAAGTCTGTTGCAGCAGATTTCCTATCAACAGTGGAAGGGCAAACTGCAAAATCAGCGGCAGCGGTTTCCCTTCCGTCATGCTTTTAGTCATATGTATGTGTCCTTCTTTCTGCGCAAAACACTACAAAAGTTTTGCCAATTACTCACATGGAAGTGTGAATCCCCACTGCTTTCTGACCAAATCCAGAATCTTCATCAGACGAAGTGTTTCACTGTGCGGCATTTCCGGACATTCAACCTGACCGGCCCGAATCGCGCGCACGCACGCCATCGCCTCATACTCGTAACCGTTGATCTGCTCCGGCACCGGATAGCAGATAGTCAATTTCTTATTCTCATCATAAACGTGGATCTTAGAGCAGTTATTCAGATCGCCCATCTCAATATACCCTTTGTCCCCATATATCACTCCCCGGTTATCCATATATGCCAGCATATTGCTGTGAAGAACCGCCATTTTGCCGTCCTCAAAAGTAAGTGTGATACCATTCATCCAATCTACGCCCTGCGGGGACATGACCGCACTTGACTGAATGTCCTGAACCTCTCCCGTGAAAACAGTCAATGCAAAATTGAGCGGATATACACCCAGATCCAACAGTGCGCCGCCTGCCAGTTCCGGATTACTCAATCGCTCCACATGCGTAAGCGGCGCGCCGAAATCCGCCACCACCGAATGCACTTCCCCGATGGCTCCCCGCGCAATCAGATCGTCAATGATCTTCCTGCTGGGCATATATCTGGGCCAGAATGCCTCCGCCAGAAGAAGCCCTTTACTCCTCGCCAATGTAATCAATTCTTCCGCCTGTACTGCGTTCACGGTAAAAGCTTTTTCTAAAAGCACATGTTTCCCATGTTCCAGACACAGCTTCGCATAAGGATAATGATGTGAGTGCGGCGAAGCTACATAGACCAGTTCTACCTGCGGATCTTCTACCATCTCCTCATAGGAGCCGTATGCTTGCTGAAATCCCCATTTGTCCGCAAAATTCTTCGCTCTCTCATAACTTCTGGACGCAACCGCATAACACTCAAGCTCTTCGATCTGATTTACCGCCTCTGCCATACAATTAGCAATACCGCCCGGCGCTAGAATCGCAAATTTAATCTTTTCCATGTTTCATCTGCTCCTTTCGTTTCATAATCCATCCCGCAGCTGCCTCCGCCGCGTAGCTGATTGCAATACCACTGATCGTCCCGAACAACACATCACTAGGGTAATGCACACCCACATACAGCCGCGATAATGCAATCAATATTGCAAGAACAAGCGCGGGTACACCGTATTTCTTGGGAAGCCTTCGGAACATAATACACGCCACCGCAAAGGAACACGCCGAATGCCCTGACGGAAAAGAGGAGTCTACCGGCGTGCGCACCAGATAGGTCAGCCCTTCAATCACCTCATAAGGCCGTGTACGGTTCACGAGATTCTTGAGCAGCATGTTATTAATTACCAATGTCCCGATTAATGACAGTGTTGTCATAAACCCGACTTTTCTTGTCTTAGGAATAATAAGCAGGAGAATCGTCAACGCAATCCATATTGCGCCGCCGTTCCCAAGGGTCGTAATCACTCTAAGGATCGGCGTCAGTACAGGATTCCTGATTACCTCCTGAAAAAAGAGTAGTATATTGTCGTCCAGACTCGATAGTAGATTCAGCATATTGTCCTCACTTCTCCTTTTCAAGCATATAACCTTCTGTTATTATAGCATAAGATTCAAAGTGATACACTGTAGTCTCAGAACAAATTTTCAGCATATATTTAGTTGACATTACATAAAAGATTGTTATAATAAAACTATAAAAGGTGCTACCCGTAAAGCAAACGGTTCACCTTGTTTATTGGTTTTTAATCAAAAAGCAACCAATCACTTTGGGTGGGTGCGGTTGCTTTTTTGATGTTTTTGTTTCCCGCATGACTGCTTGATACTGATTACAACTTCATAAACAATTTCCTCGCCCCGACAGCAATAACTAGCGATACCATTCCCGCGAACAGCACAACTGCCGCTTCCCATCCTTTACACAGCTCAAAAAGGAAGCCATACATCGCATTACCAAGAGGCTGCGCACACATTGACGCCATCATGGCAACAGCAATCACTTTGCCAATCAGATTCTGGGGTGTCTGTGTCTGCACAAAGGATATGATCTGCACCGAGAAAACTGTAGAAATCGACATAATCACAAAACAGCATATCGTAATTGTAACATAAACTACCATACCCGAATCCGTCCAAAGAAGCGCAAGTCCTATCGGAAATACACATACTGCTCCGGCAATCAACAGGTTTCCCACCTTTGTGACCTGTAATTTATCCGCCAGAACCCCCGCGCCAATACCACCTATAATACCGCCTGCTGCCAAGGCTCCCTGTGCATAGCCGTACAGTCTGTTAGCCTGCATTGCCGTAAACGGAAGCACTTCTGTAATCAGATAGGGTAGCCCGACGATAATCATCGCCGACAGAAACAGATTGATTCCGCATACCACAAGAATCCCCTGCCCAATCAGCGGATTGTCTTTATAAATAAAACGAACGCTTTCCCCAAGATCCTGCCGCGCAGTCTGTAAAATACTGCCCTGCGACTCCTGTCTCTGATAGGGAATCCTGATAAAAATCTCCATCACGGCAGACAGCACGAAACTGACAATGCAGACTTCCAATACCGGAATTAACCCATATGCACTATACAGAATACCGCCTAACACCGGACCGAGCATCGATGCAAAAGAACTGATTACGTTGATTACGGCATTTGCCCGCATGAACTGCTCCTGTCCCACTAGCGCAGGGACGCTTGCCTGCACAGTCGGCTGATAAGCACCCGCAATGCCATACAGAAGCATCAACGTGACTGTGAGCACAAGCACCAGATTCATATGACCCATTAATAACATAAACAGACAAACCAGTCCCGCCGTGGAAAAATCAAGTATCACCATCACGTTGCGCTTGTTTACCCTGTCAGCAATCAACCCTCCCACGGGCGACAACAAAACCGACGGCACCATCGCACATGCCATAACCGTTCCGTACAGTGCGGATGATCCCGTCTGATTCAATAAATACAATGGCAATGCAAACCGAATCGCCGCATTGCCGAAAAGCGAGATGATCTGTCCGATCACCACCAATGTGAAATCTCTTGTGAATAGTTTCTTCTCCATGATAATATCCTCCTTTTTCTGCACACAGGCTTTCTACCTGACTTCCCGAATGCAGTTTTCTTGTCATTATCATAGAGTTGCAATTCCGGTTGCGCGACACATTCAGAGCGTCAAACAGGCGACTATCAGTTGCGCAACCATAATTTAACTTATAGTGCAGGGTGGCTCACAGTACAAACATTAGAAACATTACGATATACGCTTTTCTTAAGTCTCTGTTGACTATCAGATATACACTGCCCAGCGCCACACCTAGAAGCAGTCCCAGAATCCCTGTCAGAATATCTTTTGTAAACATATGTGCAAGTCCCCATGTGAGTCCGCATATTACTCCGCCGAAAGGGAAATTTTCTTTATGAAACCATACTTCACACGCTTTCTGCCCGAAGACGACAATGAGCAGAAACAGCATTGTCTCAAAGGCATAATAAATATACTGGAAAACAAAAAGCACAAGCCCCTTTCCCGCATACTCTAAATACACCTTGCATCCGCCCCATGACACATAATCAAGCCAGAATGCCGCAACAATAAAAATAATACATGCGCCTGCTCTCACGAGTGTTATCTTCGTTCCTCTATCCGTCAGGGGAAAATTGTATTTTACCGCAGATTGTCTGATAAGAACCGCCGCAAAAATTCCCCATGTAACACACGTCAGTATCCAGTGCATGATTGTCTGCGCCGGAGACCACTCCTGCATTGGGCCGCCATAAAGCAACGGCTCCAGCAGATATGCATAAAGCACTTCCATTCCGAGTCCGCCAAAAGCGTATAAACCAAGCCCGAAATAATCCATCCCCTTTATTTTCTTCTCTTTCATCTTTCTATTCCTCCGTTTTTTCTTCCTTGATCTGTTTTAACACTTGGTTGACTCTCCTCACCTCATGGAACATTGACGCATAGTAGACAATCACCCCGATAGCATAGGGAATACTGAAAGACAGAAACATGTCCCGATATCCATCCTCATGTAATGGCTCGAAGAATCCCGATATCCATGTAAAAAGCATCACCCCGCCGATCAACACCAGATACTGCACTACAATCACTGCAAGCAGCGGATATTTCTGAAAACGATAATATTGAGACAGCACGAAAACCGCCAGTGTAGACAGTACAAACATCACGAGCAGATTGCTCTGATAGTTCCCCCACGCCCCCTGCACAATATACTCAAGCACAAGTTTACCCAGCACCAGCAGCGTATAGATCACGCACACCGTAGAGAAAAAATTATGTTTATAAATGATTTTCATGGCACACCTCCTGTATATGATACAAAGCATCAAGGAAATTTTTCTTGTAAGTCCTGTTTAAAACGATCATCTCATCATTGTCCAATATCAGCTTCAGGCGCATGTTCAAGTCAGTCTGTACACGCTTCACCCGATACAGGTTCACGATCGTGTTCTTGCTGATCTGCACAAATCCGTCAGCGCCGAAACAATCCAGAAAATACTTCATACTGTAATCGAGCTGGTACACTTCGCCTGCCTGATAAGCAAAAAGTTTCCTGTCAACCACTTCCAGATAATAGATGCTCCCCGGTTGAAGCACACATACTTCATTATCTTTTTTCCCCGTAATGCTCTGCAATGAGGAAAAAAAGTTTCGGATGATCTCTATCTGATCACAGTCTTCCCGATAGTGTATATCTGCCCTGTCCTCCTGCAAGGAAGGGTCTCTATTGTAGCTTACTCTCACTGCCGCTCCTCCGTCTCTTACACGTTTTCTTTTGTCCTATTCTACAGTTTCTGCACAAAATCGCAAGCCTCCCAAGCACAAGCTGCAATTTCAATGACTGATCCTGCATTTTTCCTTTTTGTACGAATTTAAAAACATAATGCTTTTTTCCACATAAGGTGCTATATTATACTTGCATATGCTTATCATAGATATGGTAAGATGCGTGGAAGTTTATAACGCTTCGGAATGGAGAAGAAATGTTTAAACAAAAGAATTCTGATGAACAAGGACTGAAAATCATTATTGTCGGATGCGGCAAAGTCGGCAGAACACTGCTCGCCCAACTGACCAAAGAAGGGCACGACATTACTCTGATCGACCACAATGCGCAGAAGATTCAGGAATTGACCGGACTGTATGACGTTATGGGAATCGTGGGAAACGGTGCAAGTTTCAGTGTCCAGATGGAAGCCGGTATTGAAAATGCCGACCTGATCATTTCCGTGACTGATTCCGACGAATTAAATCTGCTGTGCTGTACGGTTGCCAAACGTGTCGGTAACTGCTCCGCCATCGCCAGAGTCCGCACCCCTGATTACAGCAAAGAAGCTAACTACCTGAGGGAAAAACTGGGCCTTGCCATGATTATCAACCCGGAATTGGAGGCAGCACGCGAAGCGGCACGCATCCTTTTCCTTCCCACCGCGTTGGAGGTAAGCACTTTTGCACACGGACAGGCGGAGATGGTCAAATTTAAAGTGCCGGACGGCAATCAGTTAGACGGCATGACGATCATGGAACTGGGCAGGGCATTGGGCAAAAACATCGCTGATAACATTCTGATCTGCGCAGTGGAACGCGACAAAGACATACACATTCCGTCCGGTAATTTCCATATACAAAAAGGCGACCTGCTTTCCTTCGTCGCTCCAAGAGCAAGCGCGAAAGCTTTTCTCAAAAAAATCGGCTTTAAGACACACGCCGTTAAAAATACTATGAT
>CAMXBD010000011.1 GCA_947179245.1 uncultured Lachnospiraceae bacterium | reverse complement strand
ATTGCTGCCGCTTGTGGTGTGTACACCGTTTCTTGTGGTGTTTGCCGTACTGATGCCGTATCTGTGCTTTAAGAATCTGGAGAAGGATAGTCTGGTGGAGCGGCTTAGGGCAACGGATTAAATTACTGTCAATATCTTTATAATATCCGAATCACAAATATTTTATCTGCCCCAGAGACCCGGCAGGCAGGACGATGAGCAGTGTCCCGTTTTGTACGGTGATGCTGCTTGGGTTTCCGGTAAATTCATTGCTGACGCCTAGTGGGAAGGTGTTTTTCAGGGTGGCGTCCACTAGTTCGTATCTGAGCCCTTTCAGATAAACGCCTGTGGACTGCTCTGAGTGGGAGAAGACAGAGACGTAGCCGGAAGAGATTTCGCCAAAAGTGAGGCTGCTGTTACGGATTGCAGTGATTATGCTGCTGTGGTCGAATAGAAAACCTTGTTTTCCTTGTGACGCGAGGTCGGCAAGGAGCTGCAGATTTGCAATGGTATGGTCTATGCGGCCGCCGGTGCCACCATACAGATAGAAAAGATCATAGCCGTTTTCGATGCCAATGGAGACTGCGGCAGACATGTCGGTCACATCCTTTTCGGGACTTAATACCGTTACGCTGGGAGTTTGCGGGATGTAGGAGAGACTGTCGAAATCACCGATGACATAGTCGGCGGCTATTTTCTGCCGCTCAAGATAACAAAATCCGGCATCCGCCGCAATCACCAGATCCTCAGGGCGGGGAATAAAAGAAAGACCATAATCCGCGCCGCCGCCTGCAATATAGCAAATTTTAGATGTATTCATATGCCCTCCGCTCTGCCGCCATGCAGAATAACTTGTTAGGTTACTGTATTAATGATATAATAACCGCAAAAGAAAAACAAGCGGCGATGAGCGGCATTTGTTTTTCCAGCGGGATGGGATGATCTATGGACAAACTTATGAGCAGATACAAGAAAAACATACAGAGGATGTGCGAAGCGCTGGAGATGGCTGTGGCGTTGATCGTGCTGATAGGAATCCTTATGACGATATTCAGTCTTCTGAGCGATTTCGAGATTTTTCAGTCGATGTTAGAGGATACGACAGAATTTAAGCCGTTTCTGGAAGAGATTTTTGTGATCGTTATTGGAATTGAGTTTTTGCAGATGCTATGCCGACCAAATTCGGACAATGTTATGGAAGTGCTGATTTTCTTGGTTGCGCGGCATATGATTATCGGTGATACGACACCTTTTGAAGATTTTGTATCAGTTATCAGTATCGGCCTTTTGTGTGTGGTGCGCAGATTTTTACATATTGCGAAAGAAAAAGAGAAAGAACGCGAGAGAGAAAGAGAAAAGGAGAGACGGGAAAGAGAGTTGATAAAAGAACAGGAACAAGTCGTGCAAAAGATACACTGACCGTTCCTGTTGGCAGTCTGGCTATTGATAGCTGCATCCGTTTAAGAATGTAGTCAGCATTTCCTGCAGATCTTCACCGTATTCCTCTTGACAGGTCAGTTCTACACATATGGCGCAATTCTCATAAACTCCGAAAGCCGATACACCTTGGGCGTAGGGGTTTTCTCTGTTGATAAAATTATAGGTGATCATAGTATAAGTCTGTCCGCCGTATGTGACAGTGTCTTCGGCGGTTACATCGTAGTTAGACTGTCCGGCAGCCAGCCAGTCAGCCATGTTCTTTTCAGCGGCATCGGCGTTTTTGTATTCCCCTAATAACAGGTAAAGTTGTGCGTCGTACAGATCGATCGTATCGCCGTCAGTATTTTCATAAGGTTCTGCACTGCCGGCAGTCCATGAAGCATAGTAGAGTCCGTCCGCAGACAGAGTATCCATATTACTGAGCAGAGTCAGGCGTTCATCCGTATTGTGTACAGTCAGATGGCTGCCGACGGATACATAATCTGTGTTGATAACGGTATCTGCGCTTTTATCAGAGACGGATGGCAGACCGGAGCAGCCGGTAAGTGTCAATGCTATTGTGATACCTAATATGCGGGCGCAAGTTGTTCTTTTCATAGGAAACTCCTTTCTGAATCATATTTGTTGTAATCCGAGATTTTCATCAAATACGGCTATTATGGAGCCGCTTTAGTCTGACTTTTATAAAGTAAATCCCACAAAGCGCTGCATTCATCCATGTTGTCTGCAACTTTGTCACTGTAGAAGCAGCGTCTTGCGAGATAAAGATCGGCAAGAATGTCCTGATTATTTCCGGTGATGGTCTGTCCGGCTATCGTTTCGGTATAGGAGCCGGCTTCTGTCCCGGACAGTAAGGTACAGTCTGCCCATAGGATAACTTTGTCTGTGGCGGAATAGTCAGCCTGACTGGGACAGCTCCCGTCAGGTAAAGCAAGAACCTGATACTCCCGCTGGAAATTTTGTGGGTCATCCATCAGGAAAAAGTAACTCTCGCCCTCGGAGATGTCAGCCATCAAAGTAATCTCAGAGGCGTATTGATAATAAGCAATCTCTGCGTTAGCAGTCTGGCTGTCGCCAACGTACTGGTTGACCTGAACGATAATCTCTCCGTCTTCGTTGTAATCTCCCGCCAATGAGGTAAATATCTGTTCCAAAGCGGATACGGTATCCTGCGGAAGAGCAGCTTTGCCAACGTATGCAATCTGCAGGTCGGGCGATTTGGTGAAAAGTCCCAGAGCATTGCCGATCAGACTGCAGGCGGCCGCAAACAGGATAACGCCGATGATCACATACCACTTGCGATAATGCCACCAGTTTTTCAGTTTTTCTAATTTGGTTAATTCTTGTTGATTTTCCGGTTGCAACAAGCTGATTAGTCCGTCGGACTGATTCGAGTTATTCAAATCGTCAATATTCCCGATGCGCATTGTCTTTCCTCCTTGTGGAATTATTTATATTTCTTTGGTTGTTCTGCCATATGCATATGTAACAGGCAGGCAGACAAGCGGCGGTTTCATCATCATATTCTCCCGAAGAAGGAGATCGACGCACATTTCAGCCATTTCAGGGACGGGCTGTACGATGGTTGAACAGTGATAATCTATGTTGCCGAAAGAACGGATTCCATCGAAGCCTATGAGCTGTATATCTTCAGGAACCTGTTGGTTAAGTTTGTGAAGCGTATGAAGCACCAGATAGGCGAGACGGTCTGTTACGCAGAAGATACCGTCAAAAGATAATTTTCCGTTAGAAATATGTTCTGACAGGAAATATTCAAATTCTTCATAAGGTTCCCCATCGTTTATTATTTTCATCTCATAGGAAAGACCGCGGGACAGGCATCCAGCCTCGAAACCTGACTTCCGCTTGTTGGGTTCGTTGACAAGAGCAGAGCCGCTGCGCAGAAATGCGACATTCTTACAGCCCAGCTCGGCGAGTTTCTCGGCGGCAAGCTGCCCGCCTGCGAAGTTATCACAGGCGACACATGGAATCTTTGGGCCCATGGAACGGTCAATGGCGACGAAGGGAGTATTTTCCTCTACGATAAGATTGGGGTTGTAGGTCAGACCGATGATACCGTCCACTTTATTATGCTGTGCCATCGTGACATATTCCTGTTCCAGCAGGGGATCAAAGTCGGTGGTACACAACAGCATTCTATACTTTCTTTTCATAAGTGCGATGTTTATATGATAAGTGAGCGATGCATAGAACGGGTCTATTGTATTGGGTATCAGAAGAGCAATCGTATAGGTTTTGTTTGCTTTGAGCCCCTGTGCGTAGCTGTTAACCTGATAATTCAATTTTTGAATGGCATCTTCCACGCGGAGTCTGTAGGAATCACCGACGGGCAGTCCATTTACCACTTTGGACACTGTACCGAGGGCGACACCGGCTTCTCTTGCAACATCTTTCATTGTAGGAGCGGAATTTTCTTTTTTCATATAGAATCTCCCTGTTGATATATATATTTTCTGGTGTTTATTTAAAAGCAGGATAAAAGCAGAGCAGATAATTCTCACAGCAGCTGCAGGATTGCGAGGTGCGTAAAATCCGGCAAAATGTGAAAAGCAAGTGCGGCAGTGTTCCTGATTGTATGAAATAGATTATGAAACACCGTGAAATATCATGAAACATTAATTAAAAATAGTCGTATCATGGCTGGTGTGGAAATAGAATATAAAGAACATAAACATCATATTTCCTTTGTACACAGCTATTATAAAATGGAAAATAGGATTTGTAAAGACTAAAAATGAAATATAAGTGAAACGTTACATGAAATAAATATGTGAATAAGCGACAAAAGTGCATAATTAATTTTGTAAAAAATAACAAAAAATATAAATTATCACAATAAAATACACTAAAAATATTGACCAACAGCAGTACGAGGTGATAGTATGTGTATAACATAAAATAACGTTTCACGAAAATGTCTTCGTAGACGTATGATATGATAAGGTGAAAGGAGATAGAATATGAGTAGAAGTAAGACAGCAGCTGCACGCCCGGTGTCACAGCCGGGAGGCGGATCGCTAAAAAAACGATTACTGGATAACTGGCAATTATACGCGATGCTTCTGGTTCCGGTGGTATTGACTATTATATATAAGTACATACCCATGTATGGTATCCAGATTGCATTCAGGGATTATAAAGCCAGCCGCGGATTTATGGGGAGTGAATGGGTAGGGCTTGAATGGTTCAGCCGTTTCTTCAGCGCACCGACTTTCGGACGTATGATTAAAAACACGGTGCTGCTTAGTTTTTATAGTTTGCTGTGGGGATTTCCGATTCCGATTATTCTGGCTTTGATGATGAACCAGTTAAGGTTTCAGAAATTTAAGCGGGTGACGCAGACAGTGCTTTACGCACCGCATTTCATCTCCACAATGGTCATCTGCGGTATGATCCGTATATTCCTTAGTCCTTCGGGTGGTCTTATTAACCTGATTGCGGGAACTTCCGTAGACTTTCTGACAGAGTCAGGCGCATTCCGTACGATCTACATTGCTTCGGGAATCTGGCAGGATGCAGGATGGGGCATTATCGTTTATATGGCTACATTATCTAATATAGATACTTCTCTCTATGAGGCAGCGAAGGTAGACGGAGCATCTTTATTCCAGAGAATTTTACATATTGATATTCCGGAGCTGACTTCGATCATGGTTTTAAATCTGATCATGAGTGCAGGCGGTCTGATGAATGTCGGTTTCGAGAAAGTATGGCTTTTACAGACAGATTTGAACAAGGCGACGAGCGATGTCATTGCGGTCTATGTTTACCAACAAGGTATCGAAAACGCCAAGTATAGTTATTCCACTGCGGTGGGTTTGTTTAATACGGTGATCAATATTATCCTGTTGATTGCGGTGAATAAGATAGCCGGCAGGATATCAGAAGACACGAGTTTCATATAGGAGGTGTGGCATGAAAGCAAATACAAAATCCGGAAAGCTGACAGGACTTTCAGAAAAAAGCAGTGACATTATTCTTGTTGTGATCTGCACCATTATCCTGTTCATTGTTGCATATCCGTTATACTATGTGTTGATTGCTTCCGTATCAAATCCATATGATGTATATGCAGGTAAGACATTCCTCTTGCCAAGCCAGTTTACATTGGATGGTATAACATAAAATAACGTTTCACGAAAATGTCTTCGTAGACGTATGATATGATAAGGTGAAAGGAGATAGAATATGAGTAGAAGTAAGACAGCAGCTGCACGCCCGGTGTCACAGCCGGGAGGCGGATCGCTAAAAAAACGATTACTGGATAACTGGCAATTATACGCGATGCTTCTGGTTCCGGTGGTATTGACTATTATATATAAGTACATACCCATGTATGGTATCCAGATTGCATTCAGGGATTATAAAGCCAGCCGCGGATTTATGGGGAGTGAATGGGTAGGGCTTGAATGGTTCAGCCGTTTCTTCAGCGCACCGACTTTCGGACGTATGATTAAAAACACGGTGCTGCTTAGTTTTTATAGTTTGCTGTGGGGATTTCCGATTCCGATTATTCTGGCTTTGATGATGAACCAGTTAAGGTTTCAGAAATTTAAGCGGGTGACGCAGACAGTGCTTTACGCACCGCATTTCATCTCCACAATGGTCATCTGCGGTATGATCCGTATATTCCTTAGTCCTTCGGGTGGTCTTATTAACCTGATTGCGGGAACTTCCGTAGACTTTCTGACAGAGTCAGGCGCATTCCGTACGATCTACATTGCTTCGGGAATCTGGCAGGATGCAGGATGGGGCATTATCGTTTATATGGCTACATTATCTAATATAGATACTTCTCTCTATGAGGCAGCGAAGGTAGACGGAGCATCTTTATTCCAGAGAATTTTACATATTGATATTCCGGAGCTGACTTCGATCATGGTTTTAAATCTGATCATGAGTGCAGGCGGTCTGATGAATGTCGGTTTCGAGAAAGTATGGCTTTTACAGACAGATTTGAACAAGGCGACGAGCGATGTCATTGCGGTCTATGTTTACCAACAAGGTATCGAAAACGCCAAGTATAGTTATTCCACTGCGGTGGGTTTGTTTAATACGGTGATCAATATTATCCTGTTGATTGCGGTGAATAAGATAGCCGGCAGGATATCAGAAGACACGAGTTTCATATAGGAGGTGTGGCATGAAAGCAAATACAAAATCCGGAAAGCTGACAGGACTTTCAGAAAAAAGCAGTGACATTATTCTTGTTGTGATCTGCACCATTATCCTGTTCATTGTTGCATATCCGTTATACTATGTGTTGATTGCTTCCGTATCAAATCCATATGATGTATATGCAGGTAAGACATTCCTCTTGCCAAGCCAGTTTACATTGGATGGTTATAAATCGGTATTTGCGGATCCGAGTATTCTGACAGGACTTTTTAATAGTTTTAAGTACACGATCATTGGTACGGTATTCTCCGTTGTGGTACTTTATCTGGCAGCTTACCCTCTGAGTGTGAAGGATCTGCCGGGCAGAAAACTTTTAAGTATCTTTTTCATCATTACGATGTACTTCGGCGGAGGTATGGTTCCTACTTACTTAGTTGTAAAGCAGACAGGATTGATCAACAATATGTGGGCGCTGTTTTTACCGGGCGGTGTTGCAGTCGGCAATATGATCATCGTGAGGAATTTCTTCGAGAACAGTATTCCGAAAGAAATGGTTGAGGCGGCGAACATAGACGGTGCTTCCAAGTGGACGACGTTTATTAAGATCGTTGTACCTTTAAGCCGCTCCATTATGGCGGTTATGGTAGTGTTCAGTATGGTAGCTTACTGGAATGACTGGTTTACATCGATGATTTATCTGCCTTCACCAAACAAAGCGCCTCTGCCGCTTGTACTGAGGAATATCCTTATCAAGAGTTCTGCAAGTGCGAGTCAGGCGAGCACCATATCTGGCGGATTTGCCGAATTGAATAAGATGACAGAGATGATTAAGTTCTCATCCATTATTATAGCGGCTCTGCCGATGTTGATTATTTATCCGTTTGTACAGAAGTATTTTGAAAAAGGCTTTATGGCTGGTGCGGTAAAAGGCTAATCGCAGAAAGGAAATCAGATTATGAGAAAGTGGAAAGAATGCAATTACGGAAAAAAGCTTGTATCCTGTACGCTTGCAGTAACTCTTGTATTGTCCATGACGGCGTGCGGAAATAAAGATTATGGACATCATGAGAAAGGTGTTGCAAACACGGATACGTCTCAGACGCAGTTTGCTATTATGGGCGCCCAGAGTGCACTCAGTCCGGGATATGACGATAATGTGGTGTTAAACCAGCTTCAAAGTGATTCAGGGATCAGTATTGATTGGACGACCATGAGTGAGTCTTTGGCAGAGCAGGTCAATATCCGTATCGCGGGTGATGAACTTCCGGATGCTTTTATGGGTGTCGGATTCAGTAACTATGATATCTCACGTTATGGGGATGATGGTACATTTATTGACCTGACTCCTTATCTGACAGAAGAATATATGCCTAATTTGAGTAAAATTCTGGAAGAAAATCCGGATATCAAGAGTGCCATCACCATGGATGACGGATATATCTACGGACTTCCGGCAGGAGAGCGTATGGGAACGGCAGGTATCGGTGCCGCGGAAGATTACAGTATTTATTCGATTCCGCAGTTTGCCATGATCAATAAGGCATGGTTGGATGATCTGGGACTGGAAGTACCCACGACGCTTGATGAACTTCACACTGCGCTTAAGGCTTTTAAGGATAATGACATGAGCGCCAAATATTACGGAAATGATCCGGGAAGTACAATCCCGATGAGTACGGGATTCGATCAGTGGTGCTGGGGACAGAATATCTTCTACGCAGGTTTCGGTTTTACGAACTGGCCAAATGATGTCTGCAACGATCTTGTCCTGAAAGGTGACGGTACAGTAGAATTTATGTGTGTAACAGATCAGTATCGGGAGGCGCTCACCTATTTCCACGACTGGTATGCGGAGGGGTTGATGGACCTTGAGATGTTCAGCCAGTCGGATACACAGTTAATCTCCAAATGCTCTCAGGGTTATGTGGGCGTTTCGACATGGTGGTATATTGAGGAGCTGATGGGCGATTATGCGAAAGATTATGTGTTCCTGCCGATTCTGGACGGTCCGGATGGTACGCACAACGTGACAATCCGTACTGGCGGCGGTATCAACAGTGGACAGCTCAATATCACGAAAGCTTGTAAGAGCCCGGCTAATTTGTTAAAATTCTTTGATATGTGGTATGCTCCGGAAAATGTTATGCAGCTCCAGTATGGTCCAATCGGTACTTATTTTACGGGACAGGATGATGAAGGCGTCTGGCTGAGTATTTCCGATGATGAGAGCCGCGAAAAATATGGTAAAAGTTCCGGTGAGTTAAAAGGTGAGTGTGAGGTGGCAGGACCGAAATTGATTCTCAGCGACTACTATAAGACTACTTTTAAGATGGAAGACCGTGCCATTGAGCGTCTGACTGACCTATACGATTTCTGGATGCCCTATGTTGACGATACTACGACCTATCCGGTTGACTGTGTGTTCACGGGAAGAGAGCTGGATGATATCGACTGGTATAAGGCTAATTTTGAGAGCGCGGTGTCCGAGCAGGAAGGCTTGTGGCTGAAAAACGGCGGGCCCACAGATGAAGAGTGGAACGCCTACATTGAGCATTTGAGAAATAAGTGCGGTATGGATAAACTTCTGGATGTATACCAGAATGCGTATAACCGGTATGCCGGACTGGAGAGTGCAGAGTAATATAAAGTGTAGCATATGTCTTGATATTGGGTTATTATGGAATTGTTGATGAGATAGGTTATAATAGAAATATAATGGTTGCTTTGACATGGAGGTAAAGTATGATAAGCCAGACTTTGCGTGATGCAAGAAGATATGAAGAGACGATGGAGAGAAAGATTGACAAGGAAGCCAAACCGGATTTCCACTTGGCGACGCGCGTGGGATGGATGAATGATCCTAACGGTTTCTCCTATTATAAAGGTGAATATCATATGTTCTATCAGTACCATCCCTATGATTCTCATTGGGGACCAATGCACTGGGGACATGCGGTGAGTACGGATTTACTGCATTGGAGATATCTCCCGGCGGCATTAGCGCCTGATATGGATTATGACAGAGACGGCTGTTTTTCCGGCAGTGCGGTAGTGCTTCCGGACGGAAGGCATTTGCTGCTATATACAGGTGTTGCCAGAGAGACACAGCCGGACGGCAGTACGCGCGATATCCAGACGCAGTGTGTCGCGGTTGGTGACGGCATCGATTATGAAAAATATGCGGGAAACCCGGTGCTTACGAGAAAAGATTTGCCGCAGGGAGGAAGTAAGTTTGATTTTCGCGATCCGAAAATGTGGCAGAAAGCAGACGGAACCTATCGCTGTGTGGTAGGAAATTGTACGGAGGAAGGGGACGGAAGGGTTCTTTTGTACAGCAGTCCTGATGGCGTCCACTGGAACTACGAGAAGATACTGGCGGCTAACGACAAGCGTTTTGGCAAGATGTGGGAGTGTCCGGATTGCTTTATGTTGGACGGGAAGGGCGTTGTGCTGACCAGCCCGCAAGATATGCTCCCACAGGGATTTGAATATCATAACGGTAACGGTACACTCTGTCTCATCGGTTCCTATGATGATAAGACCGATACTTTTACAGAGGAACACGATCAGGCGATTGATTACGGAATTGATTTCTATGCACCGCAGACCATTCTTACACCGGACGGCAGAAGAATTATGATTGGATGGATGCAGAACTGGGATACCTGTAATCTTCACACGCCCGATCAGCCGTGGCTCGGACAGATGAGCCTGCCCAGAGAACTTTTTATACAGAATAATCGTTTGTATCAAAGACCTATACGGGAACTGGAAGAACTGCGTGGGGAGGAAGTACGGCATGAAAATGTTACATTTACGGATGTGATCAGGCTTGCAGGCGTGGATGGTCGCAAAGTCGATATGGAAGTGACGGTCCGCCCGGCAGATGCGGCGAATGTCTATCGTAGATTTGCAGTCAGGTTTGCGCAGGATGACACATATCGGACTTCGATCAGTTTTAGACCGTATGAGTCAATTGTTAAAGTGGATAGGAAATTTTCCGGCTCCAGAAGGGCGATCATTCATCAGCGCCGCTGCCTTGTGAATAACAAGGACGGAAATATTAAGATGAGGATTATTCTGGATAAGTTCAGTGTGGAGGTCTTCGTAAATGATGGCGAGTATGTGCTCACAGCGACTATGTATACTGATCTTGCGGCGAACGGAATTTCTTTCTTTGCCGATGGCGAAGTCGTGATGGATGTGGTAAAATATGAGTTGCGGTAGTGGTTATGGAACAGACTAAACGGGAGCATCGGGCTGAAAGGAGACGGCGGACATGAAAAAGTATGACGTGGTTGCATTAGGCGAATTGTTGATTGATTTTACGGAAAACGGAACAAGCGGGCAGCGGAATCCAATCTATGAGGCGAACCCCGGCGGTGCGCCCTGTAACGTGTTGTCCATGTTAACGAAATTGGGTAGGAAAACAGCTTTTATCGGCAAAGTGGGGCAGGATATTTTCGGAAACCGGCTTAAGAAGACGTTGGAAGAAGTAGGAATAGATACATCTAATCTGGTGATGGATGAGGAAGTAAGGACTACATTGGCGTTTGTGGAAACTTTTCCTGATGGTGACAGAGATTTCTCATTCTACAGAAATCCCGGTGCGGATATGATGTTACAAGAGGATGAAGTGCAGGTGGAATTGGTGAAGGATACAAACATCTTTCATTTCGGTACGCTGTCCATGACTCATGAAAAAGTGAGAAATGCCACGAAGAAGGCGATTGCAGCTGCAAAGGAGGCGGGGGCAGTGATTTCCTTTGACCCTAACTTGAGAGAGCCTTTATGGAAATCCCTCGATGATGCTAAAGAGCAGGTTGCTTACGGATTGGCACAATGCGATGTGCTGAAAATTTCCGACAATGAGATACAGTGGTTTACCGGAGAAGAGGATTATGATTCAGGTATCGCCAAACTGCGGAAGCAGTATGATATTCCGTTGATTATGCTTTCTATGGGCAGAGAAGGAAGCCGTGCTTATTACAAAGACCTGCGTGTGGAGGTAAAACCGTTTATACAGGAGAATACCATCGAGACTACAGGAGCTGGAGATACTTTTGGCGGATGCTGTTTGAATTATGTGTTGAAATATGGTTTACATAATATGGACGAAGAAAAGCTGAAAGAGATGCTTACATTTGCCAATGCGGCAGCTTCCATTATCACGACACGTAAGGGAGCGCTTCGCGTGATGCCGGAGGAGAAGGAAGTGCGGGAGTTGATTGACAAGTTTTAGAAGTATGGTGGACAGCAGCAGGCTGTCAACGCTTAGTGATATTGTTTTTTATGTGCATTGTGCCGGATCAGAAGCATTTATAACTGGGATGGCATGATGCACTTTTTATGCCATAGGAAATTTCATGGCTCATTTCGGGTCTGGTGGGATGCATAACATTTCATAGCAAAATTATGTAAACGGGCTTGCCCGTTTTATTTTGGAAAATCAGGAGGTTTGTATTTGATGAAAGCCTATTTATTTATTGTAAAGATCCGGATACAGTCTGCGCTGGCTTACCGGTTCAATGTCATCTCTGCCATTCTGGTCCAATGCCTGTTCATGTTTGCCATGGCATGTTTCTGGAAGGCAGCATATGGCGGGGCGGGAGCCGTATTAGGAGTCGGGGAACAGGATATGATTACTTATACTATCATATCTGTCATCATGGGGAATCTGTTGACTATGGGCGTGGAAGGACGGATTGAGAGCAGCGTCAGGTCCGGCAGTGTGGCTCTTGATATGTTAAAACCGGTGAATATCTATGGCATCTATCTGGCAGAGGATCTAGGTGATATGGTGGTTGCCTTTTTTCAAATTGCAGTTCCGTTGCTTATTCTTGGAACTGTGATGTTTGGATTGCCTGTGCCCGCATCGACTGTCCACTTTATACTATTTCTCCTAAGCTTCTCCATCGGCTATCTGATCAACTGGATACTGGCGGCGCTCTTAGGAATGTGTGCCTTCAAGGTGATCAGTATGGGACCGGTAAGGAATGTGAAGGGATTTATTATGAAATTGCTCTCAGGCAGTGTCATTCCCCTCTGGTTCTTTCCCAAAGGATTGCGGGCAGTTCTTGAGGTTTTACCTTTTGTAAATATTTACCAGCTTCCCCTTGGAATTTATATCGGCCGATATACGTATGGGGAAATGCTGCTACGTATAGTGTTTCAGTTATTATGGTGTGCAGCGCTGTGGCTGATATTTATTACCGTGCAGAAAAAGGCGGCAGCGTCTGTCCTGATTCAGGGAGGTTGATTTATGTGGAAAAAAATTAAATATTACGTTTCAGTGGCGGCGGCTCTTACGAGGCTTGCCATCCAGTCCCAGATGGAATATCCGTTCATGTTGATCGGACATGTACTTGCAAACTGTGTTCAATGGGTGGTGGGGTTTGCCACCATCAAGTTCGTGGTGGATTCCTTTGGCAGTCTGGGCGGTTGGGGATATGAGAGCATGGCATTTCTATACGGCATGTCAGTTTTAAGCCATGGGCTGGTGGTGGTATTTTTTATCCAGACATGGTATATGCCTTACTGTGTGATTGAGGGGGAGTATGATATGTTCCTGCTTCGGCCTATGGGGGTGCTGTTCCAGTTTTTGTTCGAGGATTTCAACTTAATCGGCATTACCGATATGATTCCCGGTCTGATGGTATTTTTCTATGGCTGTGCAAAGGTACATCTGACGGTGAATTTTGCGAATACTGCTATGATCTTGTTCACCCTGACCGGTGCGACGCTGATCAGAGGGGCGGTCTGGATTTTCTGTGGTTCGCTTTCATTCTGGACAAAGAGTACGGCGAATTTCACGGACATGGTTGGGGAACTCTTTGAGCGGGTGTCCATGTACCCTCTTACAATCTATCCGAAATGGACGCAGGTATTGTTCACGTTTTTCCTGCCTCTTGCATGGATTACCTTTTATCCTGTAAAAGACATTTTAGGAATGGAGGGGAGCGTAATTCCGGTTCCTATGGCAGTCATCAGTCTGGGAGTGGGTGTGGTCATGTTTGCACTAAGCTGTGGTCTGTTCCGTGTTGGGATGTACAGGTATGAGAGTGCGGGAAGTTAATTGATATATTGAAGAAAAAAAGGAGAAAATTTCATGAATATCATCGAAGTCAGCCATCTGGTGAAAGAATATAAAAAGGTTAAAAAAGATAAAGGACTTAAGGGCGCGGTGAAAAATCTCTTCGTGCAGGACGTTGAATATGTCAGAGCTGTGAACGACATCTCTTTTGAGATTGAAAAGGGGGATATCGTAGCCTATATCGGTCCCAATGGCGCTGGGAAGAGCACCACAGTGAAGATGCTATCGGGCATTATGCAGCCAACCAGCGGTGAGATTCTGATTAACGGCATATCGCCGCAGAAGGAGCGTAAGCGGGTGGTAAAGAACCTTGGTGTTGTATTCGGGCAGCGCAGTCAATTGAATTGGAATCTGCGTCTGGGCGAGACTTTCGATCTGTTGAAGCGGATTTATCAGATTGATGATGCCCTTTACGAAAAGAATATAGAAATGCTGGATGAAATCTTTAAGATCAGTGAATTTATCGATACACCAGTGCGTCAGCTCTCATTAGGACAGCGGATGAGGGGTGATTTGGTGGCGGCAATGCTCCATTCACCTGAGATTCTTTTTCTCGACGAGCCGACAATTGGTCTTGACGTGGAGGCGAAATATTCCGTCCGGAAGTTCATCAAGGAGATTAATGAACGCAGCAAGACAACAATTATCCTAACGACTCATGATCTGGGCGATGTTCAGGAACTGTGCAGACGGTTGATTATCATAAATGACGGAAAGATCATCGAGGATGGCTCGCTGGATGAACTGGTGGACAGGATCGCTCCATATCGCCAGCTCGTCATTGATTTTTATCGTCCTGCCATGATCCGGCATCCGAAGGCGGAGTTAGTTTCTGTGGAGGAAGCCAGAGCTGTCTATAAATTCAGAAAGGATGAGATTACCGCCGCCCAGCTGATTGAAGACATTTCTCATACAGCGCCTATCAAAGAAGTGGGGCTTCAGGAAGCGAAGATTGACGATATTATAAGAACGGCTTATCAGCAGGGGCGTGGTGCAGAGGATAGTACTGCCCGGCAGTAGAGAATTTATTGATAAGAATATTGCATAATTATTTACTGTATAAATTTTTATAAAATGATTGACAGCAAATCTTGTATTATATACAATATATTCATCAGAAAAATTCTAAATAATGTGCGTCTTGCACATCTGGGCAGTTTCTGTCAAATTTTTCAGACATTAATAAAATAGGGCAGGGACGTGAGAAAATGCAGATGTGAGGCATATCGTTATCCTGCCGGTGCATGGGAGGATGATGATATGCAAAAGGAAGATGTAACAGAGAAAACGAAGAGCAAAAAGAAAAATGCAATAGCTGGGGATAGGGTGAGAGGGTTTCTCCTTCGATATGGAAAGATTGGGTGGCGGGGCAGGAGAAAAGTTCAACACGCAGTCAAAGACCGGCTGTTCCGTTTCCTGTTTGAGAAAGACAGGGATGCGCTTTTACAGTTATATAATGCATTAAACGGTACGACTTATACGGATGCGGCACAGTTGCAGATAGTAACGATCGAGAGCGTCGTTTATGTAGTGATGAAGAATGACCTTGCATTTGTTCTGGCAGGAACATTGAATTTATACGAGCATCAGAGTACATATAATCTGAATATGCCGGTTCGGTTTCTGATTTATCTGGCGGAAGAATATCAGAAATTGATTGAACAGATGGGAATGAGTCTGTACGGTACAACGCTGATACCATTGCCGACACCACAATGTATCGTGTTCTATAATGGGGAAAAAGATGCGCCGGATGAGGAGCTTTTGAAACTGTCGGATGCTTTTGTCGCCAAGGAACAGAAGTCGTGTGTTGAATTGACGGTGCGGATGCTTAATATTAATTATGGACATAATAGTGAGTTGTTGGAGCGGTGTTCCGTGTTGAAAGAATATGCTCAGTTTGTGGCTGTTTCCAGACAGTATATAGCAGATGGTCTGGATGCACAGGAAGCATTTAGTGAGGCAATTGATTATTGCATGAACCATGGTGTTTTGTACGAGGTATTAAAAAACTATCGGGCGGAGGTGTTGGGAATGTTATTGGAAGAGTTTGATGTGGAGAAGTATGAAAGAACAATCCGGATGGAGGGGAGAGAGGAAGGAATAGAGCAAGGTATAGAACAACTATCCGGCCTGACCAGTATCCTGTTGGAGCAGAATCGCCTGCAGGATTTGAAACGTGCACTGAAAGATAAGAAATACAGGGATAAGCTGTTCAGAGAGTTTGATCTATAAAAATTCAGATTCTGTCACCATACGGTAATGAACGAATATAATCGTTCATAAACTGCCAATCAGGAACAAATCCATATTTAGAGAATGTGCGGGCAGCATCGATGTACGGAGTCCCGTTTGTATTACGTCGGATGGGAAGGCGTATAATGAGTCTCGATAATGTTTTATTTGCCTGACGTCCGTAACTGTATTTATACTTGTTTTGTTCAATGACAGTAATGAGAAAGAGCTTGGATGCTGGCGAAATATCTGTCTTGCTATCAAGTGTATACAGATCGCGTCCACTATAAAACGGTTCATTTTGATAAAAGGCTGACAAGACACTGCCGCCAGCGGCAACACTAATCAATCCGTCTTTCAGGGGTGAAATATGATCCATTATTTTGATCCGGGACGATACGCCGTTATTTTCGGCAGTTCTTGTAACAAAATTTACAGATTCAAGGTCATTTCTGTCCGCTTCAATGCAAGCATTGAGTTCAAGATTAACGCCATACTTTACTGTAAAAATATCTGATATTTTAAATTCTTTCCAGTCATGCACGTTTAAATCGGGTGCACATTTAGGTTTATTCTTTGTAGTGACCGGCTTATAATGAAGCGAATGAATATAATTCTCCATAAATTTCCAGTCAGGTACGCATCCTGATTCAGAATATGTATGTGTTTCATCGATAAACAGAGTTCCGTCCGGATTGTGCCTGACGGGAAGTCTGACACTGTCATTCATATATTTTTCTTCGGTCACTTTACGACCGTATGCGTATTTAAATCTGTTGGCAGCCAGTACAGTCCGTAAAAATATATAGTGGCTGTTATTAGCATTTTCGTATTTTGATATCAGGAGTTTGGCAGAATCACCGACTGCGCAACCGTCGGGCTGATAGGAGACGTAACCGGCGCAGCCGCTTCTTGCAACGGTCAGGCACGGCTTTTCTGACAGTGTATAATTCATGTTTTTGCAATAATCGAGATCAATTTTTCCGAGTATTCCATTATTCTCTTCTCCGCTCTGAACAACGGCAAATGTACCGGGATGCTCAGTAATTTCTTCTTTTGTGATACCTTTTCCGTTATAAATCGTAAAGAGAGAAGATATCTTAAATTCTTTCCAATCGCTTATGCTAAGATTCATGAATCTTACCCTCCCTGATCAGATATGCAAGATAATTATTTATTGTCTGTTGGAAATCGGATTCGGTCAGTTTGTTGTAATCTGTTTTCATATACGCTTCACACAGCCATTCCGAGTTACCGTCAACGACAGCAGTAGCAGATAATCCGTCAATGGCTGTTTTGGACCAGTACAGGCGGAGCCATTCTTGCTCAACCGCTTTCCATTTGCTGTTGCCGTCGGAATCGAACTGTTCAATGCGTCCCAGATTCTTTTTCTTTTTGAAACCGTCTTCTTTACAATATCCGAAAAAGGTTTCCTTTGCGGTTTTATCAGCATTGACATGAGGTCTGCCAAGAGTAAACAGCATACAGCATGCCGATGCGGAGGCGCCCGGATAAAAGATTTCATCCGGAAGAGTAAATACAGCCTCCAGCGTATTGTTTTCAAGCATCCTTTTTTTCGCATCAGTGAGCAGTCTGCTTGTCCCGATTGCGGCTGAAACCGGAAGGAGGACAGCAAGTTTTACTTCTTTGTGGGATTCTCCGTTCTTTTCCCGGTTGGTGTTCATTTCTTTGATAACATCCGAGAGAAATTGAATAAATACAAAACCTTTTGTGGGATCTTCCTTGCTCTCTTTTGCTTTTCCCCATGTAGATTTATATGCCTCAGGGATTCCGATGGGTTTTGCATTGTAAGGCGGATTCATCAGGATAATGTCGGGATTGGCAGTTTCGATGAATTTCTTACAATCAAAGAGACTTGCCAATTTGATATTGCTGTTTCCGTCACCGTGAATCAGCATATTGGTAGTGGCAAGACCGTAGACATTCTCGTCTGCTTCGATACCGTATATATGGCTGCCTGAAACGATTTCCCTAAGTGCCTTTGCCTCGGCTTCGGTTTTACCTCTGGAGCAGTCTGCAAACTCTTTGACCATAGCCTGTACTAAAAACGAACCGCTCCCGCAGGTACCGTCCAGAACGACCTTTGTTCTGTCAACTTCCGTCAGACGGCACATGAATTCTGTGATGTGATCGGGCGTAAAAGCTTGGTTCTTATCCGCTTTTCCGGTGTATTTATTAAAAGCGATAAAAAACATATTGAGGATATCCTGTCCCTCTGAACTGTCGGCGTCAATGTATTTATAGATATCCATCAATACGGTGTTTAAAATTTCAATCCAGTTGGCAAGTGTCAGCTTCTTAATTTTCTGGTTGTTGAGAATGTTATTTTGCAGAAGCTCAATCTTCTTTGTTTTATGATCGGAGTCGTTGAGAAGACCGTTGAGGGTATTCTTGATTGCGGCTATGATTTCTTCGCTGGAAGTCATTTGCCAATGAGCATTCAGTTTCTCACGGAGGGCGTTATCGATTTTGGAGGCGCCTTCATTCTGCACGATCTTTTTGATATATAAAAGGATAGTGCCGACAAACTGGCTTCGCAGTTTCTCGTCGATATCCATTTTATGAAGAAGCTCGTTAAGTGCATATGTTTTCTTAAGGACTTTTTCACGGTCATTTACTTTATTCATATAAAATAAAGATTTGTAGTGTGCCATGGTATCAAGAACCGTTTCTTCGGGAAGAAGATGCTCAGAGTCTACCGCAGACTTCCAAACCTTGATTGTATCATGGAGGATACTGGCTAACACACAGATGCATTTCTTCCCGTAATTTATGGCACGCTCTTCCAGAAGATATTCCCGAAGCTGGTCTTCGTCAGTGGATGTGAGATGATTCTGCTTTGTCTCGACGAGAATGACAGTATCACTGTCCTCGAACCGGATATCTAATTTATAATGCTCAGGCACACGCCCACCCAGTGCTTTGATCAGATTCTTTTTTGATCCCGCTGCCTTGATATAGCTGTATTCGCCGTTTTCGATGTTGGAGGTATGGTATTCAATTCCGATGCGGTTGATGATAGATGTTCTGTCCATTGAAGGTTATTCCTTATAGTCTGAATACAATATAATGTTGTGGATTATAAAAGAGCACTACGATAAGAATATATCATTTGTAGCAAAAACTTTCAACCGGTATATTTGTTTTTCAAGAACTAAAAACTGTGCAGGGCAGAATTTAATAGAATAGTATGTGCATTTGTGGTAAGATAACAACATTAAGCAGTTCAATAAATTGGATTTAAAAGGTTGAGACATTCTAAGATAATCTGATGACAGGCTGCGGTTTATAGTCGCAGGGACGGTGAAAATATGAATTACAAGATTGCAATCTGTGATGATTCCGATGCAGACAGACAATTTATATCAGGCTTAGTAAACAGTTGGGGAATCAATACCGGTCACACGGTGCAGATTTCCGTTTTTTCTTCTGCAGAAAACTTCCTGTTCCACTATGCCGGGAAGAACGATTATGACATTTTACTTCTTGATATAGAAATGGGAACTATGGATGGTGTAGCCATGGCAAAAAAGCTGCGTCGTGACAATGATACCGTTCAAATTGTTTTCATCACAGGATATTCTGATTATATTTTCGAGGGCTATGAAGTAGCGGCTCTTCATTATCTGATGAAACCCGTCGGGAAGGACAAGCTGTTTTCAGTCCTTGACCGGGCAGTTGAAAAGCTGTTAAAAAACGAGAAAATTATGAACCTTATGATTGGTGGTGAAATGGTTCGTATTCCTGTATATCAAATCAGGTATGCCGATGTGTATGGCAATTATGTGACCATCCATGCTTCTGATGACCTGACGGTAAAAATGACGCTGAGTGAATTGGAAAAGGAGCTGGATGATCGTTTTTTTCGTGTCAGCCGTTCCGTGATAGTCAATCTGACACTAATAGGACGCGTCACAAAGGCAGAAATCAGGTTGAATGATGGTACAGCTATTCCTCTGCCCAGAGGTGCCTACGAAGGTGTTAATCGGGCAATTATCAATATGAGGTGACATATGGGATTCTTTTCTAAAAAAATTGATCAACAGATTGCCGCATACCAACATGAACTGACTGAAACACATTATCGGGAAATTGACAATATGTATCGCAAGATTCGTGGGTGGCGGCATGATTACCGCAATCATATTCAGACGATGAAAGCGTATGCGGCATCGGAAAACTGGGATGCCATCAAACGGTATCTTGATCTTCTGGATGATGACCTGACTACCGTGGATACCGTCATTAAAACAGGAAACCCCATGACGGATGCTATACTGAATTCAAAAATTTCACTGGCAAACTCTAAGAATGTCAAAGTTATAGCTGATGCATGTATTCCCGTGAAACTGAACTTGTCAGAAATTGACTTGTGTTGTATTATCGGAAACCTGTTTGATAATGCAATCGAAGCCAGTATGAAACTTCCGGAGGAACAGCGGGTAATCCGCTTATATATGGATCTGCGGAATACGCAGCTTTATATTTCCATCACTAATTTTACTGCCGGAAAGAAAATGAAAAAAGAGGGAAAACTATTCCGAAGTACAAAAGGCGAAGGACACGGCTTCGGTCTGGTTCGGATTGATACCATTGTGGAGCGGCTGGATGGATATATCAGCCGTAACAGTGAGGATGGGGCATTTACAACAGAAATATTGCTTCCGCAGATGTAAAGATTGCAATTCATCACCCGGAAATAACGATTCGTCCCCAGAATAATCCGGGGACGATTTTTTATGATAAGGTTATTCCCGGAAAGGACGGTACTTTTGTATGGCTAAGGAAGAAAAGCGAAAACTGAAAAAGGCTGAAGCCGTTAAGACGAAGTATAATATGTGGCAGAATTTATGGTTTATGATAAAACTGGCGTGGACTTCAGAAGAAAAAAAGGTGATTATTCTCAGTCTGCTTTCCGCACTACTGGCAGTCGCTTTAAATCTTATCAATCTATATGTCTCTCCCACGATACTGTCAGCGGTGGAAAGACATGTTTCCGCGGGGGAGTTGTTTTTGACTATTGCAGGCTTTGTCATCGGCCTTATGCTCGTATCGGCGGCATCCGCCTATGTGAATACGAACACGCTGTTTGGCAGAATCAGCCTTCGTGCTGAGATTGCACATCTTTTAAACAGAAAAGCAGTAAACACATCTTATCCCAATGTTGATGATGACAAATTCATAAAACTGCTTATCAAATCCCGTGAGTGCACATATTCCAGCAATGAGGCAACAGAAGCCATATGGACAACGCTGACAATGCTGACAACCAATATTTTCGGATTTTTAATCTATGTAAGCCTGCTGACAACTGTGAAGCCTTTCCTCATTGTTGTTATTCTTGCGACAACAGTGGTCAGCTTTTCTATAGGTAACTGCGTGAACGAATATGGATATCGTCATCGTGAGGAGGAAGCGGAATACGAGAGACATATGAATTACCTTTCGATGCGTGTGGAAGACTTAAGCGCGGCCAAGGATATCCGTATCTTCGGTCTTCGCACATGGATTGAAGAGCTTCATGAAAAAGCAATGAGCAGCTATACAGCCTTCCATAAAAAAGCACAGGGTGTATATATCTGGTCTCCAATTGCAGATCTGGTTTTGACATTTCTTCGTAACGCCATTGCATATGCTTTCCTGATTTCCCTAGTGATCCGGGATGGACTTGGTGTAGCAGAATTTCTCCTGTATTTCACCGCGGCTGGTGGTTTTACCGGATGGGTATCGGGAATCCTGAGCGGATTTGGCACCCTGTATAAGCAGTCCATGGATATCTCTACAATTCGTGAGTGTCTGGAATATTATGAGCCCTTTCAGTTTGATGGCGGCATGCATATTGAAGCGGAGGCAGAGAGAGAGTATGAGCTACGGCTTGAATGTGTCTCGTTTCGTTATCCGGGAGCTGCTCAGGATACTCTGACGAATATTAATCTCACACTACATCCCGGTGAGAAACTTGCTGTAGTAGGATTAAACGGGGCGGGCAAGACAACACTGATCAAACTAATCTGCGGCTTTCTCGATCCTACCGGGGGCAGGGTGCTACTTGATGGCCAAGATATACGAAATTACAACCGTGCAGACTATTATACAATGTTTTCAGCAGTTTTTCAGGATTTTTCTTTGCTGGCAGGAACGATAGCGGTCAATGTTGCACAGAACAATGTCGGTATTGATATGGAACGAGTGAGGGAATGTATAGAAAAAGCGGGACTTCGTGCTAAGGTTGAATCTCTGGCTGACGGTTATGAGACATATCTTAACCGCGAGGTATATGAAGGGGCGACTTTGCTTTCCGGTGGTGAAACACAGTGTCTGATGCTGGCGCGGGCGCTCTATAAAAATGCTCCGTTTATCATCCTTGATGAGCCGACAGCAGCACTCGATCCCATTGCGGAATCGGAGATGTACCAAAAATATCATGAAGTGACAGGCGGCAGGTCGTCTATTTACATTTCACATCGTCTTGCTTCCACCCGTTTCTGTGACCGCATTATTTTGATCGACAATGCAGGAATTCTCGAAGAAGGTACGCATGAGGAACTGTTAAGACTTGGCGGCAGATATGCCGGACTCTATGACGTGCAAAGCAAGTATTACAGGGAAGGAGATGATGAAAATGAGTAAAAAGCCTATGGCATGGGGCGAAATGATAAGGCTCAACAATCGTGCCTTTTGTATATTCTTTAAGCGTTATCCGCAGATGGTACTTTCACGCCTGCTCAGCGTAATATGGAACGCCCTTACACCATATGCCGGCATCTGTTTTTCAGCGCTTGTAATCGACGAGCTTGCAGGCAGCAGGGATGCCGGACGGTTGAGGTTTCTTGTGCTTCTCACACTTGTGTCTGCCGCTGCGATCTCCCTGTTATCCGCATTGCTTAACAAGTGGAAGGAAACGCAGAATGCGGGGGTTTGGTGGAAAGTGAATCAACTCTTTACTGAGAAGCTTCTTGACATGGATTATGTGAGCCGGGATGAAGCCAGAACTACGGAGATTCTTTTCCAAATTCGCCAGAATCAGGGCGGCACTGGATGGGGAATGAATCGGGTGATCAGAGACTACGAAGAGTTATGTTCCTCCGTATTTACGCTTGTGGGTGGATTTTCATTGACAGTATCCCTGTTTGGCAGCCGGGTACCCGAGAGCGCAGGAGCATACACTATTTTGAATAATCCCTTGTTTGCTATGCTTATGATTGCTGTTATGCTCATGATAACCTATATTGCACCGGTTCTCTCCAATAAAGCGGAGAGCTATTGGGCACTGAGTGTGAAATTTTTAAACCGGGCAAACCTCTTATATGGTTTTTTCGGATCTCTCGGCTATCACAGAGAGATTGCAACAGATGTAAGAATGTACAGACAGGATAAAATCTGTGATATAAATAACAAGGAGAACCGGGAGAACAGTTTTGGCTCAAAGGGGATTATGGCAAAATATGGAAGAGGTCCTATGGGACTTTATCATGCTGCATCGTCGGCTGTTTCGGTGATTTTCACAGGTATTGTCTATGCTTTCGTCTGCCTGAAAGCGTGGGCTGGAGCGTTCGGGCTTGGCGCGGTGGCACGGTATATTGCATCGATTACCAAAGTATCCGGCGGAATGTCAGGTCTGATTTCAGCGCTGGGAGATATGCGGAATAACGCCGCCTTTCTTGTTCCGGTATTTGAGTTCTTCGATATACCGAACAATATGTATCAGGGCAGTCTTACCGTGGAAAAACGGCGTGACCGCAAATATGAAGTGGAATTCCGTAATGTTTCTTTCAAGTATCCCGGAAACGAAAATTATGCCCTCCGCAATGTCAATATAAAGTTTGAAATAGGAAGACGACTGGCCGTTGTGGGGATGAACGGAAGCGGTAAGACGACCTTCATTAAACTGCTCTGCCGCCTGTATGATCCCACGGAAGGGGAAATTCTGCTCAATGGTATTGATATCCGCAAGTATAACTACGCTGAATATATGATGATCTTTTCCATCGTATTTCAGGATTTCCAGCTTTTTGCATTGAAGCTGGGCGAGAATGTGGCGTCCAAGACTGCCTATGACCGCGGGCGGGTCATGGATTCGCTGAAAAAAGCCGGATTTGCTGAAAGACTCTCGGAACTGCCGGACGGAATCGAAACTTATTTGTATAAGGATTATGATAAGAACGGCGTTAATATCTCGGGCGGTGAAGCACAAAAGATAGCCATTGCGCGTGCACTTTATAAAGATGCTCCGTTTATCATCCTTGATGAGCCTACGGCTGCTCTCGATCCCATTGCGGAGGCTGATATTTACTCAAAGTTCAATGATATTGCCGGTGATAAAACAGCAATTTATATCAGCCATCGCCTTTCCTCCTGCAAATTCTGCGACATAATCGTCGTATTTCATGAGGGAGCAATCATTCAGCAGGGCACACACGATTCTCTGGTGGCAGACGAAAACGGGAAATACTATGAACTGTGGCACGCACAGGCACGGTATTATACGGAAAATTATTTTTCGGGATATTGATGGAACATTGACCAAACCGGGGCAGGAAGCAGTCAGCGCCTGCCCCGGTTTTCTACTGTGCATTTAATGTATCCACGATTGACATTTCACGAATCTTCCTAAGCGGGCCGCGTATCGCCAGAATCACGGAAATCATGACAATTCCAATAATAATGCCAAGTTCTGCGGCGGGCAGGCTCCATGGTTCACCCCAGCGGTAGGAGACCAGAGTTTCAAACAGCTTTTTGTTGAGTATAAGTCCCAGAATAATGCCGCAGACGCCGCCCGTCACTGCATAAGTAGTTGTCTCGGCGATAATCATTTTCCGAAGCTGTCTGTCGCTTAGTCCGATAGCGCGCAGTCCACCGTACTGTTTCATTCTTGCCTCTACGCTCATGGCAACGCAGTTGATAATATTACAGATCGTGACCATGGCAATCAGAAACAGAAAACCGTAGATAAATAATTTAAATGAGTAATTTGCGCCTAACACACTCTGTTTGTCGATGCGCTGGTCAGAGAAGGTGTACCTAGTCCCTGCCAAAGAGCGGATTGCATCAACATCATCATCGGAAGCTTTTCCGGTCAGCTGGATATCGATGATGGTGTAATCTTCGGCTCCGGTTAATTGTCTGAACGTATCTTCCGAACAGATGATGATATCGCCGTCCGGCGTATTAAAAGGGCATTCCGATACCGCGCCCGTAATCATTATTTCTGCAGGATGCCCGTCAATAGTGAGGGTTACAGTGTCGCCGACCTGTATTTTGGAATGATTATCGTATTGTGGAGATGACACGATCAGACCGCTTCCTGTCTGTTCCTGTACTTCTTTTAAAGAGCCGTCAAGCAGGTATTTCTTCGCCCACTTAAACTGCTGTTCTTCATAGGAAATCAGCATTGCCGTATTTTCCCTGCCGTTTGTTACGGCGGGAAGGTCATAGGCAAACATCCGCCCAAATGCTCTTTTGATAACAGGATTATCCCGCAATGCCGGCAGCAGTGAACGGTCTACCGTGCATGTGTTGTCAGGACTTATCACAGAGATGTCCGGCGACCACGGACTAAGCGCCTTAATTGCGTGCTTCATGAAGTCAACAGTTGTAGAGAAGGACAGGAAAAGTATGATGCTTAGGGCGAAGGAGCCTACTACCAGCAAAAAGTTTTTGCGGCCTGCCTTGGCATGATGGATGCCCAATGCGGTATCTACTTTACAAAAGGCAGTGTTGGCGGCTTTGCGTACTGGTGCCGTATCATTGGCGCTGCCTGTTACCGCCGCTAACGGGGATACCTTGGAAGCTTTCTTCGCCGGCGCACGTGAAGCCAGAAGTACGGTAAGTATTCCGATAACAGTTCCGGCGGCTATGCTGGGTATGCTGACGGCAAAAGCGGGCATGGTTGCAAAATACATGGGACTTAATGCTCGCAGAAGGGCGCACAGCGCCCAGATGACAATCATACCAAGAATGATGCTGGCGGGGATGGCATAAGTACACAGACCAAGCGCCTCTCTGTGGACTAACCGTATAATCTGCTTCGGCGTGGCGCCCACACAGCGTAACATCCCGAAAAATTCCGTCCGTCCGGCGATGTTGCTGTTCAGGCTGCTGGCAATCATGAGGATGCCTGACAACAGGACAAGTACAGATAAGACAGCGGCGGCAGCATAAATCATCATCATAAACGAATTGCCTTCGTCGCTCTGTCCCAGTAATCCCAACAGCATTGCCTGTTCTCCTACCTGTTCATGAGACAGATGGAATTGTTCTTTAATATCATCTATAGATTTCCGTATTGTGTGGGAATTACGAAACTGGACGAGGAAACAACTGTCATAATCGTCAGGCTCGCCATTGGCAACACCGGGATAGAAATCGCGGAATCCGGCAGTGTTCATGATTACAGCGTAGATGTCTTTGCGCATGACCATGGGCATATCGTCGGCATAACCGGATATGGTGTAAGAATATTCTGTCCCTGAAGCGTCACGGATGGATATCTGATCGCCGATGGCAAGTCCTAATTCTTTTTTTACATTGCCGCTTACGAGCGCTTCGTTCTCTTTTTGCGGAAAAGAACCTTCGGTAATAGTATCGGCAAAGATTTCTGTCACATGCGCTTCATCACTTCCGCAAATAACCACGTCCTTATCGGCTATCCGATAACCCATATCCAGATGATAATTCAATGTTCCGTAACAGGAGACTGCCTTGACGTCAGGACGCGCGGCAACCAGTGCGGCTTCTTCGTCACTGATTTTACTTAAGGCGATGTGCCAGTTACCGTCCTCCTGTTTTGTCTTGAGAAGCTGGCTTCGTATATACATGTCCGCCATGCCGAATATGGTGGTCACGAGAAAGACTGACAGAAAGATGCAGAAGATGGACATACGGTTCTGCTTTCTGTGTGCTTTTGTATAAAGTGGAACGAGTTCAAGATAATTTTTCATCTCTGTAGACCGCTCCTTTCCCGCCTGTCTGCCCCAGATCTGCCAGACAGCCGTCTGTCACGCGAAGCACCCTGTCTGCGGATACTGCTAAGTTATTGTTATGTGTAATCATGAGGATGGTCTGCTGATAATGTCTGGATGCTTTGCTGAGCAGGTCAAGCACTTCCCCGCTGTTGCGGCTGTCCAGATTACCAGTAGGCTCATCGGCAAGGATCAGTTTGGGCTTTGTGATCAGGGCGCGCCCGATGGCAACGCGCTGCTGCTGACCGCCGGACAACTGATTGGGCAGATGGTGCCGTCTGGCTTTTAATCCCAGAATCTCCAGCATTTCTTCAATGTCAGCCGGATCAGGTCTGCGGTAATCAAGCAGAAGAGGGAATATGATATTCTGCTCCACGTTTAATTCTGCGACCAACTGAAAAGACTGGAAAATAAAGCCGATATTCCGTCTTCTGAATATGGTGCGCTCTTCTTCTTTCATCGTAAACAGATTGTTTCCGTCGATGAGGATCTGACCGGAGGTCGGAGAGTCAAGGGCACCGACGCAGTTTAAAAGTGTGCTCTTACCGGAGCCGGATTCACCCACTACCGCACAGAATTCACCTTTTTCGAGAGTAAAAGATACGTTTTTAAGGGCGTTTACCTGTGTTTCGCCTTTGCCGTAGGTTTTGCATAGGTTGTGTACTTGTAAGATGTTCATGGTGAGTAAAAGTTCCTTTCTTGTAGTGATGGATTATAGGGGGTATCGAATAAACCCTATGGCATTTATCATAGCAGGAGGAGCTTACAGATAAGTGAATTTAAGCTTACAAGTTTGTAAGGTGGTGGGGTATGGTTATGGGGTGAATAGGATTGTGAAAGTCGTTCCCATGTCTGGGGTGCTTTGGACGGAGATTGTACCGCCTTGGCCTTCTATGATTGACTTGGCTAAGGGGAGTCCCAGACCAATGCCCGGTGCGTCCGAAGATTTGTGGCTCCGGTAGAAGCGTTTGAAAATATGATGGATATCTTCGGGAGCGATGCCGTCACCGTTGTCGGAGATTATGATTCGGGAAGTAATGGGTGAGGAGTCCCATGAAATCCGGATTATGCTGTTAGTGGTTGTGTGGTCCAGTGCATTTTTGACAATGTTCGCAATGGCTTCACTTGTCCATGAAGGGTCGCAGACAAGAGTTTCCTCAGAAGAACCTTCCAATATGATTTCTTTGTATTCGCCTCTGGCGCGGGTTGTTAAGTCGTTTATGGCGTGTGAGACCAGCTCCGGCAGATTGCAGATTTTTTGCTCAAAAACAATACTTCCGGCGTCCAAACGGGTGATTTTAAGCATGGACTCGATCAACTGCTCCATGCGCTTTAAGGCAAGTTCAGTTTTAGCCGTGAATTTCTGTATGACAGCGGGATGATCGGGTTCATTTTCCATAATTTCCTGATACATGGAGAGCGCCGCAAGCGGTGTACGAAGCTGATGGGAGATATCAGAGATCGTATTTCGCAAGAAGATTTTCGATTTATATTCCGTTTCATTCTGTGCCTGAAGCATGGTGGCGAGCCTGTCCACGGAGGAAAAGAGCTGATAGACAGTACCCTCATCTGTCTGGGGCAGATGGCAGGAATAGTCGCCATCGATATATTTGTCAATGATGGAAAAAGCTTGGCGGTATAATCTGTCTCTTCTATTCAGGAAAAGGAGACTGATGCCAAGAAGAAGGAAGCATATAGGCAGCAGGGCAGCAAAAGTAAAGTGCCATGCGTTCTTTTGAAAAGCGTCAAGATGGGGCAGAAACTGCGCATCCAGAGATGGACGGATTCCGAGTTTCCAAAGAAGAGCTGTGCCTTCCTGTGTGTGGGCAGTATCTATGTCAGCGAGGGCTTTTGCAATTATCGTTTCGGGAACGCCCTGTTCGATCAGAGAGGAAGCAATTGCTTCATCGTGGGACAGGAGCATGGTTTTGGCGGAGCCGGTCAGCCGTCCGCAGAAAAGTACAGCTGTTATAAGGAGCAGGAGGCAGAAGGTAATCAGAAAAGTGTAGTATCTTCTGATCTGGCGGTCATGCATGAGGCTGAGATGTATTTTTTTCATGAATTTTCCTCCCATCTATAACCGAAGCCGCGGACGGTAGTAAGATATTTCGGGTGCGAGGGATCTGTTTCGATCTTTTCGCGGAGCCGCCGCACATATACGGATAATGTGTTATCATCTACGAAATCACCTGCATTGTCCCATAATTCATTCAGAATAATTTCTCTGGTAACGATCTGGTCTGCGTTTCTCACAAGCAGGGTGAGCAGGCGGTATTCTGCCTTGGTCAGTTCTATGGGAGTACCGTTTAGTGTTACACGGCTTGCCGTAAGATCGATGGTAAGACTACCGGATGTAAGGATCGAAGGAGCTGCAGTGGACGATGCGGCAGGTGTTTCTGTGAGAGGTTCGTATGAAACGGAAGCTGTCTCTACGAAAGTTTGAGCCCGCCGAAGCAGGGCGCGGATTCGTGAGCAGAGCTCTCCAATCTTAAAAGGTTTCGTGATGTAATCGTCCCCACCGCAGTCGAGCCCGCGTATGATATTCACTTCTTCGTCGGAGGCTGTGAGGAAAATAATAGGAATCTGCTTATTTTGTTCCCGCACCTTTTCGCAGACTTGAAAGCCGGTTCCGTCGGGCAGGGTGACGTCGAGAATGAGCAGCTTAAAATGACTTGATGGGTCAATGATTCTGCCCAATGCATCGTTCACGGTGCGCACGGTCTCTACGATGAATCCGTTCTTTTGCAGTGAGTATTCCAACCCGTCTATGAGGCTGACATCGTCTTCCAACAGTAGTATTTTAGTCATAGATATGCCTTTCTGTATGAGGATAATAGCTCATTTCAATAGTTTCTTTTTGCTACTTACACTCCGATTATAGTGCAGTATTCCTGAAATAACAAATATCCTGTTTGGTAAATAATAAACCGATGCTTTCCATAATCTAATCGTTCCCTTCAACCATGCCTCATATCTTCTCATATGCCAGTCTCGGATAATTATCCTCAACCACATAGATCGTTCCGCAATGAGTAAATCCGCATTTTTCTAATAGATTCTGCATGACCTGATTGTCCCCGTGTGTATCCACACGCAAGTGTCCGCATTGCTTATAAGCCCATTCGATACAGAAACTTCCGATACCATTCACGGTTCCATCGCCCGCCAACCGGTGAATCACGCCATATGCAGAGTCCGTCAGCCATGTGCCGTCTTCTATTGTATGGTAAGTAGGCTCAATGTCTTTGCCCTGCTGGAAGAAAAAAGTGCCGACAATTCTGTTTTCATGAGTACAGGCATAGCTGTATCCAGCGGCAATATCAGAATGGATTAATTCTTTCGGTGGCCAGTTGGTCGGTCCCCATTGGTTAGGATTACCGTGTTTAGCCATAAAACGTCGGGCATGTTCATAAATCTCCATAATCCGGTCAAAATCTTCTTCGGTTGAATGACGTATTTCCATCTTGTACCTCCACAAAAATAGCATTCATAAAATTATATAATCCCTTTTATAAAATTGCAACTTTGTATAAATGAATTTTAGTCTTCTTAGATATCAATTTGAGCAGGGAATACTTGATGTGCGTAAAGACGTACATTATAATAAACATGACTTATGAGTTTTTACTGCTTTAGGTTATGTTATGAAGTTATGTGATAAGGAAAAGAAGGTAATTATGACACTACAACAATTAAAATATATGATAATCGTTGCAGAAAGAGGCTCTATTACAGAAGCGGCAAAAGAATTGTATATTTCACAGCCGAGCCTTTCCGGTGCTGTCAAAGAAGTGGAAAAAGAAGCAGGAATAACAATTTTCAACCGCTGCCGGGCGGGTGTAGCGCTTACAAAAGAAGGTATGGAGTTCTTAGGATATGCAAGGCAGGTAGTTCAGCAGATGGAGCTGTTAGAATCAAAATATATCAATAAAGAACCGGCAAAACAGAGGTTTTGTGTTTCTACCCAGCATTATACCTTTACAACAAATGCGTTTGTTGAACTGATACAGCGTTTTGGGCAGGAAAGATTTGAATTTATCCTGAATGAGACGCAGACACACCAGATTGTAGAAGATGTGCGGAACCGGTTCAGCGATCTGGGAATTCTTTATCTTTGCAATAGCAATGAAAATGTGCTGAGAAAATTATTTGAGGAGTATAATCTGAATTTTTATGAACTGTTTACAGCGACACCCCATATTTTTATCAGCAAAGATCATCCGCTGGCAAAATGTACATCTGTCAGGCTGGAGGATTTGAAACCATATCCACGGCTTAGTTTTGTGCAGGGAACTTATGAATCTTCTAACTTTTCAGAGGAACTTTTCAGTAATGAACCGGCCGAGAGAAGTATCAAGGTCAGTGACCGTGCGGCGATTGTAAACCTGATGATCGGATTAAATGGGTACACGATTTCAAGCGGTATTTTTCCTAAATATCTGCAAGGAGACTCTATTGTGTCTATCCTTCTGGAGGAAAATGAAGTGATGCATATTGGGTATATACTCAATAAAGATAAAGAATTATCAGAATTGGGCAAGATTTATATTGAGGCTTTGCGGCAATATCAGAGTTAGACGAAATATAGGATAATCCTATGTAATGGCATAAAAAATAGATATTACCTATCGCATAACGTTCCGTGCTACGCTATTACGGTAGAAACACTTGTTTAAAAAGGTACTATAGGTGTTTGGAAACGGAAGGGAGGCATAAAGAATGCCGGGTTATGTGATAGGTAATTTTTTTATTTATTCGATAATCAATGCGTATACACCGGGACCGGGGAATATTCTGGCGCTTAATACGGTAACAGATTATGGATGTAAAAAAGGGAAACCGCTTTTCTGGGGGATTTTTGCAGGATATTATGTTGTACAGATTATATGTGGGGTTTTTGTATTTGGGGTAAGCGCCTTTTTGCTGCAGTTTGTCAATGTAAAAATCTATTTATTCGGTATTACTGCATTAACGGGATATATCACAGATTATAGCGCCTCTTTATGGATTTTACTTTTATTTGAGATTATCATTGCCACGATTGGAACGACCGCAACTCTCACTTGGGTTGGAATGGGAGCATTGCTACGGAAAGCATATCAAAAATATTACAGAGTGATCAACATTATCCTTGCATTAATCTTATTAGAGTGTGTATACAGCATGTTGAAATAGGTGGATTCTATTTATAAGCACAGCTTAGAGAAGATGTTATAGGTATGAGGAGGAAATGGTATGAAGAAAATTCTTTTGGCTACACCGACTATGCATACGGAGGAGAAGCAGTATATCCGGAAGGCATTTGAAGAAAACTGGATTGCACCGCTTGGACCGAATGTGGATGAATTTGAAGAGACAGTGGCAGCTTATGTGGGAGCGACGTCTGCCGCTGCGCTTTCGTCCGGTACAGCGGCACTGCATCTGTCGGTTATTCTGGCAGGCGTAAAGGAGAACGATATTGTGTTTGGTCCATCTTTGACTTTTTCGGCAAGTGCTAATCCGGTCAGATATGAAAAGGCTATCCCTGTTTTTATTGATTCGGAGCGGGATACATGGAATATGGATGCCGCGGCACTAAAGAAAGCGTTTGAAAAATATCCGCATCCGGCGGCTGTCATGGCTGTGCATTTGTACGGTACGTCGGCTGATATGGATGAAATATGTGGGATCTGTAAAGAGCATAATGTTCCCTTAATTGAAGATGCGGCTGAATCGTTAGGCACGACGTATAAAGGGAAAATGACGGGTACATTCGGGGATTATGGAATTTACTCATTTAACGGAAATAAAATTATTACGACTTCGGGCGGAGGCATCCTTGTTGCACAGAAGGAAAAGGATGTGGATAAAGCCCGCTTTCTGTCCAGACAGGCGCGAGATCCGGCAAGGCATTATCAGCATTCTGAGATTGGGTATAATTACAGAATGTCCAACATTGTTGCCGGAATAGGATGTGGGCAAATGCGGCATCTTGAAGAGCATATTGAAAAAAAACACGACATTTATAAGACATATCAGGAAGCCTTTTCTGATATCGAGGAAATAGAGATGAATCCGCTTAACAGGCAGGGGCGTGATAATAACTGGCTCTCCTGTATGACGATTTCACCGGACAGCGATGTAACACCTACGCAGATTATGGATGCCTTGGAAGCTGAACATATTGAAACCAGACCGATATGGAAGCCAATGCATTTACAGCCTGTATTTAAGGAGTATGATTTTATTCAGGTGGAAGACGGGCTGAGCGTGAGCGAAGATATTTTTAACAGAGGGCTTTGTCTGCCAAGTGATATTAAGAATACAAAAGAGGATATGGAGCGTATCATTAAAATTGTGAGAAGACAGTTTGGGAAGTAATAAAGCGGCAGCAAAGCTCTAGGTGGATGTGGACACATTACGAAGATGTGCGGTAAGGGGAAACTGTAAGGAGTAAAAGCCATGGCAAGTATTAATGACGTGGCAAAAGAAGCCGGCGTTGGTGTGATTGTGCCGGATCTGGATTATCCCTTTTTCTCATGTCTGGTCAAAAATATAGACGGATGTGAACCAATCAGGACATTCTTCAAGGAATTCTGTCTACTCATAAAAAGTGATTATCCTATCAGCACCTTTTTACCGCAGAAGGCAAAGCCGTATGTCCGGATACAGTTCTCCGGAATGCCTTTGGCGGTAAGATTCGCGCGGTAATTCTTTTCATCAATCTGGCGGAGGGCATTCTGTACCGTATCGGACAGATTGGCTTCTTCATCATCCTGAACCTTAAATTCTATGATAATAGCATCGTTTTGAAGCGTTGCGGAATTTGCACCGGACACTGTTCTGGGTTCCAGCATGATATCATAACGCCCGAAGCCGCTTTCCCGGTTTGATGTGATAAGGTATTTGTCAGTAAGTTCAACCATCAGTCCGAGTACAAAGCCATGGTAGAAACGTTCCGGTTCATCTACAGATGCTCTTCTTCCCGTATCAAAATAACTGAATATTTCCAATGTCACCCTGTTCATATAGGTGTTCATCGCTTTTACGTCACCTAGTAGTAGAGCCTTGATAAAATCGTTATAATCCGATTTTACACTGCCAAACCATTGCTTTATCATGCTTCGGAACATTGCCTTTACTTCAAAATTCGTAAGTTCCAGTTCGTATTCCTGTTTCCATTCACCAAATTCCGAGGTATGGGTTGTATAGTTCTTTACTTTTAGATAGCCGCTGGCAAGTAGCAGGCTCCAGATTGCCTGCTCGTCATCGTCTAACGTATTGTATACAATTTGTTCATTGATTTCTGTGCAGACAGATTCCCCGCGCAGCAGCTTCTCAAAGATTTCTTTGATATTCTTACTTCCTTCGCGTATCAGTTTGCCAACAAGGCTGTTGGAGCTGGTGTTTGCCCAGTAAGGAGCTACTTGCTTTTCGTCAAGAAAGTTAATAATAGACCATGGATTGTAAATATCTTTCTTTTCTCCGAAAGTAAATCCATCATACCAGTGTTTTACCTGCTGTTTTTGATCAGATAAGCCGAATTCATCAAGGGATGCGAAGACTTCTTTTTCTGTAAAACCAAAAGAATCCTCATATTTTTCGGAAGTAGTTGTGACTACTTTAAGATTATTTAAGTCAGAAAAGATAGATTCTTTACTGACCCTTGTGATTCCGGTCATAAGAGCGCGTTCCAGACAGGGATTTGTCTTGAAGGCGGAGTTAAACAGGCTTCGTATAAAAGCTGTCATTTCCTGCCAGTACCCGTTTACATACGCCTCCTGCATGGGAGTGTCGTATTCGTCCAGAAGGATAATTACTTTTTTGCCATAATGCTTCATTAGATAATGTGACAAAGCGTTCAGGGAGTCGGCGGCAGCATAATCATCCATATCAGCCGAAACTTTTCGGAAAAAATCCTTTTCTTTTTCACTCAGTTTCTCACTGCTTAACAGAAAATCATACTGATTATATAAACTTGTGATGATATGGCATATCATTTTCCGGGCATTAGGAAACGTGTTTTCTTTGACTTTGGCGAAACTAAGTGAGATGACCGGATAGCAGCCCTGCATTTTGCGGTATTTTTCATTCTGCCATATAGAGAGTCCTTCAAAGAGTTCAGCTCTTCCGGCATACTCAACAGAAAAAAACTGGTACAGCATACTTATGTTCAAGGTTTTACCGAAGCGGCGTGGTCTCGTGATCAACGTTACACTATCGCCATTTTCCCACCATTCCCGAATGAAATCTGTCTTATCAATATAGAAATATCCCGACTGGCGAATCGATTCAAAATCCTGATTGCCGATACTTACTGTTCTTGCCATAACATGCGTCTCCTTTTGATTTGTCCGCTTTGTTATAGTATATCCGTTTCCATGTATGAAAGCAATAAAAGGTTATCTTACTGGAACTGTTACTCCAAATTGCTGATAACATTAAGCATTGCTTTGGGAATCGCACCGATATCGTCTGTTTCTGCGGGTACATCTGCCAAAAGAGCAAACTGATACTCTTCATAGTCCCATGTGGCAAGCAGGTGTGTACCGTCAGCAGAACGCTGCACTTTGATATAAACGATCTGTCCTGCGGAAGTAGTACCCTGCCATGTTTCCTCTAATATTTCATCGTACACAATATCGGGTAGAGCCGGTATTCCGTCTCTGACTGCCAGAAGTGTGCAGTCGGCATCCAGAATAGTATCGTGATAATCGATTTCCATATGATTTTCATCCGGCTGCATGTATGCAGTATTCTGTATCCAGTTTGAATTTGCCGGCAGATGGATAGAAAGTCCAAACGTACTGAACATAGCCTGTGGGTCAGGTGATGATTCCGCAAGGTTTATGGAAATTAGTTCACCGAATGCCGGTTCTGTTTCTTCCTCATCATACAGTGAGTCCTGTGCTTCTATGCCATCGCTGTATGATACATCTGCGTTCTCAACAGGTATATCGGCCTTGGGGTCAGTCAAAAAGCATACCGCAGCTGTTGCACACACAGCAATCGCTGCGGTCACAGCCCAGAATGCAGGTCTTTTGTAATGCAAAACAAGCTTAATCCTTTCATGCACCCGTCCCTCACCAAAAGCAAGAGGATAAGACACTCTCATCCTGCTGGGCATACTACAGGAAAGTAAAGCATGGCAGTAAGATTTCCTGTCGTCAAAACTCAAGTCTTTGACCGCCTTTTCATCGCAGGCAAACTCAATATCCCGACCAAATAGAGTATATGCTGCCCATACCAGCGGATGAAACCAGTATACCGCCAATAGTACATAACCAAACGGTTTCCAGAAATGATCGCCTCTTTTTAAGTGCGCCTGCTCATGGGCGAGTACGAATTGCATCTGTTTTTCATCCATACCGGAAGGAAGGTAGATTCGAGGTTTTATGATTCCCAGAATAAAAGGAGAACTTACGGCATCACAGATCCATACATGGTCTTGTAAAGGTATTGCTTCATGTATTCTGTGATATATCCGCAGATAACTCACGAGAGCGGCTCCAAGCATGACGATAAGACCAGTCATCCATAGAATACTTGCCGCAAACACCCAGATATCCAGCGGATTAACACTGACACCGGGTGCGGGTGCAAAAGTCCCGCTAATCGTTGGGTTGAGCATATCGTCAATAGCTGGAATGCCGCTGTCGATTGCAGGCTCCGATGAGTATCGGACAACATCCGGACTTAGTGTTTCTGAACTCGGTATCAGGCTGAACGCGCTCTCCAAAGAGAGCGGACAGATCAGGCGAACAGCTACGAATGCCCATAATATACATGGCAGCCACTTAGGCGCTTTGCGTAGAAGAAAACGAAGTGCAATTACTGCCAGAATAAGCCAGCCAGCCGTAATGCTCATGTTGAACAGTTTTATAAAAATCATAGCCATTTTTATCGCTCCTCTGCCTGATCAATCATTGCACGTATTTGAGCGGCTTCTTCCGGTGTCAGTGAATTATCTTTTGTAAAAGCGGCAATAAAAGCGGGAAGAGAACCGTCGAAGGTATTTTCCACAAATTTTCGGCTCTGCATGGCGTGAAGCTGAGGGCGGGAGATCAGGCTGGTTACTGTCCCGCTGTTATTTTCAAATAATCCTTTGTCGCACAGTCGTTTCAGGACGGTGTGGGTTGTCGTTCTTTTCCATGCAAAAGTTTCCGCCGCCAGTTTCACCAATTCGGAAGAGGTGACGGGTTCGTGTTCCCAGATCATATCTGCAAAACGGGCTTCGATTACCCCTAATTGTATTTCTGCCATAGATGGATTCCTTTCTTAAGTTGATTTAAGCGCTTTTTGGCACGTTAGTCCCAAGGTATTATGTTTGCGAGATACTACTTGCTGTAGTCTATATGTTTATAATCACAGACTACACTATATAGTCCGCGATGTCAATAGGAAAATTTCATGTCCAAAACGGTGTGATTTGCGTCATTTCTATATATAATGCGACAGGAAAGCACGATAAGAAGAGTAGAAAAGAAAAAGATGAGAGAATAAACTATAAAAGGAGAAATGTGTTATGTCAACTAAAGTTGAAAAATCTTATGATAATTATACAGGTATCATATCTGGTACAGGCAATTCATTTGGTGCTGACAAGGCAGAAGAGAGAAGTAGTGCAGAGGTGAACAGTAAGGCAAACAGCACAAATAGTACGACAAGTAGGAGTGTAGCGGAATATATCAGAACCCTGCAGAAAAAATACAGCTATATGAATACAGGTACAACTTCAATGGAAGGAATCCCTACGACAGTTTCCGTATCACCCGCCTTTCTTCAGAAATGTGCAAATAATCCGGAGAAAGCCAAATATCTGGAAGAAAATCTGGCGGCGATTCCGGATTGTGTCAAATCACTTAAAGATTTCACAAAAACAATGCCGGGGAATCCGACAGTGACCTATACGGCATATTTCATTGATGAAAATGGCAACATCACCGCAATGAGCGGGTGTACGAATGATCCCGATGGGAAAATTGCCAGAGAGAACGCCGAGCGAAGAGCGAAAGAGAAAAAGGAGCAGGAAGAAAAACTGGCAAAAAAGCAGGCAGAACAAAAGGCAGAGGAAGAAAAGGCAGAAGAAAAACGTGCCAGTAAGAAAGCAGCTCTTGAAAAACAGGCGGAAGAATCAGCAGAAGAAGACACATTTACCGTATCCGCTGACGGTGCAGATGTAAGAAGAGTCACACAGAAACTTATGTCTGCGGCTTTGGGAATGCCGGTATCTATTGTGTCGGGGTTTTCTGCAAGGGCGTAGTAAAGATACTGTGATATGCTTTGATGCAATTTTTTTCATACATTTTTATTCCTGTGCGTAAAACGATAGATACGATTATTCCTATGACATTGTATAGTTCCTTCAGAGAGTTTTTTTCATCCAGATATGAGGACAGCCCTCATCATTCTCTATATCTCCAAATGCCGTATATCCTATTTTGCTGTAAAAATCGGCAACACGGCATTGTGAGTGCAGAACTATAGCTTTGCCACCCTTTTGCTGCACATATTTCTCCGCCTCTTTGACTATGGCGGAACCGATATTTTGACCGCGGTATTCTTTGACAACAGCAAGCCTTCCAAGCGTATATTCGTTTATGGCTGTATTCCAGAACACACGGCAGGTTGCAACGGGAGACTCAACTTCGTTAAACATTACAATATGTGTGGCGGTGTCATCTATCTCATCAATTTCATTTTGAAATCCCTGCTCATTTATGAAAACTTCTTCCCTGATTTCTTTTGCAGAGTTCGGAAAACTTTCGTAAATTGATACTTTCATTGAAAATTAACTCCTCAAGTTCTGATTGTAATTTAATGTTATCTATAAGAAATTATGAATCCTGATAAGAGAAAAAGCAAGGGATATTTACGAACTGGAAAAAGAAGCAAAAAGAGGCAAATACTGAGAAAAATCCTTTGACAGATATAGCATCTAATGATAATATATTATCAATAAAATTCCCATGAGGGAGTAGCAAGCGTATATCGTAGCAAGTCAACATACTGACCTTCTGGTCTGGCTTGTTTTAAATTGCGAGACTCATGTATAGCAGAAACTATACATGGAGTCTGATTTTTTTTAAATATATCCAAGTATAGTTTTCAAGGCTGTACTTGGTTTTTTTATGTAATAGGTATTTTTTCGTTTAGGAGGAACAGAAGATGGAATGGAATGTCTTATTTTTCTTTAACAGCGTACTGCTTGGTATTGGACTTGCAATGGATGCTTTTTCGGTTTCGCTTGCGAACGGACTGCATGAACCGTACATGAAGAAGAAAAAGATGTGTGGGATTGCAGGCGTGTTTGCTTTTTTTCAGGCTGTCATGCCGATGACTGGATGGATATGTGTGCATATTGCCATTCGATATTTTACGGTATTTGAGAAATTTATTCCATGGATCGCGTTGATTTTACTGCTTTTCATAGGCGGTAAAATGCTTACGGAAGGAATAAAAAATCAAGATGAGGGAAGTGAAAAGCCAAAAGTCGGTTTGGCAGCCCTTTTGATACAAGGGGTGGCAACATCCATAGATGCGTTATCGGTCGGATTCACGATTGCAGAATACGGTTTGATCATGGCTGTTGTATGTGCACTCATTATTGCGGCTGTAACCTTTGTAATTTGTATGGCGGGTCTGATAATCGGTAAAAAATTCGGAACCAGATTTTCAAGCAGAGCAACTATATTGGGCGGCGTGATACTGATGGTGATTGGTTTGGAAATATTTATTGCGGGGATATAGACAGGGCAGATGCCGAAGATTTCTTAGAACTTTAGTAATTTGAAAAATAGCAGAACCACATTTCATTGGCTCTGCTATTTTTACATAAAGGACAGATAATCCATTCGGTACTTATGTTATATTCCCCAATCCTGACTAATCGTTTGGAGTTTATACATATGGGGATAAATTGTTCCGGTTTTCATCAGTTCCTCCGATGTTCCCTGTTCTGCAACTCTGCCATCAGAAAGCACGACAACCTTATCCGCACCGATTACAGTACGCATACGGTGAGCAATAACAAGTACAGTCTTATCTTTTATC
>CAMXBD010000010.1 GCA_947179245.1 uncultured Lachnospiraceae bacterium | reverse complement strand
TACGGTGGTGTGAGAGGTCGGCTGGTCAACTAATGACTAGCCTCCTACTCGATTCACCGAGTCCGCGAAGCAGATCTCGTAATCGAACTTGTTCGATTTTTTTTAAGGATTTTTTAATAATTCATCCGTTATACTGTCCTAAGACCTAGGCAAAACGGTACTGTAGCTTTACAGAACTGTTATAATTTAATAAGAAAGGGAAAGGACAGATGTTTTTACGCATACTGAAAAAGGATTTAAAACGAAAAAGAACAATGAACATAATCCTGCTGCTGTTCATCATACTGGCTTCGATGTTTCTTGCAAGCAGCGTGGATAACCTGATCGCGGTGAATGGTGCCATCGATCATTTCATGGAGATATCCAAAGTACCGGATTTCCTAGTGGTTGCACTGACGGATGGTGTGACGGACGAAATAGCAGATTTCTTAGAGGAAAACAAATGGGTTTCGGAGTATGAGGTGATCGATGGATTCAATCTGATCAACGAAGACGTGACAATCACGAGCTGTCAGACAGACCCGGAGAGGGACGGATATGAGAGAACGAATACGCTGTTTATTGGAAAGATACCGGAGAACTTTATTAAGGTTTTTACGGAGGAAAATGAAGTTCTTACGTTAAAAGCCGGACAGATCGCATTTCCTAAGCTGGAGGCGGACAATAACGACTTACAGGTTGGGGATACGGTTTCTATCCGGGTAGGTGAAGAGGAGCAGGAGTTCGAGATCGCTGCCATAGTAAAAGACGCGGTGTTTGGCAGTTCCATGATGGGATTTAAGAGACTGTTTATCGGCGAGGAAGATTTTGCCCGGTATGAGAGACAGGAAGGCATCGTCCATACGAGAGTTTACAATGTCAATTACGCCGACGAGGAGAAATTTAGAAAAGAATGGAAAGAACAGAGTTTCAACGTGATCAGCGCCATAGACGGACAGAGTACGATCCGCATGTGCTACATCATGGATATGCTGATCGCGGCGATACTGATTGTGGTGAGTGTCTGTCTGATTCTGCTTGCATTTCTGGTATTGCGGTTTACCATTGTGTTTACGCTGCAGGAGGATTACAAGGAGATTGGCATTATGAAAGCAATCGGCATGCGTGACAGGGGGATCAAAGGACTGTATCTGGTCAAATATTCTGCTCTCGCTGTGGTGGGTGCACTTATCGGGCTTCTCTTCAGCGTGCCTTTCGGCAAAGCCATTCTGGACCGGGCAATCGTCAATATCGTGGTGGAGCAGACAGAGCAGAACTTTGTTATCAATATTGTATGTGCGGTGGTGATCGTAGGTATTGTACTTCTATTCTGTTCTGCGAGTGCCAATAAACTTAAGAAGATATCGGCACTTCAGGCAATCAGAAACGGTTCCGATGGAGAGCGGTATCGTGCCAAGAGTCATTTGAAACTGTGGAGACAGCCGGGAATGAGACCATGTTTCTATATGGCACTCAATGATATATTGAGCAGTTTAAGGAGGTTCGGGGTGCTGTTTGTAACTTTTTGTCTGGGGATGATGCTGATTCTTCTGCCTTTAAGCGCAGCGAATACCCTGAAAAGTGACGGAATCATCAGTGAATTTTCTTTAAGCCCATCGGATGTCTATCTGGACACCGGTAAGGGAGAGACTTACACGACGGATATAGACAGCCTGTTTTGTGAGATGGAGGAAATTGAGGATATACTTCGTGAAAACGGGATGAAAGCGGCGACAGGGGCGGATATGGGTTATATGATTCCCTGTTATGCCGATGACCCCGAAGACAGTGTTACTTACTATGTGCTTCAGGCGTTAGGAAACTGGGACAGACATTATTCAGTGCTTTCAGGAAGGGAGCCGGAACTAGCCAATGAAGTGATGATTACGGAAATTACGGCAAAAGAGCTTGGGGTGGAAATAGGAGATACCATTCACTTTAAGATGTCAGACCGCACGGAAGAATTTATCATTACAGGAACTTATCAGTCCATGATGAATATGGGACAGGGGTATCGGGTGAGTCGTAATGCTGAGATGGATCCCCTCTACGCCGCAGGAATCATGTGCATACAGGTAGAGATCGAGGGAATGGAGAGCGAAGAGGCATGTGAGAAACTTCAAAGTATTTTTCCGGATTACCGGGTCATGGATGCCAAAGGCTCTCTGGACAGCATGATTGGTGGAATTATCGAGCAGATCGATACAATGACATACTTTATTGTGGGAATCGTACTTGTTATTAATAGTCTTATTACAATTTTGATGATGAAGACGATTATGACCAAAGAGCGGGGAGATATCGCACTTCTTAAGAGCATCGGTTTTGCCAACGGCTCGCTCAGGGCATGGCAGACTGCAAGGATATTAATGATTCTTGTTGCGTCCGTCGTTGCGGGAACATTGTTGTCAAACCTGTTTGCACCCTACATTATCGGTCCGATTTTTGCCATGATGGGCGCAACGTCGATCAAACTGGTCATGGGAACGGTGGAGGTATATGTGGTCTATCCGCTGTTACTTTTAGCTGTGACTGGCGTGACAGCGTTATTGTGCGCGGGCGGCGTGAAAAATGTGGATTTGAAGGAAGTCAATGATATAGAGTAAGAAGCAGCATAGAAATGAGGAAAAAAAGCATGAATACATTAACGGTAAAAGACTTATGTAAAACATATATCATCAATAAAAGACAGAACAATGTCCTTAAAAATATCAACATGGAGATCAAAGAGGGGGAGATGGTGGCTGTTATGGGTCCCAGCGGATCGGGTAAATCCACACTCCTGTATACAATCAGTGGGATGGATCATCTGACGGCGGGCAGGGTAGATTTCTTCGGTAAGGATATCAGCGCCTTAAATCCGGCGCAGATAAGCAGTCTGCGTCTGGATGAAATGGGATTTATTTTCCAGCAGATGTATATGTTAAAAAACTTAAGCATCTATGATAATATAATTTTGCCGGCATATCAGTCGAAAAACGGTAAAGGCAAAGAAAAGAGAAGGCAGATCAACGACAGGGCGAAGAAATTGATGCATAAATTAGGAATCAGTGAGATTGCGGAGCATGACATCAATGAAGTGAGCGGCGGGCAGTTACAGCGGGCGTGCATCTGCCGCAGTCTGATCAACAATCCGAAAATGATTTTCGCGGATGAGCCCACCGGTGCTTTAAACCAGCAGAATTCCAAGGAAGTTATGAAGGAATTAAACCGCATCAATGCGGAAGGAACGACGATTATGCTTGTCACTCACGACATGAAGGTGGCGGCGAAGAGCGACAGGGTACTCTATATTGAAGACGGAAGCATCAAAGGGGAGTACAATTTCGGGAAATATAAAGGACAGGAAGAAAACAGAGAGCGTGAAAAGAAACTGTCCGTCTGGCTGATGGAGATGGGATTTTAATATGACAGACATTCTTTTAGTGGAAGATCATGAGGAATTGAATGAATTGATATGCGTTTTTCTCAGGCGGGAGGGATATCTGGTGAAGGGTGTCTTTTCCGGCGAGGAGGCGCTTGACTATCTCTCGGAAAGGCGGGTGAAGATGGTTATTCTGGACGTCTCCCTTCCTGAGATGGATGGATTTGCGGTGTGCGCTTCTATCAGGGAGAACAGCAATACACCGATTTTGTTTCTGAGCGCCAGAGTGGACAAAGAGGATAAGATGAACGGATTCATGCAGGGTGCGGATGACTACGTGGAGAAACCGGTGGACATGGACATCCTGTGCGCTAAGATCAAGGCTCTGATCCGGCGTGAATATAGTTTAAAACAGGAAAATACGATGATACATTCCGGCAGTATCTCCATAGATACAGAAGCACAGCAGGTGTTTGTTCATCATAAGAAGATTGCATTGACGGTGAAAGAGTATGAACTGCTTCTTCTGCTTGCACAGAATCCGGGAAAGACGTTGCGTAAGGAATATCTGTTTGACCGGATATGGGGAGCGGACAGTTTCAGCGAGAATCAGACGCTGACCGTGCATATCAAGACACTGCGGGACAAGATTGAAGAAGACCCAAGAAAACCGGAGAGGATACAGACCGTGTGGGGCGTGGGATATAAATATGAAGAAATATGACGGAATTATAGCCGCATCTCTATTGACTTATCTGGTCATGGCATTGCTGATGGGATTTCTCTGTCGTAGTGGGAATGTAAAGGAAGATACGAGCTATAAGGTGGAAATCAATCAAATCATGCAGGGCTTTGAAGATTCAGGAGGATTTTCTGAGCCTGATCTGCGTGGGATGCAGTATGTGAGAGCGGTCGCTTTTCTTCCGGAGGAGCCGGGAGCAGAGGTGGAGCCAGCAGCCGGACAGGAAATGGAATTGGTACAGGAGCAGACAGAGGGGATTCGAGAGTTCTACCGGAATCACAACAGAGTAAACAGTACGGTATCCCCGCTTATCATTGGTGAGAAGCTTGCGGGGTATGTAAGGTTTGACTATATTATGGGAACGGAAGAACGGCATACACTATGGATGGCAGAGGGAATGCTGCTTGCTTCATGGCTTTTGATATTCGCGGTGCTATGGTATATCAGACAGAGAATCATCAAACCGTTCCATGTGATCAGCCAGATGCCGTATGAGTTGGCAAAGGGGCATCTTCAGGTGGATGCGGAGGAGAATCAAGGGCGGTTTTTTGGTAAATTTGTATGGGGTATTTCCATGCTCAGGGACACACTGGCCGCGTCCAAGGGAAAAACCTTGAAGCTGGAAAAAGAAAAGAAATTACTGCTCTTGTCTATTTCCCATGACATTAAGATTCCATTAAGTGCGATCAAACTGTACGCCAAGGCTCTGCGGGAGGAAGTGTATCAAACAACTGAGCAGAAACTTCATGCTGCATCACAGATTGAAAATCATGCGCAGAAGATAGAAGAATTTGTACAAGAGATCGTGAGTACGGCAAGCGGGGATATTCTTGAGATCGAGGTGGTAAATTCAGAATTTTATCTGCAGGACTATATCGATAAGATCAGAGAAATTTATGAGGCAAAGTGCAGGAATGTCATGACTGACTTTATAATCGGCAAATATGAGAATAAGCTGTTAAATGGAGATATGGACCGTGCTGTCGAGGTTATGGAGAATCTGGTGGAAAATGCCATGAAGTATGGTGACGGTCAGAAGATTAGTCTGGATTTCTACGAGGAGGATTACTGTCAGGTCATAGAGGTATTTAATACAGGTATAGCAGTGGAACAAAATCAGATGCCTCATCTGTTTGACAGTTTCTATAGGGGAAGCAATGCGCAGGATAAAGGCGGAAACGGATTAGGGCTTTATATAGGCAGACAGATCATGCTTAAGATGGAAGGAGATATTTTCGCAAGAAGAACGGAGGACGGAATGTGCTTCGGGCTTGTGTTCCGCATGCAGGGAACACAAGTCTGAAGTACATATGTTTTCTGAGTTTGTGAAGTGAATCTCACAATCGAACCAGTTCAATCAGGGTATTGCACAAAATGCAAAATATCCCTTCCCTTCCGTATTAAACAGAAGGCTGTAGGGAGGACATGTCTTATCAAATACGCGGACAAACTGGTCAAAGGTCATCATGTCATTTTTCGCCAGACAGTAGTCTTGGCTGAATGTAAAGTGCGATTTGATATGATTCACAAATTGTTCGGACAAAAGCTTCATAGCGGACATAGATGTCTTATCAATACGTTTGATGTCTTCATCCAGAATCTCACTGAGTGTCCGTAGAATCAAAGATTCTTCGTAAACCAGATAGAGCTGTATTGGCTTTAAATCTGTATTTCTCTTCTTGGGAGAATAAGTCAGACGGTAGCAGAGAGTATTGCCTGAGGAGAAGTTCTCGCCGCCGTAATGCAGACTGACTACCCGCGAATTAGCCTGACACAACATCTGAAGTCCTTGAAGAATTGCTTTTGTTAAGGAATCAAGCTCGTCTTCGGAAGGTTTATGTACCCACTTATTAGCGTTCTTGCCGGTAATCGCACGATCCTCGACCATGATATGACCGTTCAGCCAGCCGATACAGAGACCAAGGAAATGCCGAACTGATTCCACAGAGTAATCTTGCGCTTCCAGTTCGGCTTCGAGGGCGGGAAGAGTCTTATCACGCATATTGTCATGGAGACTCTTGTGCATAGCGTATCCGGTGTAGCCAACGGACTGCATGTAGGCTTCTTCATCTGTAAAATGCTTTAATGTATAGCTTTTAAAGTATTTAATGCCTTCCCTGCATGCATGCTGCTGTTTGGTCTCATCTTCGTTAAGGGCAATCAGCTTGCCAACGATCATAAAAAGTTTTTGATGAGCATGATCAATACTATCCACGCCGATATTAAAACGGCTGTTCCATTTAATTTCTGTTGGCATAAAGAGGACTCCTTTCGTATTATTTATGCCCATTATTCTATCAGATTTCGTGTAATTTCACAATTGCAAAAAATTATTGTGGTTTCAAATTGTTACAAATTCCTAATAAAACACTTGATATTTATCTAAAAAAAAAGTATTCTATTATATAGAAGTGATATGCACATGTATTATTATAGTCATAAGATATCACCAGACTAAATTTGGAATAGGGGAGAAAAGGATGAGAGATAAATTGATGACGGTTGGAGTCGATTATGACGAAGTACTTAAACGGTTCATGGGCAAGGAAGACTTTTATCAGAGAATGTTGAAGAAATTTCTGGATGATAAAAATTACGAGGGATTGAAGCAGGCGGTGGATGATAAGAACTGGAAAGAGGCGTTTACCTATGCCCATACCGTAAAAGGGTTGTGCGGTAATCTTGGGTTGGGCGGCATTATGGATTATGCGGGACCTCTTACGGAGGAACTGCGTTCGGAACCTTATGATGAGGAAAGCATTCTGAATTATATGAAACATGTGACTAAGGCATATGATAAGACTGTTGAAGCGATTCGCTCATTATAAGAATCAGTGGAATCAGTGATGTGCATGATAAGTATGAAGAGTCTGCCAAAGAGATGCCCGCATCTCGGCAGGCTCTTTTTGGCGTAAAGGCTTTGGAATGGAGTATAGGATGGGAAAAAGAATCATGAGTATTATATGTATTTTGGCGGCATTGTGCTGTTTTGGCTACTGTGCGATCGTATTTATGGTCAAATCGGGCAGCAGGTTTTATCTTGTGTGGGCAGTCGGAGGAGTGTGTTTCGCAGTCCTTGCATGGATGCTTTATTCAGGTATGTGGGACAAGATACCGCTTGTTTTCAGAAAGATATTTATGGTGGCGGTACTTGCAGGTGTCACAGTGTTTGTGATCGTGGAAGGCTGTATTATAAGCAGATTTCATGATCAGGGTAAGGAGGGGCTGGATTACATTATCGTACTGGGTGCGCAGATGAAACAGGCGGGGCCGAGTGCGGTGCTTAAGTTCCGTCTGGATGCGGCGTATGATTATCTGACAGCCAACGAAGACACGATTTGTATCGTATCGGGCGGACAGGGAAGCAACGAGCCGTGCAGCGAGGCGGAGGGAATGTACAAGTATCTCGTAGATAAGGGCATTGCACCGGAGCGTATTATAATGGAAGACCAGTCCACAGATACATCGGAGAATATTGCGTACAGCATGGCATTGATCGGACGAACAGATGTGAGTGTGGGAATTGTCACGAACAATTTTCATGTGTTTCGGGGTGTACATCTGGCAAAGGCAGCAGGGGTTCAGGATGTAAGCGGCATTGCTGCGCGCTCTAACGTATATTTTCAACTAAATAATATGGTAAGAGAGTTTTTCGGAATCATGAAAGATCTGGTGTGCGGGAACTTATTTTAAGAAGTTCAAATATAATCCGCTACTTGGATTTCCTTATCCGGTATGGTATCATGGTAGTGAACTGGCGCGGAGTTAAGATAAGAATGCGGTAAAACATGAAGATAAATAATATGAACAGAAAACATACAAGAAAAATAAAATGTACTTTGCTTGCCGTAGTGGCGGGATTATTGCTAAGCGCCTGCGGTGGCAGTGAACGGGTGAGCTATACGAAGCAGGGGATGGATGCAATAGCTGCTCTTGAATACAATGAAGCATTGAACTGCTTTAAGAATGCGCAGGAAGAAGGAGAAGATGAGCTGCTTGTGTATCGTGGTATGGGGCTTGCTTACATGGGATTGACAGAGTATGAAGATGCCATTGTCTATCTGGAGGCGGCTTTACATATCAGTGGCAGCAGGGTGGAGGATATTGATTTCGATATCAACTATTATCTTGCCACAGCGTATTACAAGAACGGGAAGCTTCAGGATGCGGTAGATGCTTACAGTGCGATTCTTGCACTCAGACCGCGAGAGAAGGATGCTTACTATTTAAGAGGCTGTGTGAGACTGGCGCAGGATGATTTCGAGAGCGCGCAGGCCGACTTTGACCGGGCGGTAGCGCTGGATAGCAGGAACTACGATCAGATGATACGCATTTATATGGCGTTGGAAGAGTATGGATATAAGGATGCCGGACTGACCTATCTGCAGAATGCGCTGACGGAAAATGAAAAGTCCATTTCGGATTATGATATGGGACGTATCTGCTATTATATGGGCGATTATGAGAATGCGCGCAGCTATCTGAGTAACCTAAAGACGGCGACAGATTATGGTGCGGCACTGTATCTGGGAAGAACTTACGAGGCGCTTGGCGATTACAATTATGCATCTACCATTTATGCACAGTATACGGAGAATGACCAGACTAAGGCGGAAATCTATAACCAACTGGGTCTGTGCAGGATGAGGATGGAAGATTTTGAAGCGGCGCTTGAAGCCTTTCAGGCAGCGATGAATATTGAAGACAATGGAATGATGCAGACACTCAAGTTTAATGAGATTGTTGCGTATGAGTATATGCATGATTATAAGACGGCAGCAGCCTTGATGAACAGTTATTTGAAATCTTATCCGGATGATGAGACAGCCAAGAGGGAATACGAATTTTTACAGACGAGATAAGATTGACAAGGCAAAAAGCCGATGTTACTATTTGAAGTAATAGCCAAGATAATAATTATTTACAGGAAGGCATGGTAGGAGACATGGAGAATACTTTCTTACGAGTAAAAGGAATTATTAAGAAAAATGACAAATATCTGTTGATTAAGAGATGGGTGGATGACCGTATCCCCGACCCCTTTGTGTGGGAATTTATCGATGCGGAAGTTCAACATGGAGAAGCACCGGATGATACAGTCCGCCGTGCAATTAAGGAGCTTTTGTCAATAGATGGTGCAATCGAGAAGATTGAATATACATGGTCAAATATGTTGGGAGATACCCATTGTGTAGGTATTGCTTATCTGTGTACTATTCCGGAGGAAAAAGAGGCGAATATCATACTTCCGGAGGATTATGGTGAGTGGACATGGGTGACCAGAGACGAGATTCCGCTTTATATTGAGAATCAGTATGTACTTCAGGATTTGGAAGGAAAGACTTTATGATCAATAAATTAGTGAATAAAATTAAAAAGACAGAGGCGCCGATCGTGGCAGGGTTAGACCCTACCATGAAGTTTGTGCCTGAGCATATTCAGAAGAAAGCCTTTGCAGAATACGGTGAGACAATGAAAGGCGCTGCAGAGGCAATCTGGCAGTATAATAAGGCGATCATTGACAATATCTATGATCTGATTCCGGCGGTAAAGCCGCAGATTGCCATGTATGAACAGTTTGGCGTTGAGGGGCTGATTGCGTTTCAGAAGACAGTGGACTATTGCAGGCAGAAAGATCTGGTAGTTATCGGTGATGTCAAGCGCGGTGATATCGGGTCAACTTCGGAAGCTTATGCAGTGGGACATTTGGGACAGGTCAAAGTCGGTAATACTATGTGCAGAGGTTTTGATGAGGATTTTGTGACTGTGAATCCGTATCTTGGCTCTGACGGCGTAAAGCCTTTTATCAAGGTTTGTCAGGAAGAAAAGAAAGGTATCTTCGTGTTAGTGAAGACATCAAATCCCAGCAGCGGAGAATTACAGGACAGGCTGGTCAAAGGAGAGACGGCAGACAGACCTATTTATGAAATTGTCGGTGAGCAGGTTGCGGCGTGGGGCGCAGAGTGTATGGGAGATTCTTACAGCTATGTAGGCGCTGTGGTAGGAGCGACTTATCCGGAACAGGGCAGGGTTCTCAGAGCAATTATGCCGAAGGCTTTTATCCTTGTGCCGGGTTATGGCGCACAGGGCGGCAAGGGTGCGGATTTAGTGCATTTCTTTAATGAGGATGGACTTGGAGCTATTGTCAATTCTTCCAGAGGCATTATTGCGGCATATCAGCAGGAACAGTATGCGCAGTATGGACCGGAGAACTTTGCCGATGCTTCCAGAGCGGCGGTTATTGCCATGAAAGAAGACATTGCGCAGGCACTGGCAGGAAGAGCATAATAGTCATTGCATAGAAATCTGAGGATTATTTTCAACTGTATCAAGAGAAAATAGGAGAATTGATAAAGATGGAACAGTACAAGCAGGAATTTATTGAATTTATGGTTGACAGTCAGGTGCTTAAGTTTGGAGATTTTACACTGAAAAGCGGTAGAAAATCGCCTTTCTTCATGAATGCAGGGGCGTATGTGACAGGCACACAGCTTCGCAGGCTGGGAGAGTACTATGCGAAGGCAATTCATGACAAGTACGGGCTGGATTTCGATGTGCTGTTCGGACCGGCTTATAAAGGGATACCGCTGTCGGTGGCAACTACTATGGCAATCAGCGAGCTGTATGGCAAAGAGATACGTTATTGTTCTAACAGAAAAGAAGTGAAGGATCACGGAGACACGGGAATCCTGCTGGGCAGCAAGTTAAAGGATGGCGACAGGGTGGTGATCATTGAGGATGTGACCACTTCCGGTAAATCTATCGAGGAAACTTTTCCGATTCTCAAAAGTCAGGCGGATGTGCAGATCAAAGGGCTGATCGTTTCCTTAAACCGCATGGAACGGGGTATGGACAGCGAAAAGAGTGCATTAGCAGAAATTAAAGATAAATATGGGTTTGAAACGAATGCAATCGTAACGATGGAAGAGGTAGTGAGCTGTCTCTACAATAAGCCTTATAAGGGAACGGTATATATTGACGATACATTAAAGAATGCTATTGATGCATACTATGAGCAGTACGGAGCAAAGTAGACAAAGGTACAGGAGACGGATATTAATCAGAGCTTATAGAAAGGAAACGGAAAAATGGAAGAGAAAACTTATAAGATAATGGGCGGTTCCGGTGCACTCAACATTGCCGTTGGTGTAGTTGCCCTAGTGGTGGGCGTGGCAAGTGGTGTGCTTTTGATTATCAGCGGTGCGAAATTGCTGGCAGGAAGAAATAAGATATTGTTCTAAAGTAAATAATGAAGAGAGATAGATGGGTGTTTTCGGGATGGTCGGAGATACCCATTTCAAACGTTCACAGGCCTGTATTATTGTTATAGGGATATGCATATTGATGAATGCAGGCGGGATAATACAGAGTTAAGGAGCTTGTATGGCGAAGAAGAATAGTTATATGTTTACGAATAAGCAGCATACGCAGAGAGGAATCATGTCTACGATATTGGGAATAATCTCGCTTGCGACTCTGGCGTATGCTGTTATCATGAGTTATTTGCGGGCGGGGGATATTCCGAGACAGTATGGGGCGGCGGCAATGTTAGTAATGATCTTTGCATTTGCAGGGATTGTGCTGGGAGTCGTTTCAAAGATGGAGCGGGATAAGTTTTACCTGTTCACATATCTCGGTATTGCGTTGAATGTTTTGGCTCTTGCTGTGATCAGTGTGATTCTGTACGCGGGAGCATATGCATCATGAAATTTGTAAGTGAAGCAGGAAATGAGAGGAGAAGATTTGGATGGAAGATTTATATATTTCAGAAACGGACAGAGAAGATTTGGAGAAGGAAAGATATGTGCTTGGAATAGAGAGGATCAAAGAGATACTGAGTGAGTCAATCTGTACAGAGCATATACAGGCATATTTTAACCGGATGGCTGAGTTTGTTCTGCTTATGGACCGGGCGTGGAGTATCGTGGAGAGCGGCAGATTACGGCAGATGGAGCTGGAGGAATTACAGCGCTTTAACAGGGAGATGTATGAGGACATCCTTCCGGAGAACTATGCAGGCAGTTACGGCAACCCGGATTATGCAGTGGATTGTCTGGGTAAGTCAATGGGAAAAATGTTATCTTTTCTCTATGCGGAGCTGAGAGGAATGATACCGGCGGCTTTTGAGCAGAACAGATTTGATATGGTGATACGGATGGAACTGCTGTTGGAGGTCTATCAGGAGTTCGTGAGTGCATCGCAGGAAAGCGGACTTCCGCAGCCGGAAATGATACGCCAGATCATATACTGGTATGTGAGCGATTATTATGAACCGGAATCTCTTGAGAGAACCGCGGGTCTTCTCTGCCCTGAAAAGGACTTCGCTTATCGTATTATCATGGAAAGCGACTTGAATGATCTGAGGTATCTGTATTATTACGGCGAGTATATCACAGACAATGAACTGCGGACGGCAAAACATTTGAATGAAATGCCGCCAGAGAGGATCAGACTGTTGGCGGATACTTATACGGAGGGATACCGGATCGGCTTTGAGACGGGGAATAAGGATATCTCCATTAAGAAGACGGTAAATATAAGGTATTGTCTGGGATTTGAGCGCATGATGCGTCAGGCAGTCATTAATTTTGACCAAATCGGTCTACGTTCTACAATCTATCGCGCCGGTACAAATATCTTTCAGGGAAGAAACGTCAATAAGAACGGATTTTACGGTGCTAATCCGAATAAACAGTTTGACTATGATCACAGGGAAGATCAGGCTTTGATATTGGACAAGCTTCTAGTGGAACGGAAACTGGACTGCCTGAAAAATGCTTATGAACAGTACAGACAGGAAGCATCAGTCTTTGGCGGCCCGGCAGTGGCAGAGATTTTCGGGGAGAAACCTTTTGTGCCGCAGACAAAGCAGACTGTTTATAAGCTGTCGGAGAAACAGCAGAAGCTTTCGGTGGAGTATGCTTCCAAGGCGGGAACAATGCAGAACGAGTATATTCCCGGAGAGGAGAGGAGTTTTACCATCATAGCCTTTCCGGTTCCCGATATCGGAGCACGGTATGAGGAAATCTTTGATGATATTGTGCGGATCAATACACTGGATTATAAGTTGTACCAAGGGATTCAGCAGAAGATTATAGACGTCTTGGATCAGGGATTGACTGTAAGAGTCAAAGGATGTGGGAAGAACAGGACGGATATGATGATCAGTCTGCACAAACTGCATGATCGCGAGAAAGAGACTAATTTTGAGAACTGTGTGGCGGATGTGAATATTCCTGTCGGAGAAGTGTTCACTTCACCGGTATTAGCCGGAACAAACGGAACACTGCATGTGACGAGAGTGTTCTTGAATGAATTGGAATATAAAGATATCTGGTTGAAATTTGAGGACGGCATGGTGATCGATTATGGATGCGCGAATTTTTCATCAGAAGAAGAAAACCGCAAATATATTAAGGATAATGTGCTTTTCCATCATGACACGCTTCCGCTCGGTGAATTTGCAATCGGCACAAACACTACGGCGTATGTGGCAGCGCGCAAATATGGTATCGAGGATAAGATGCCAATTCTGATCGCTGAGAAGACGGGGCCGCATTTTGCAGTGGGTGATACATGTTATTCCCATGCGGAAAATGTAAAGGTGTTCAATCCTGACGGCAAGGAGATCATTGCCAAGGATAACGAGGTGTCAGTACTTCGTGACACAGATGTCAGCAAGGCATATTTCCAGTGCCACACGGACATTACGATTCCATATGACGAGTTAGGAGAGCTGTCAGTGTTGACCGAGAGCGGCGAGACAATTTCTATTATCCGAGACGGTCAATTTGTTTTGCCGGGATGTGAGGAGTTGAATCGGGCGTTTGAGTGAGTTCGGGTGACATAAGCTGCTTGTTGTTAACTGAGAGGGCAGCTTGCATGAAATGTTCTCTCGTGTCGGGCTTCGTCATATGAATTTTCTAAAATATTCCGGTAATATTGTGAGGAACGAACGAAACCGCCCGCTATTCGCCATCCGGGCTCAGAGCGGGCTTCTCGGGACATCCATGTCCCGAAATTTCTGGATATCCTATGGAATATTAAGAAAATTTCATATTCCTGCGCAGGACAGCTTCGATAACATTTTATGTAAGCTGCCCTATCAATTTTCTTTAGGCATGAACGCTATGCCAGTGCACAGTGCCTGATATTATGTAGTTGTCATAAGGACCGTTGGAAAACGCCGGCACTTAGCGAGGTTATGAGTTGCAGCGCAACTCACGAGCTTAGTACCGCTGCGTTTGGAGCCGAGCGGAAGCGTGTCCTTAGGATAACTACACAGTGTCAGGCACGTCCGTTGGTCCATTGTGTATAAATAATATATAAATACATCCGAATCAGATTGAAAAGATAGTTGCGCATTGACAGAAAATTTAGTACACTAATTATGGATATTAATCACCATTTCCACAAGATGTTGTGGGTCACGTTAATTTTGAGGAGGAAATATAGATGGCACAAGTAGGCATTGTGATGGGTAGTGATTCCGATATGCCCGTTATGGCAAAGGCGGCTGACCTGTTGGAAGATTTGGGTATTTCTTATGAGATGTCAATCATTTCGGCGCACAGAGAGCCGGATGTATTCTATGAATATGCTAAGAGCGCGGAGAGCAAGGGATATAAGGTAATCATTGCGGGTGCGGGCAAAGCGGCGCATCTGCCGGGAATGTGCGCAGCTATTTTCCCGATGCCGGTTATCGGAGTTCCGATGAAAACTTCAGATCTGGGCGGCGTGGATTCCCTTTATTCCATTGTGCAGATGCCTTCAGGTATCCCGGTGGCTACGGTGGCGATTAACGGCGGACAGAATGCGGGTATTCTGGCGGCGAAGATTCTTGCCACATCAGATCCGGAACTGCTGCAGAGACTGAAAGATTATGCACAGAGCCTCAAGGCGGGTGTGCAGAAGAAGGATGCTAAGTTACAGGAAGTAGGATACAGGAACTATATGGCAGATTGATATCCGGATTATAAGTTGTAGAAACATAATTTATTTATGGAAACTTCGGGATGGAGGAAATCATGGATTACAAGACAGCAGGTGTCGATATAGAAGCCGGTTATCAATCGGTAGAACTGATGAAGAAACATGTAAAGGAGACTATGAGACCGGAAGTGATAGGAGGATTAGGAGGATTTTCGGGAGCATTTTCTCTGGCTAAGATCAAAGAGATGGAGAATCCGGTACTATTATCCGGTACGGACGGTGTCGGAACGAAGATTAAGCTGGCATTTCTTTTGGATAAACATGACACGGTGGGAATCGACTGTGTGGCGATGTGCGTCAATGACGTGGTGTGTGCAGGCGGCGAACCGTTGTTTTTCTTAGATTATATTGCCTGCGGCAAGAATTATCCGGAGAAGATCGCGACGATCGTCAGTGGTGTGGCTGAAGGCTGCAAACAGGCGGGAGCGGCGCTTGTAGGCGGTGAGACTGCAGAGCATCCGGGACTGATGCCGGAGGAGGAATACGATCTTGCAGGATTTGCAGTGGGGGTAGTGGACCAGAAAGATCTGATTACAGGAGCGGACATCAAAGCGGGAGATGCTTTGATTGGCATCGCATCCTCCGGCGTACACAGCAACGGCTTTTCACTTGTGCGCAAGGTGTTCGAGATGACGAAGGAGAGTCTTGATACATATTATGAAGAACTGGGAGCGACACTTGGGGAGACATTGATTACGCCTACCAGAATATATGTTAAAGCATTACAGACCGTTCGTGAGGCGGGTGTGGCAATTAAAGGATGCAGCCACATCACCGGAGGCGGATTCTATGAAAACATTCCGAGAATGCTGCCGGAAGGAGTGACGGCAGTTGTGCATAAGGACAGTTATCCGGTTCTTCCTATATTTAAGCTGTTACAGAAGACCGGTAATCTGGAAGAGAAGATGATGTACAACACTTACAATATGGGACTTGGCATGGTGCTGGCAGTAGACTGTGCAGATGCAGATAAGACTTTGCGTGCGCTTGAGACAGCAGGCGAGAAGGCTTATAGGATCGGAGAAGTAATAACAGGCAGCAAAGAAGTTATATTAAAATGACAGAAGACAAAGAACGAAAGGGGTAATAATGCTTAAAGTAGTGGTTTGCGTGTCCGGAGGCGGCACAAATCTGCAGGCAGTTATTGACGGTGTACAGAAAGGTTCCGTGACGAATGTAGAGATTGTTCGTGTAATCAGTAACAATAAGAATGCCTATGCGCTGGAGCGTGCAAAAAATGCCGGCATTGAAGCAATTTGTGTATCACCCCGCGATTATGCCGGGAGGGAACAATTTAACGAGGCATTGACGAGAGAAGTGGATGCAGTCAGTCCGGATCTGGTCGTGCTGGCAGGTTTCTTAGTGATGATTCCACCGCAGTTGATCAAAAAGTACGAGAACCGGATTATCAATATTCATCCGTCGCTCATTCCTTCTTTCTGCGGGACAGGTTTTTATGGACTGAAAGTGCATGAGGCGGCTCTTGCAAGGGGTGTTAAGGTTACGGGCGCAACGGTACATTTCGTGGATGAAGGCATGGATACCGGACCAATCATTATGCAGAAACCGGTGATGGTACGGGATGATGATACACCTGAGACATTGCAGCGAAGGGTTATGGAGGAGGCAGAATGGATTATTCTTCCGTGGAGCCTCAATCTGATCGCCAACGGAAAGGTGACAATGGAGAACCGGCAGGTTCGCGTGTCCGAGTAAACAGGTATCGCGATAGGAGAGCGGAAATAGAAGATAAAAGTTTAGAATAGAAATATCAGACGGAAAGGCGAGAGGTTTTCTAATGAAAGTATTGATAGTGGGAAGCGGAGGCAGAGAGCATGCGATAGCGATGAGCGTAGCAAAGAGCGCGAAAGTCGATAAGATCTATTGTGCGCCGGGCAATGCAGGTATCGGTCAGATCGCAGAGTGTGTTCCTATCGGAGCCATGGAATTTGATAAGATAGTGGCTTTTGCCAAGGAGAAAGAAATCGACTTAACGATCGTCGGTATGGATGATCCTCTAGTGGGCGGACTGGTAGATGAGATGGAAACGGCGGGGCTTCGTGTGTTCGGACCGAGGAAAAATGCGGCGGTCTTAGAGGGAAGCAAAGCCTTTTCCAAGGATCTGATGAAGAAGTATAATATTCCCACGGCGGCTTATGAGAATTTCGATGATCCTGAGAAAGCGCTGGCATATCTGGAGAATGCGAAAATGCCTGTAGTACTTAAGGCTGACGGGCTGGCTCTGGGTAAGGGTGTTTTAATCTGTCAGACGCTTGAGGAGGCAAAAGAAGGCGTTAAGACGATCATGGAAGATAAAAAGTTTGGTTCGGCGGGTAACCGCATGGTCGTAGAGGAGTTTATGACAGGGCGGGAGGTGTCCGTTCTTTCGTTTGTAGATGGCAGGACGATCAAGATCATGTCCTCCGCGCAGGACCATAAGAGAGCGCTGGATGGTGATCAGGGACTGAATACAGGTGGCATGGGTACTTTTTCACCAAGTCCTTTCTATACTAAGGAAGTGGATGAATTTTGTCATAAATATATTTATCAGGCAACAGTGGATGCCATGGCGGCGGAGGGACGTCCTTTTAAAGGGGTTATTTTCTTCGGATTAATGTTGACGCCGGAAGGTCCGCGTGTGTTGGAGTATAATGCCAGATTCGGAGATCCGGAGGCGCAGGTAGTGCTTCCGCGTATGAAAAATGATATGATCGATGTTGTGGAGGCATGTATTGACGGTACGCTTGACAAGGTCGATCTGCAGTTTGAGGATAATGCAGCAGTCTGCGTGGTTCTGGCTTCCGAGGGATATCCGGTGTCATATGATAAAGGACTGCCGGTCAAAGGCTTGGAGAATTTTGATAACAAAGAAGGATATTATTGTTTTCACGCCGGAACAAAGCAGACCGAACAAGGTATCGTTACGAATGGCGGGCGTGTTCTAGGCGTTACGGCTAAGGGAGGGGATTTAAAAGAAGCAAGAGCCAATGCCTATCAGGCAGCGCAGTGGGTAACTTTCGATAACAAATACATGAGAAGCGATATTGGCAAGGCAATCGATGAAGCATTAAGATAATATATACATTAAAAGGGGTAAAAGGGGAGGACAGGAACTATGGCCAGCAGGGAAGAGAAAACCGAGAATCTCAAAAAAAGTTTATTGGATGCCAACAACTATAACAGACCTATGATCTGTGAAGAATGTGGCGGTATTATGGTTTTTAAGGGTGTAGGAGAGTATAAGTGTGAGGATTGCGGGCAGGTGGAATATGACGATTACGGCAAGGTGCGCAATTATATTGAGAAGCATTCCGGCGCAACGTCGGCACAGGTATCCGAAGCTACGGGGGTGACACAGAAAGCAATCAGGGAGATGCTTAAGGAAGAGCGTCTGGAGATTGCGCCTACTTCCAATGCGTTTTTGATTTGCGAAATCTGCGGGAAACCAATCCGTTCCGGAAGATATTGCGGCAGATGCGAGGCAGCTTACCACAAAGAGATAGAGGAGAAGGCAAGAGCGGCCAGAAATATCAATATGTCCGGTTTTGGCACGGAAAAATCCACGGGAGAAGAAGGATCGAAACGTTTTACAAGAGAACGATAGAGAAGGTGAAAAAAGAAAAGTACAGAAGTACAAGGAGAAAAAATATGATACAGAAGAACAGACATACGGCATCAAGGAAAAGACGTTTCCTGTTGGGGCTGACAACGGCAGCCAGTATAATGACTGCACTGTGGTGCGGGTCATTTGTCAGTTTGGCGGACGCCACGGGAACCGTCAAGGTGGCCTCTGCTAAGATACGTGAGAAGACGGACACCAGCAGTGAAGTTGTCGGAAGCACTTCACAGGACAAAACCGTTACGATTAAGAGTCAGGTGACGGATGCCGCAGGTGTGACATGGTACGAGGTAGTTATCGATTCGGGTAAGACCGGTTATATTCGTGCCGATCTGGTTAATAAGAATGATGACGGTGAGATACCACAGAGCACATTGGATAACACGGCTGCACAGGCCGATTCGGGTCAGAGTGATGCAGCGGCGGCTGATCAGGGTGCTGACGATGCAGTTTTAAGCACAGGACAGGGCGCGACAGGAGCGACTGTTCCGGCGGAGAATGCCATGGACGCACAGTATGCAACAGTGTCTGTTAATGCTAAAGTCAGATCGGCGCCGTCTACAAATGATACGATTGTAGAAAATCTTGCCGCAGGCGCACAGGTAATCGTAAGTGGCCAGTCCAGTGGAAGCAGTGACGGCAAGATGTGGTATTATGTGACATTTACCGGGGCAGATGGAGGCGAGAAGAGCGGATTCATCCGTTCCGATCTGTTGACATTGGGGGACATGCTGCCGGTGCCGGAAGAAGTTCCTCAGGAAGAGCCCGTAGTCCCGGTAGAACCGGAAGTAGTGCCTGTAAATAATGATTATGAACTGGTCTACAGCGATGCGGTATGGTATCTGATCGATCATACGGCAGGTGGAGAATATGCAGATCAGTATGAACTCAGCCAGCTTTTGGCGGCTGCGCAAAATCAGAGCAGCGAAACATCGGAGGACGCCAAGACGTTAGTAAGACAGCGTATTGCCATTGTTGCGCTGATCGCTCTTGCGGTAGTCCTGATCATTGCAGTGATTATCATGGCAGTCAAACTCAGAGATGCATACTATGAAGATTACGAAGATGATGAGGAAGAGGAAGAAGAGGAGGAGGAAGAAGAAATTCCTTCAAGACGCAGACGCCGCGCAGAAGAAGAGCAGGAAGAAGAAACTCCGAGACGCAGACGCCGCGTAGAAGAAGAGCAGGAAGAAGAAGCTCCGAGACGCAGACGCCGTGCAGAAGAGGAGGAAGAGACTCAGCCAAAACGCAGACGTCGAATGGAGGAAGAGGAAACAGTGAAGCCCGCGGCAAATACCGCAGCGAAGCGCAGGGCCAAGAACTTCCTGTTAGACGATGATGAATTTGAATTTGAATTTTTAAATATGGATGACAAGAAATAGAAAGAATTTACGGGAACGGTAAGAAAATGCTCATAGAGATAGATTTTAACAGTGATGAAGCAATCTATATGCAGCTAAGAAATCAGATTATTCTCGGCATTGCTACCTCGCAGTTTCAGGAGGGTGATATGCTTCCGTCGGTCAGACAACTGGCAGACAGCATCGGCATCAATATGCACACGGTCAATAAAGCATATACCGTATTGAAGCAGGAGGGCTATGTCAAGGTAGACCGCAGAAGAGGTGCCGTGATAGCAGTCGATATCGACAGAATGCAGGCGCTTGAAGAAATGCGCGGTGAATTACAGGTGACATTGGCAAAAGCAAGATGTAAGAATATTTCAAGGGAAGAAGTGCATGCTCTTATAGATGAGATCTATGAGGATTATGGGAAAGGAATTGATTATTGATGCAGCCACAATTTACGGATAAGGCAAAAGCGGCATTGGTATTGGCTGAGCGGGCAGCCAAAAGCTTAAGACAGAGTTATGTAGGAAGCGAGCATATTCTTCTTGGTCTTCTTCGGGAGAAGACAGGAGTTGCAGCCACGGTTTTATCGAATAACGGTGTGGATGTTGTGCAGTTAAAAGAGATGATTACTGATCTGATCGCACCGGACAGTTCGGTTCTGATTGCAGAGAGAGACGGATATTCGCCGCGTGCACAGAGCATTCTCGATGAGGCGCACAGACAGGCAGAACGGTTTCGCAGCGATAAGACGGGCACGGAACATATTCTGCTGGCACTTCTGAAAGAGGGAGAAAACGTAGCAGTCAGACTGCTTAACACAATGGGAATCTCTGTACAGAAGCTGTATGTGGATGTACTCGTAGCAATGGGAGAAGACAGTGCGCTCTACAAGGAAGATTTAGGAAAAAAACAGGGCAGAAAGAAAAGCGGAACTTCCACTTTGGATCAGTATAGCCGTGATCTAACAGCACTTGCAAGAGACGGCAGACTCGATCCCGTGATAGGTCGGGAAGAAGAAATTACAAGAGTAATTCAGATATTGAGCCGGAGAACGAAGAATAATCCGTGTCTGATTGGTGAGCCGGGAGTAGGAAAAACTGCTGTAGTAGAAGGTCTGGCAGCCCGTATCGTTACGGGTGATGTCCCCTTTACTGTGCAGAATAAGAGAGTGCTGACGTTGGATCTGTCCGGTATGGTTGCGGGCAGTAAGTACAGAGGCGAATTTGAGGAGAGGATTAAAAAGGTCATCAGGGAAGTGATAGAGGACGGAAATATCGTTCTTTTTCTGGATGAGATGCATACGATAATCGGCGCTGGCGGAGCTGAAGGCGCTATTGACGCATCCAATATATTGAAGCCGTCGCTGGCAAGAGGCGAAATACAGTTGATCGGCGCGACCACTATTGCGGAGTACCGTAAATACGTGGAGAAGGATGCGGCACTGGAGAGAAGATTCCAGCCTGTGACAGTGGAGGAGCCTACTGTGGAAGAGGCGGAAAATATACTTCGCGGCATCGTACACAAATATGAGGAGCATCATCGCGTCACCATCAATGCAGAGGCAATCAGTGCGGCGGTGGCGCTTTCAAACAGGTATATTAACGACAGAAATCTGCCGGATAAGGCGATTGATCTCATTGATGAGGCATCGGCGGCAGTACGGCTGAATGTGGTCGGACAGCCTGATAAATTGAAAGAACTGTCGGAGGAGATCAAGAAGATCGATCTGCAGATAGAACGGTCTATCCGCATGGAGGCTTTTACGCAGGCCGCAGAATTAAAGAAAAAACAGAGCGAGTGTATCAGAAAATATGATCGTATCATTAAGCGCATGGAAAAAGAAGAAGAGAAGCGCACTTATGTGGTCGGGGAGAACGAGATTGCAGGGGTAGTGTCACTCTGGACAAAAATTCCGGTCAAAAAGCTGGCTGAAAAAGAGAGTGAACGTCTGCTGAAATTGGAATCCATTCTGCATAAGCGTGTGATCGGACAGCAGGAAGCCGTTTCAGCCGTATCCAAGGCGATGAGAAGAGGAAGGGTGGGATTGCAGGATCCTAACCGTCCTATCGGTTCTTTTCTGTTCCTTGGGCCTACCGGTGTGGGTAAGACTGAGCTGAGCAAGGCGCTGGCGGAAGCGATGTTTGGTTCAGAGAATGCGCTGATCCGGGTGGATATGTCAGAGTATATGGAAGGGCATTCTGTGTCCAAGATGATAGGCTCACCGCCGGGATATGTAGGGTTTGAGGAAGGCGGTCAATTATCGGAGAAAGTACGCAGGAACCCTTATTCAGTCGTGCTTTTTGATGAGATCGAAAAGGCACATCCTGATGTGTTCAACGTACTTTTGCAGGTGCTTGATGACGGACATATTACGGATTCTAAGGGCAGGAAAGTCAGCTTTAAGAATACGATACTGATTATGACGTCCAATGCGGGAGCACAGAGGATCATTGAGCCGAAGAATCTGGGCTTTGGAGCGGGGACGACGGAACAGCAGGACTACGATAAAATGAAATCGAATGTGATGGAAGAGGTGAAGAGGCTTTTTAAGCCGGAATTTATCAACCGAATCGATGAGATTATGGTATTCCATCCGTTGAACAGAGATGATATGAAGAGCATCGTCACACTGCTTTCAAAAAATCTGATCAAGCGATGCAAAGAACAGATGGAGATAGAGCTGACGATCACAGCATCGGTCAAGGAATGGCTGATCGAGAAGCATATGGATGCAAAGATGGGTGCAAGACCTATGAAAAGAGCGATTCAGTCTGAGATTGAAGATGCGCTGGCAGAAGAGATACTCCTTGGTAATATTAAGCGGGGAGATGTCGTATCGGCGGGGCTTAAGAATAAAAAATTAGTATTTACAGTACGCGATGATAAATAATAACAAAGACTTAGGAGGAGAACATCATGGCTGTAGTAGAGGAATTAGTGCGGACAGAGGAAAATGGTGCGATCAGCTTCGGTAATTATAAGCTGGACACCAAAGCAAAAGTAGAAAATTATGAACATGGCGGAGACTTGTATAAGGTGAAAACTTACAAGGAACTGACCAAATTAGAGAAAAATGGTATGTTTGCGTACGAGTCACAGCCGGGAACAAGTGTGACCAGCTTCAATGAGACGGAGGATGGCGTTACTTTTACGGTAGAGGCGGATGAGGATGCCCAGATTACAGTGGGGCTGGAAGAAGATACGGAGTACGGCGTTACGGTAGATAGTGTGAATATTGGCAGCATGAAGACAAATTTAAGCGGTAAGCTGAGTATCAGTATAGAGTTAGCAAATGCCGGAGAGATCGCGGTTAAGATCGTAAAGAATGGCTAAGAGTAAGACCGGGACGGTATTTTATTGTCAGAACTGTGGATATGAGTCATCTAAGTGGATGGGACAGTGCCCCGGTTGTAAAGAGTGGAACAGTATGGTGGAGGAGAAGGTGCATACCGGATCGGGAGGAAACCGCAGCGCAAACAGAAATGCGAGGGGAACCGGTTCAGTGAGACCTTCCAGCCTATCGGAAGTAAGTATACAGGAAGAGATGCGTATGCTAACGCATATGGCAGAACTGGACAGAGTGCTGGGCGGCGGTATCGTGCCCGGCTCTTTGACGTTGGTGGGTGGTGATCCGGGTATTGGCAAGTCTACACTGCTTTTGCAGGTGTGCAGGCATATGGCGGCAGATGGTCGTAAGGTACTGTATATATCAGGAGAAGAGTCGCTTAGGCAGATCAAGATCAGGGCAAACAGGCTGGGCAGTTTTACGGATAATCTGCTTTTGCTGTGTGAAACCAGTCTGGAGATCGTTGAAGATACAATCCGGAATGTGATGCCGGACATTACGATCATAGATTCTATTCAGACGATGTATCATGAAGAAATATCAGCGGCTCCGGGAAGTGTTTCGCAGGTGCGGGAGTCAACCAATGTGCTTTTGCAGCTTGCCAAAGGATTGAACGTTTCCATATTTATTGTGGGACACGTTACAAAAGAGGGGACCGTGGCAGGTCCGAGAGTATTAGAGCATATGGTGGATACCGTACTGTATTTTGAGGGTGACAGACATGCCTCCTACCGTATTCTGCGGGGGGTTAAGAACCGTTTCGGTTCCACCAATGAGATCGGCGTTTTCGAGATGAAAGAGGAGGGATTGATAGAAGTCAAAAATCCTTCCGAGTTTATGTTAAATGGTAAGCCGGAAGGTGCGAGCGGTTCTATTGTATCCTGTTCTATGGAGGGCACAAGACCGATTCTTCTGGAAATTCAGGCACTTGTGTGCCACAGCAATTTTGGTATTCCGAGAAGACAGGCGATCGGAACTGATTTCAACAGGGTAAATCTCCTGATGGCGGTGCTGGAGAAACGATTGGGAGTGCAGATGTCTGATTGTGACGCGTACGTGAATCTGGCGGGTGGTATGCGTATTTTAGAGCCGGCAATCGACTTAGGTATTGCGATGGCGATTGTGTCCAGTTTTAAAAACCGGGTGATTGATGATAAAACCATTACATTCGGAGAAATTGGGCTGAGCGGTGAAGTGCGGGGTGTGTCTATGGCACAGCAGAGAGTGTCGGAGGCCGCCAAACTCGGATTTACTACGTGTATTCTGCCGGAAGCGTGTAAGAGCCAGATAAAAGCAGTAGAAGGAATAAAGTTGATCGGGGTTAAGACTGTGCAGGATGCTATCGATTTGATTTGAGCTAAATATGACAAAATTGTAACATAATTTTAAACAAATTTAATATTTTACGCTTTTTATATATCCAAAAAATAATTTGTGTGGTAAAATATTCGAGATATGGTGCTGTGAGTATGTGCCGAAGGGGTAGGGTCTTATGGGATAATAGATGGGTCTGCGTCAGCATACCCGGACAGAGGAGTTACTTATGGACAAGCAGATACAGGAGTCGCAGGAAGATACAAATGATGCGAAGAGATCCGATGCGAAGAAAAAGTGGGTCAAACATATTTCGCTGCTGATTGTGGAGATATGTGTGCTTATTCTTGCAATCGGTGTTATGTATGTAGTTGTTACAGCTACCAAAGAGGTGGATCATAAGAAAATCGATAAAGAGAAGATTACGATCAATGAGGAAGTTGCCGAAGTCATCCGTGAGGAAGAGGAAAGTAACGAGGTCAAAGGATACCGCAATATTGCACTGTTTGGTGTGGATGCCAGAGACGGTGAACTGGGCAGAGGAACGCGAAGTGATTCGATCATTATAGCCAGTATTAATCAGGATACACAGGAGATCAAGTTGGTTTCGGTTTTCAGGGATACATATTTAAACCTTGGTAATGATTCTTATAATAAGTGTAATGCTGCCTATGCGCAAGGCGGACCAGAACAGGCAATCAGCATGTTAAATGCCAATCTGGATCTTGACATTACCGATTATGTAACAGTTGGTTTTGGGGGATTAATTGACTCAGTGGATGCATTGGGCGGTATTGAGATTGAGGTTACTGATGCGGAAATCTCACATTTGAATAATTACCAGCTGACTATGTCCGAGGAGTTAGGGGTGGACTATATACCAGTAGAACACAGCGGAAAACAGTTGTTAAACGGAATGCAGGCTACCGCTTATTGCAGGATACGTTATACTAAGGGCGACGATTTCAGACGCGCCGAGAGACAGAGAGATGTGTTGACTGCCATGATGGAAAAGGCGAAAACCGTTTCAGTAAGTTCTTTGACTAATATGGTCACTGCCATTTTACCTGAGGTTGAGACTTCACTTGGAGTAAATGAAATCGTTAGTGTTTTGGGCAGCGTAGCGAGTTACGACATAGTTGCCAGCGATGGGTTTCCGTTTGAAGACAGCAGGAGAGGCGCCAATGTCGGCAGCAAAGGAAGCTGTGTGATTCCGGATAATCTGGAGGATAATGTAAAAGAACTGCATGAACTTTTATATCCGGACGCTGATTATAAACCATCAAGACAGGTAATAAGTATTAGTGAAGAGATAGAGACATTGACTGACGAATACAGATAGCTGCATAATGACTATGAAATGAGGACTTAAAGTGTAGCGATAGAAGCATAAGACAGCAGTTGGGGGTTCCTCGGCTGCTGTTTCGTAGTGTGAGAATAACTTCTATATTGCAAAGATCTGAAAAATGGAGGAATATCATGAAGAAATTATTGGTATATCTGAAAGAATACAAAAAGGAGACTGTATTGGCGCCGCTTTTTAAAATGCTGGAAGCGACTTTTGAATTGTTCGTGCCTCTTGTTATGGCAGCAATCATCGACCGTGGTATCGGAGGCGGAAACACTTCCTATGTACTGCGGATGGGAGGAGTGCTTATTGCGCTGGGAGTGATCGGGCTTGTCTGCTCTATCACGGCACAGTACTATGCGGCTAAGGCGGCGGTTGGCTTTTCTACGAAACTAAAACATTCTCTTTTTGAACATATTCAGGGGCTTTCTTTCACCGAGATAGATACGCTGGGGACTTCTACCATGATTACTCGTATGACATCCGATGTCAATCAGGTACAGAACGGAGTGAATATGGTTCTGCGCCTTTTCCTGCGATCCCCCTTTATCGTCTTCGGGGCTATGATCATGGCATTCACCATTGATGTGAAGGCAGCGCTTATTTTTGTGGTGACAATACCTCTTTTGTCTGTTGTAGTGTTCGGCATTATGATGCTGACCATGCCGTTGTATAAGAAAGTACAGGCGGGACTGGACAGCGTGCTTGGCGCTACGAGAGAGAACCTAACAGGCGTGAGGGTGATTCGTGCTTTTAACAAAGAGCAGGAAGAGATAGAGGCCTTTGAGCAAAAGAACAGTGCGTTGGCGCATATGCAGCTTTTTGTAGGGAAATTGTCTGCGTTGACTAATCCGGTCACATACATTATCATCAATGCGGCGACTATCATACTTCTCTACACGGGAGCGGTACGTGTGGACGAAGGGACGATCACACAGGGACAAGTCGTGGCGTTAGTTAATTATATGTCGCAGATATTGATTGAGCTGGTTAAGCTGGCAAATCTGATTATTACGATCACGAAAGCGCTTGCCTGCGCAAATCGTATTCAGAATGTATTTGAGATACAGTCAACTATGGAATGGAAACAGGAAACCAGCGGAAAGGCTTCGGTGCGGGAAGGCGGCGATAGCTATGTGGTAGATTTCGATCATGTGCATCTGGCATACGCGGGTGCGGGGGCGGAATCCCTGACAGATATTGATTTTCATGTAAAAAGGGGACAGACAGTCGGAATTATCGGTGGAACTGGTTCAGGAAAGTCTTCCCTCGTGCATATGATCCCGCGGTTTTATGATGCTACGCAGGGAGATGTGAGAATCGACGGTAGGAATGTGCGAGAGTATTCTATGGAAGAACTACGACAGAAAGTCGGTATCGTGCCTCAGAAAGCGGTTCTTTTTCAGGGAACAATCAGGGAAAATCTGTTGTGGGGCAAGAATGATGCTTCAGAAGAGGAGTTGTGGCAGGCTGTGGAGACGGCACAGGCGAAGGAGTTTGTGGAACAAAAAGAAGGTAAGCTGGAATTTCATGTGGCTCAGTCCGGCAGAAACCTCTCCGGCGGTCAGAGACAGCGTCTGACCATAGCGAGGGCGTTGGTGGGAAAACCGGAGATACTCATATTGGACGACAGCGCTTCGGCGCTTGATTATGCTACGGATGCGGCGCTCAGACAAGCGATACGGAATATGGAAGGCAGTATGACGGTCTTCATTGTATCCCAGAGAGCTTCATCTATCCGGTATGCAGATCAGATCATCGTTCTGGACGACGGGGAGATGGCGGATATCGGTACGCATGACGAGCTTCTTGAGCGATGCAGTGTATATCAGGAAATCTATTATTCTCAGTATCCGAAAACGCAGGAGGTGTAAGTATGAGTGGACAGGAAAACCGAAGCGGTCAAAAGACAACGATATTGAAAGTTTTGCATTATATAAGAAAATATTGGATTTATCTTGTGTTATCTATTGTGATGGCGGCAGTAACTGTGACACTCACGTTGTATCTGCCTATATTGACCGGTCAAGTCATTGATTTGATTCTCGACAAAGGGATGGTGGATTTTGCAGGTGTTTTTGTGATTTTAAGAAGAATGGCAGTAGTTATAGCCATTACAGCAGTTGCGCAGTGGATTATGAATGTCTGCAATAATAAGATGACCTACCGTATTGTGCAGGATATTAGAAATGAGGCGTTTCGCCGGATAGAGATACTTCCCCTTAAATATATTGACGGTCATTCGTACGGAGAAGTGGTCAGCCGTGTAATCGCAGATGTGGACCAGTTTGCAGATGGACTCCTGATGGGATTTACACAGTTTTTTACGGGAGTGATTACAATCATCGGTACGCTGGGATTCATGCTGAGCGTCAACGTGGGGATTACGGGCGTTGTGGTACTGATTACTCCGCTGTCGTTTATTGTGGCGGCATTTATCGCGAAGAAGACATATACGATGTTTAAAGTGCAGTCGGAGACAAGAGGAGAACAGACTGCGCTGATTGAAGAGATGATAGGGAACCAGAAGGTAGTGCAGGCTTTTTCTCATGAAGATGAGGCACTGGAGGAGTTTGATGAGATCAATGAGAGACTTGGTAAGTGCTCACTGAAAGCAATTTTCTATTCGTCCATCACCAATCCGTCTACCCGGTTTGTCAATAATCTGGTGTATGCGGGCGTGGCTGTGACCGGAGCCGTTTTTGCCATACGGGGCGGTATCAGTGTTGGGCAGTTATCATGTTTTCTGACTTATGCAAATCAGTATACAAAGCCTTTTAATGAAATATCGGGAGTGGTAACGGAATTGCAGAATGCAATCGCCTGCGCCGCCAGAATATTTGCTCTGATTGAGGAAGAACCTCAGATTCCTGAGAAGGAAAACGCACTTAGCCTTGGCACGGTGGAAGGAAGAGTCGATCTGGAGCATGTAGATTTCTCCTATGTGCCGGACAAGAAGCTGATTACGGATTTTAATCTGTCGGTGAAAGCTGGTCAGAGGGTGGCAATCGTCGGTCCTACGGGATGCGGTAAGACGACGGTAATCAATCTGCTCATGAGATTCTACGATGTGCAGTCCGGCAGGATCTGTGTGGATGATGCGGATATCAGGGACGTGACAAGAAGCAGTCTGCGCGATAATTACGGTATGGTATTACAGGAGACATGGCTAAAGACCGGCACAATCAGGGATAATATCACTATGGGAAAGCCGGAAGCTGCCGAGGAGGAGATCATTGCCGCTGCTAAAGCATCTCATGCGCACAGTTTTATCAAGAGACTGCCGCAGGGGTATGATACGGTAATAGGAGAGGACGGCGGAAATCTTTCTCAGGGACAGAAACAGTTATTGTGTATTACGAGAGTCATGTTGTGTCTGCCTCCTATGTTGATCTTAGACGAAGCGACTTCCTCCATAGATACGAGAACGGAGATTAAGATTCAGCAGGCATTTGCTACTATGATGAAGGGAAGAACCAGTTTTATTGTGGCACACAGACTGTCTACCATCCGGGAGGCGGATGTGATTCTGGTCATGAAGGACGGTAATATTATAGAGCAGGGAAATCATGAGACACTGCTTAGTCAGAACGGTTTCTATGCAACCCTATATAACAGTCAGTTTGCGGGTTGAGTAGTGAACGGCTCGTAATATGAGGCATCCTCATTGTAATCCATGTAGGAAGAACGGATGTCAGTGATGACACCGTTTTCCCACGTAAAGGTCAGATAGCAATAAATTACCGTATGGGAGCGCAGATAATCTTCAGAGGTCAGAAAACCGAGAAGATCAGCCTTTTCTATTTCATTTTCTTTACAGAATGCGTCCGGATCTGCCGGAAGCCCATCTATGAAAAAAGTGGGCAATAGGGTAGTGATGGCTGAGTCAAAAGGAATCTCATCTGTTGGGAGCACTTGATAATCTCCGCTGTCCACAGACGTAAATATCTTATATTCGCCGTAAGCGGCAAGAAAAGTTTCAGGGGTGTCTCCGATGGATACCCCTCGTTTTGTCTTATTTGTTTCTATATCCAATTCGTAATCAACTGCAGTGAGTAAAGGAGCGCTTTCACCGCAGCCAGTCAGCAGACTTAAGATCAGACCAAGGGCAGTAAACAGTGTGATAGTTTTCTTCATGGTACAAAAATCCTTTCTATATCCTGCAAAAACGGAAAACCCGTGAGCAAAAACTCACGGGCTTCTGACAGGGGCAGTAGGAATCGAACCCACATCGATGGTTTTGGAGACCACTGTTCTACCTTTGAACTATGCCCCTATGTATTGCGTTAGCTTTTCAAACCACCGAATCACATTATAGCATAGGTGGAAAGGGTTAGCAAGGCTTTTTACAATTAATTTCAAAAGTGTGGCACTATTAAGATACTTTGTGCGTGTTATTAGTGTAGGAGGTGATGGTGGGATATGTCAGTGGAATCAGTTGTGGCGGAATACGGAGACATGTTATTTCGGATTTGCTTTGTGATGCTGTGTAATGAACAGGACGCACAGGATGCAGTTCAGGATACTTTATGCAGGTATATGGAGCATGCACCGGCGTTTCGCGGCGTGGAGCATGAGAAGGCATGGCTTATTAAAGTTGCGGCAAACAGATGCCGGGACATACATAGAGGCAGGATGCGACATCCAACGGTGGAGCTGGAAGAGATTTCGGAGTACTGTGAGATGCCGGAGCAGAGCGAGGTAGTGAGCGAATTAATGAAATTGCCCGAAAAGCTAAAAACAGTGATTTATCTACACTATATAGAAGGATATAAGACGGAGGAGATTGCCGGGATGCTCGGTATTACTGCAAATGCGGTGAAGAAAAGGATGCAGAGGGGAAGAAAAATGCTGAGGCTTTCTTTGGATGGAACACAGGAAAAGTCATAGGAGGGTAATACAATGATGAATGTCAGGGATTTGAAAAATTCTGTAAACAGTATCCACATGAAAGATGAGATGCGAAAGTCTGTCATAGAGAATGTCGATCAAAGGGTATGCCGGTCAGAGAACGGCAAAAATGATGCCGCGGCGATGCATACAGTGTGGCGGAGTGCAGGATGGCATAAAGCAACAGCGGCAGCAGCAATTCTTATCGTAATGTCAGCAGTTATTGCCTTTCCGGTAAGGGCATTAGTCAATTCACTTGTGCGCGAACGTCTTGAATCGATGCCGGAGGAAGAAGTGGAGTCAATCATAGATGATGAGAAGAGTATCCGGGCGGCGGCGAACGATTATTCCAGAGAGTATACGGACAGTGAGAATGCAAGATATCGTGATCTTCTGGAAAAATATCAGGCAGGCACATTCCCGGAGAAGGAGATACCTAAGGTGGACAGTAAGGAGGATGTGAAGACAGACGAATTATGTTTTGTCGTGCCGGACAGTACATTCTATCTGCCGGAGAGGGAGCTGACGGATGAGGAGATTCTGGAGATTATAGATTTTGATGTGAAAAGAAATTATGCACTCGAACAAAATTATAATAGGGAGCATGCAGAAGAAATCGCACAGATGGCGGAAGAACAAAAGGAACTGATTGCCGATAATGTGGCAGAGGGGGGCATTACGGAGCAGCAGGCAGTCGAGATAGCTGTAGGGAAGCTTTATGATATCTACGGAAGCAGAGGGGAGGGTATGGAGATGCGCTGCAGATATAATGAGAGCAGTATCAGCGGGATGGGCAATCCATGCTATAGTATCAATTGGTCAAATGAGGTCACTCACAAGACTTACTATATTGATATTTCTGCGCAGGATGGCCGTGTGCTGTGGACGAGACAGACGGATCCGGATTTTTCAATGGATGTACCGGATATTACGATTGAGGAGGCAGAGGGTAAAATAGTAACTTTACAAAATCAGGCGGAAGAGTTTATGCAGAAGATGGAGATATCCTATGAGAATGTGTACGTCTATTATCTGGAATCGGCTGCAGGAATAGCGTACCGTGAAGGCGTGAGATTTGTTTTTGAAACATCGGGTCAGAGTGCATACGGTATTACTTATCAGTGGAACGGTGTGATGAGAACTTATGAGGAAGTCAATTTTGCGGATTATCAGGAACGGAATGGAGAGATAAGAGTCATGAGCATAAGAGGAGAGAAAGTGGAGATGAAGCAGATTTTTCAAAAAATGAGTGAAAAGTAGAATGTGCAAAACCTCAAAGTAGACGAATCCGCCTATCGTATGATAAACTTAAGTTGTTATCAAGGAAAGGGGTTGTGTGTAACGATGAGAAGGAACATACGATATTATATGGTGCTGACTATGATAGGAGTCATGATAGGAGTCAGCGGATGCGGCAGTGCGGATAACGCGGCAGTGCAGACTTCAGGGGAAACAGGCGGCGATGCGGGCGAAGAGCCGTCCGCAGTGGTCCTTGACGAAAAGACAATGGATGAGTCTGATATGGAAGAGATTATTTATGAACTGCCCATGGAACCAGAAGAAGCCGAGGTGTATGTGGAACCCATTGAGAACCTTCCGGATGATTTTATCAGAGGAGTGGATATTTCCAGTGTTCTGGCAGAGGAAGAGAGTGGTGTAGTCTATTACAACGAAGATGGCGGCGAGCAGGATATTTTTGAGACGCTGGCAGAAAATGGAGTCAATTACGTAAGAGTGCGCGTGTGGAACGATCCTTATGATGAGAATGGTAACAGTTACGGCGGCGGCGGAAATGACACGGCAAAGGCGGCTGAGATCGGTAAGAGAGCCGCAAAATACGGAATTAAGCTGTGCGTAGATTATCATTATTCTGATTTCTGGGCCGATCCTTCCAAACAGATGTGTCCCAAGGCATGGGAAGGCATGGAAATAGAAGCCAAATCCGAGGCATTACGCCAATTTACAGAGGAAAGTCTGATGGAGATCATTAACGCGGGCGGACATGTTGGTATGGTGCAGATCGGTAATGAAATCAATAACGGTATTGCCGGAGAAACTGACTGGACGAAGAGAAGACAACTTCTTCAGGCAGGTTCAGCGGCTGTGCGGGAAGTCTCTGATAAGACCGGCAGCGATATCCAGATTGCAGTACATTTCACGGATGTATCTGATCAGGCGGGAATTTTGTCAATAGCAGACAAACTACAAGAGAAGGAAATTGATTACGATATATTTGCCGTGTCCTATTATCCTTTCTGGCATGGAACTACAGACAATCTGACGGAAACGCTTAAGAAGGTGTCTGAGACTTATGATAAAAAGGTGCTGGTGGCGGAGAACTCTTATCCGTATACCACGGGTGATGGTGATGGTTCCGGCAACAGTATCGGGGAAGCGGATATTGTTCCCGGCTATCCGGCGACTGTACAGGGACAGGCGAATGAGATCCGCGATGTCTGTGCGGCAGTGGCAGCAGTGGGCGATGCGGGATTAGGATATTTCTACTGGGAGCCGGCATGGCTGCCGGTGGGCGTATGGGAAGAAGGTGCGGCGGATGCAGATCAGGTGCTTGCCGCGAATAAGGAGATCTGGGAGCAGTACGGTTCCGGCTGGGCTTCTTCCTATGCCGCAGAATATGACCCGAAAGATGCAGGTGTATATTACGGCGGCAGTTCATGGGATAATCAGGCACTGTTTGACTATACAGGTCAACCTTTGGCATCTTTGAAGACATTCCTATATTTACATTGTGGCACAATCGTAGACAAGCAGGTGGAGAGCATACCTGTTGTGGAAGTTAATGTCAGTCTGGATGCAGAACTTGAAATGCCGCAGACGGCAGATGTGCTGTTTAATGACAGGACTGTACTGCCTATAGCGGTTGAGTGGGATGCGGCACAGCTTGCGGCGATCGATACTTCGATCGGCGGTGATTATGATGTGACAGGTAGATTTGTGATTGCGCAGGCGGAAGATTCAGCCATCAATATAGAGGAAGAGAAGGCTTCCGGCGGTGATGCGGGGGAGATTGTCCTTACCGAAGAGATACAGAAGGTACTTGGCGAATCCCGGCCTATGGCACACGTATCCGTAAGCAGAATGAATCTTCTTGCAAACAGCAGTTTCGAGGAGGATAATACTTCCGTGTGGGAGATTACGGGAAGCTGCACGGATTTTCAAAACAAAGCATCTGATGCCTACAGCGGAGATTTCTCGCTGCATTTCTGGTCATCGAGTGAAGTAACTTTTACGGTACAGCAGACGGTGACAGGGCTTGAGCCGGGCATTTATGAGTTTGGGATGTACATACAAGGCGGCGATGCAGGGGACAAGGCTGATATGTATATCTATGCGGATAACGGCACCGACCGCCTGACAGAAGCGACCGGTGTGACAAGCTGGTGCGTATGGCAGAACCCAGTGATAGAAGAAATCACGGTGGGTGAGGACGGCACACTGACAGTAGGAGCTTCTGTCAGCGCCGCGGCGAATGCGTGGGGCACGCTGGATGATTTTTATCTTTATCAGAAGTAAAGCCATTTTTGACAAAGGGTAAGTACTTAATAACGAAAGAAGCCTCGCATACAGCGAGGCTTCTTAAATAATAACTACAGTCTTTTAAAATGCCCTATAGGCACAGTTTTGGATGAACGAATCATCCGACAGTGTTATTATAAAATATAATATGACCACCGTCAACTAAAATATGTATAATTCCTTGAGTTTCTCGTTGATTTTGTCCATTGCAGCACTGGAAAACTGTATTCCGGAGAGAACATCTTTGCTTCCTTTGGGATCGAAAATACGCTGTTTACTGATTGTGGTAATCTGCTCAATTTTGGCAATGCTGCCATCTTTCATTTTGTATAATTCAGACTTGATTTTATCTAAATTTCGCTTTTTGTCAGATAAAATATTCAGCACATCATTCTGTGAATTGAGGAGTTCTTCAGTTTGCTTGATGGCATGCTCAATGGTTTTCATGGTCTCTTCATCTTCATCGGTATAAACTCTTAATAATGAATCAATAAGCTGGCGGGCATTATCAAGGGCAGTAACATGTAGTGTTTGTTCCTTTTGAAGTTCGTCAAGAGCAGAATCATATTTGGCTTTTAAGCGATTATACAATTCACGGCCTAAATCTACATCCCGTTCATATATTTTCTTTTCTTCTTTTTGAGAGGTCAGAGGAATTATGGTAATCGTCTTTGAATTGTGCTTGTTATCCTTATCTAAGACAATGGCATATCTTAGACCGCCCTGCTCACTTCCGATATTAAATCCCAGATTGACTTTAATTACATCACCACGCTTGTAAGATTTGATTTTAGAGGCGTCGAAATCTTTTTCTTGGGAAATATAGCGCTGGAAGTCTTTAAGCCAGTAACTGATTAGGTCAGCGCGTTTAGTATCTGTCGATGTTTCGATCAGTTTATCTAAGAAAGATGATAAATCAGCAATCACGTTATCTTTATGGGTTTGTATTTCCGCTTTTGTTTTTTGCTTACTCATCAAATCCTGTCTCCAATAGATGAATATTTATGAAAATAGTTAGATTGTGAGATAAGTATAACACAAACTATTGTAAAAGTTTATACAAAAAAGATAAAATGGCATTTTATTTTACTGAATGTTTCCGATACCTCCGCCATCCACCCACGACGCACAGGATTGCTATGATAACAGCAAAGGCTGGCACGATAAAGTATGCCTCGAATCCCGTATTGAATGACAGTGCGCTGAGTTCAGATATAATAGCGTGACTATAAGTCAGATAAAACGGTGACGAGTAGATCAATAGGTGAACCACAAAGAGGATCCATGCCCATACACGGAGAACAGAGTATGGCAGCGAGGAGGAACTCAGTATCTGGTAAACACCGCTTAGGATCATGAAAGCAAGGATTGGCATGATCCAGCCAAGCACCGCCGCTGATACAGAATGAAACGTACAGCGGCAGCGTGCTGAAATGCAGAGGGTGGCAGCCGTAAGTTCAAGTATGCCTAACAGACTTAAGAGCGTACTTTCCAGTAAGAGTGTGCCGAAAGGTATCATTGGCTCACCCCAGCCTAAAACCAGAGCGGCAAGACAGTATAAACCATCCAAGCCATATGTCATACCATACATAAGAAGACTGAAAAGTGTGATAACAGTCCAGAGAGTAACGGACAGAGTAAATGCGGCGGCAATTTTGGCATGAGTATCTTTGGCGGGTCCTTCTTTCGTAGTAAAAAGCAGAGGCTTTGTTCCTGACTGCTCTTCATTGGAAAACACTGTGGAGACAATGCAGATGATCAGGATGCTTACCATAATCATAGCTAAGGTATAACTTTCAAGGCAGGTACTCCATCCGGCGTAATACGCAAACCATATATCCTGTCCACTCATGGTGCGTAGTTCACCAAGGGCTGTGTCATCAATACAAAGCGTTTTCGTTGCAATCCGGTAGTCCTCCCAGTCATAGAAATATCCGTCTGAGGCGTATGTCATGACAAAGCTGTTCAGAAAATTCCCGTCTGTGAGTCCGTAGTATTTTTCAACCTTTTGAGGAAATCCGTATTTGGCGGCAATCTGTTGTAACTTCTCGTCTGTGAGGACACCTTTATATTCTTCCGTAATCTGCCTGTCTGCCTTGATGGCTTCATAACCGTGATATTCTTTACCGTTTATTGTAGATCTTTCTGAAGCGATATGCTGACAGAAGAGGAGAAGAAGAACTGACGGTATGCAGATGACCCCAATCAGGAAAATCTTCCTGTGGCAAAGTTTATATAGTTCCGTTTTGTATAAGCGCATAATAAGCCTCCGCACTAATATTTTTTCTTGGTAAAAAACAGATAGGCGTCTTCCAGCGTCACTTCCACGGGCTGCGCATTCTCAATGGGTTTCTCTTTTGAGACGATGCGCAGTTCCACCTGATCTGCCTGATTTCTTAGGTTGCTTATGACATATTGTCTGCTCAGTTCATCCGCCTGACTTTCCGGTACGGTGCATTTCCATACACAGCCCTCTGCTTCCTTTAAAATCTGGGATTCGTCTCCGATGTGCATGATCTGTCCCTCTTTCATAATCATGATTTTATCTGCGATGTACTCCACATCTGAGACGATATGTGTGGACAGGATCACAAGCCGGTTCTTGCCAAGCGAGCTGATAATATTACGGAAGCGCACGCGCTCTCCGGGGTCTAAACCGGCGGTGGGTTCATCCAGAACGAGGATTTCCGGGTCGTTAAGAAGTGCCTGAGCAATGCCGACTCTTCTTAACATGCCGCCGGAAAAGGTTTTAAGTTTATTCTTTTTTTCTTTAGTCAAGTCTACCAGTTCAAGAAGCTCGTCGATTCTGTTCCGGGCATATTCTTCCGGAAGAGCCTTGAGTGCCGCCATATAATTTAGGAAACGTAGTGCACTGAAATCTCCATAGTAACCGAAATCCTGTGGGAGATAACCGAGAAGTCTGCGGTATTCTCCACCCATCTGCATGATTGGTATGCCGTCGCAGCGGATTGTGCCCTGCGTGGGCTTCAGAATGCCGCATAACATTCTCATAAGAGTGGTCTTTCCGGCGCCGTTTTCACCCAGAAGCCCGTATATGCCGTGCCCCAGACAGATGCTGATGTCCTGCACGGCTGTTTTGTTCTTAAATGTCTTTCCTACCTCAGTCAGTTCTAATTCGTGCATAAGATTTCTCCTTTACCTATTTCTCTGAAAAGTGTTTTAATCTGTATTCCAAATATGACCATACCGGTCAATAATGCGATAAGCCATATGAAAAGAGCAGATTCAGTATATAAGCGCGGCATAGATGCCAGTATTACATAGAATACGGAGAGAAAAACTCCGATGGCAGCGACCAGCCATGCATTTCTTCTGCCAGTTTCCGTCAGCAGTGTGCCTAGACAGGCACATTGCGTAAAGATAAAAGGTACTAAGATATAAAGCCCGATCTGCACCAGCCGTATCTGCCATTTATGACCGGCAAACAGGGTAATGGCAAAGAGTGCGGTCAGATTAATGATGCCGGAGAGAATCATATCAAAAGCAGCCATCTGTCTGACGTTAAAGAAACAGGTTTCACTCAGCTCTGCTAGTTTGGCGAAACAGATTCTTCCGACTTCCAATACGGAGAACGAACCCAGAATACCGGCAAGGATCATAGCTGACGTGATCATAATTGCGCTATCGACATTCTGCATATTCATGAAGACCATCAGCAAAAGCATGAAAGCACAGCCGGTCAGATGGAAGATAAACATGCTTCTGTCTGCATAACGCAGTTGGTTCTGCCAGATTCTCCGCCGGCTTACCACAAGGCGTACTTCTTTATATTCGATTTCTTTACGCAGGACATTAAGTGCACTGCGCCTGCGCTCTTCGTCGATGGTAAGATGGGAATCCGCAGATAAGAACAGGCTTCTTAGATCGTCGTTTACATGTCGGACAGAATGATAGAGCCTGTTTTTCATGTTTTTTTCTTCTATGTTACGATTCTTCATCAGCCACCTCCATGATTTTCCTCAAACTTTTTATGCCTAAACGGAACCTTGACTTTACTGTTGACTGATTGCAGCCTAAGATTTCAGCAATTTCATGGAACCGCAGTTCCTCGTAGATTCTTAAGATAATAATCTCACGCTGTTTGACAGGAATCTGCTGCAGTGCCTGCCATAGAACCATCCGGTTTTCCAAGCTGTTTAGTTTCTCATCCTCCGCGCCCATATAGGAATTATCCTCGATACAGCAGGTCTCTTTCTTGTGGTGGAAATAATCCCGGCACAGATTGCGGGCAATAATAAGCAGATAGCCTTTCAGATTCCGGTATTCGTAGGAATCTACATATTTAATAAAGCGGAGAAATACTTCCTGCGCAATATCGTAGGAATCCGTCTCCTGTCCCGTCAGATACAGACAGAAACGATAGATTTCGTCATAGTATCTGTCTGCAATCATGTTTAACGCTTCCTTACTTCCATTATGAACTTTACGGATCAGTTCTTTGTCAGTCACTTGTCTTTCCTGTACTTTCTTGCTGCTGTTGTATACTTAAATAACTGCTATCATTATACAAAAGATTAACCAGAGTGAAAAATAATAATATATTTTAATATTTTTTTTAAAATTTTAATCTTTATCGGACAGGGCTGGGTTATTTAGGTATCATAGAAAGGGAGCAAAAGCAGAGTGTATCACTTGAAATGCTGTGTGTACTCTGGCGTGTAATGCTGTGGAATGGAGGAACTATGAGATTATGAGACTATACAGAATGGAATTGTATAAGTTGTGGCACAAAAAGATGTTTGGTATCTGTGCAATATGTGCAGTGTTACTTGTAACTACCTATTTTATAGGTGAGGTTCAAAGCGAGTTCGCAATGGTTGACGGGGAGAGGTACTTCGGCTATGAGGCAGTCATGGTCAATAGACAGATTACGGAAGAATACAAGGGTGAACTGACCGATGAAAAGATTACGCAGATTGTCAGCAGATACGGACTTCCTTCGGAAATAGTGTATGGATATCGGGGATGGCGGGACAGCAATTATCTGAATGGGTTTGTGACGGAATATTTGTCGGATGGATATAATCGTGACTGGAATAACTACAAGGCTCCCACGAAAGTGTATCCGATCGAGGACACGGAACTCGGTAAACTGCAGGACATGACGGGAACAGAAATCGTGCTGGCTTATACGAAAGGATGGGAGATATTTTTTGATCTGTTGCAGCTTGGCATGGCGCTGGCAAGCGCGCTGGTGGTTATTTCCATATCAATAGTGTTTGCGCAGGAGGGGCAGACGAAGATGCTGCCGCTTGTATTTACGACGCAGGAAGGAAAAGATAAAGATGTATGGGCGAAAATCGCGGCTGCTTTCACATTGACTATAATGGTCTATGGCATGACAGTGCTGTTATGCCTTGGCTTGTGCTTTTGTGTATTCGGTTTGGACGGCGGTGTATGTCCGATGGCGCTTTTGGAACGCTTATATATAGATAGCAGAGCCGGCTATATACCGGTGGCGTCCTTTGCATGGATTACGCTGGGGATGGATCTTCTGGCAATGCTGTTACTGTGTGCAATGACGATGTGTGTATCGGCACACTGTAAGAGTAATTTCACAGCGGTGACGACGGCCGCAGTAGTGTGGTGTGCTCCGTTACTATTCGCGTTTTTCGGGGGAATGGGGTACTTCTTTGCCACTTGTATGCCAATCTTTCTGTTTATGAAACATAGTCTCTATGAGTCCATTTCGCGGGGAACAATGGCAGCAGTGCTGTATGTCGCGGCCGCGGTATTTGTGATCTGCATGGTGGAAGGGTATCAGGTATACCGGAAAATGTGAATCAGCGCTTTATTCGATGCATCACTTCGTTGCCGCCTGTGCCGAAATAGTCATGCAGTGTTTTGTATTCATGGTAGAGCTTGTGATAGATTTCTGCATTCTGAGGGATTGGTTCGTACTTCTTATCTCCAGTTTTTCCCATTGCCCGTGCTGCCTCATTGACGGACGAACAGCCGCCTGCACTGACGCCCGCAGCTACTGCCGCGTAGACGGACGCGCCGAAGGCTGAACCTTGCTCCGTGGAACTGGTGAGAATCGTTTTACCAAGGATATCTGCATAAAGCTGCATCATAAACGGATTCTTACCTACAATACCGCCACAGGCATAGAG
>CAMXBD010000009.1 GCA_947179245.1 uncultured Lachnospiraceae bacterium | reverse complement strand
ATTCCGTGTTGAGATTACACAAAAGCTTGCGGAAACAGGGAACGAACTGCTGGTTGCCGTAGACAATTCGGATAACGACTATGTATATCCGCAGAAAGCCGATTTTACCTTTTATGGCGGGCTGTACCGCATGGTGCGCCTGATTACAGTGCCGGAAAGTCATTTTTCCATGGATTATTATGGGGGGAACGGCATCAAGGTAACGCCGGAAGTGACTTTGGCGGAAAAAGACGGGAAAGCCGCAAGCGCAGCGGTTACCGTGGAAATCTGGGCGGACGGCGGTGCAGAACGTGTTACGGTTACGGCAGCAGATGAAACAAAGCAGGCAGCGGTCACGGATGGCTACGCGAAAGTGGAATTTGATCTTGAGACAGTGCATTTATGGGACGGGATGGATGATCCTTACCTTTATACCGCAAGGGCAGAATTGGAGAGCGGGGATGTGGTGGAAACGCGCTTTGGGTGCAGGAGTTTCCGCATAGACCCACAGGAGGGATTTTTCCTGAACGGGCGTTCTTATCCGCTTCGGGGTGTAAGCCGCCATCAGGACAGGAAGGATGCGGGAAATGCTCTTACTCTTGCCATGCATCAAGAGGATATGGAGATTATAAAGGAGATTGGTGCCAATACACTGCGTCTGGCACACTATCAGCATGCACAGGAATTTTATGACTTGTGCGATGAGAACGGAATCATCGTGTGGGCGGAAATTCCTTATATTACCATGCACATGGGTAACGGAAGGGAAAATACAGTAAGCCAGATGCGGGAACTGGTCATTCAGAATTATAACCATCCGTCTATTGTCTGTTGGGGGCTTTCTAATGAAATCACGGCGGCAAGTGCGGTGAATGAAGAATTGTTAGAAAATCACAGGGAACTGAACAATTTATGCCATGAGCTGGATCAGACAAGAAAGACGGTAATGGCAAATGTGTTTATGCTGGAAACAGACAGCCCAATGTTGGAGATATCGGATATCAACAGCTATAATCTGTATTTTGGCTGGTATCTGGGTGAAATGAAGCAGACAGACGAATTTTTTGATGAATATCATAGCGTCTATCCTGAACGCTGTATTGGATTTTCCGAGTATGGAGCGGACGCAAATCCGGCGTACCATTCTGCAAAACCTGACAGGGGAGATTACACGGAAGAGTATCAGTGCCTTTATCATGAACATATGCTCCGCATGATTGAAGAACGCCCGTGGTTATGGGCGACTCATGTTTGGAATCTGTTTGACTTTGCCGCAGACGGAAGAGACGAGGGCGGTAAGCATGGGGAAAACCAAAAAGGTTTGGTGACCATTGACCGTAAGATAAAAAAGGATGCGTTCTATTTATACAAAGCGTTTTGGAGCAGAGAGAACTTTGTTCATTTATGTGGCAGCCGCTATGTAGACCGTACTGAGGAAGTGACAAAAGTGAAAGTATATTCCAATCAGACCTCCGTGGCATTGTATTTGGATGGAAGGCTGGTGGCGGAACAGGAAGGCAGCAGGATATTTGAGTTTGAAGTTCTGCTTTCGGGGATTCACAAGGTTGTAGCACAGGCAGGAGAATACAGGGATGAAATTACAATAAAAAAGGTGGCTGAGGCAAATAAGGATTATCTCTTTGTCAAGGAAGGGGATATTGTCAACTGGTTTGATAAAGAAGATTTTCATGAGGACTGCTATTCCGTGGGAGATACGCTAGGTGAGATTGCCAGAAGCCCGGAGGCAAATGCCATCGTGCAGAGGCTGACGGCAAAGGCAGCGGCAAGTAGGGGAGACGTGGCAGAGAGCGTGAAAGATAATCCGGCTCTGCAGCGCATGATGCAGAGAATGACCTTGCAGAGCATGTTGAAGCAGGCAGGAGATGTAATAAATCCGGAGGAGATAAAGGCATTGAACGATGCATTACAGAAGATTAAAAAAGTTGTCGATTAATAAACAGCGGCGACCCGGACAGGCGCGGAATTGGAATGGAACAGGAGGATATTGCTATGCCAATGAGAGCAGTACAGCAAATCATGCTGGGAACAGTAACGATAAAAGAAGAGCAGGCAAAAGAAACGCTCTCTGCTATCAAAAAGGCAGGGTATGACGGAATCGAGTTGAACGGATTTATGATTCGTCCCACTTCATTTATGGTGCGGATGATGACAAAAATGGCAGGGATGCCGGTAGGAAAAGGCGGTAATCTGGATTGGAATGCATTGGTAAAATCAGCCGGACTTTCTGTAGTAAGTGTGCATGAAGATCTGGGAACGATTCAAAGAGACCCGGATGCGGTAATGGATGAGGCGAAGAAATTTGGAACAAAGTATGTGGTCATAACAGGCATGTATCGCTTTGATTATTCAGATGAAAAAGCGCTGGGGAAACTGGCAGAGGATTTAAACAAAGCTGGAAAAGTATTAAGGCAGGGAAACATAGAGCTTTTATACCATAACCATAACTGTGAATTCCGCAAAATTTCAAAGGAAAAAACTGCATATCAGTTCCTGCTTGAGGAAACGGATCCGGCATATCTTAACTTTGAATTTGACTCCTACTGGCCTACAGAGGCAGGGGTGAATGCTCTGTCACTGATGCGGCAGTTAGGAGACAGACTGAAACTTTACCATATTAATGATAGGGGCAGCAGAGTGTCAGGTGCGTCCATGACGCCGATTTTAAAGTCAGACAGCATGGAGCTGGGGTATGGAAATATGGATTTGCCGGCGCTGACGCAGCAGGCCAAGACAGCAGGAGTGGATGCGGTTATTCTGGAGAGCCATAAAAATTGGGTGGATAAATCACCAATCAAATCCATACAGTTTTCCGCAGAGTTTATGAAGAAATATGTGTGATATGCGTCGGCAGCTATGCGTTTTATCTATTATTTAAGGAAAGGATGAGTTAAAATGCAGGAATTGAAACAATATTTTATTACCATAGACAGGGAATATAAAGAAGGGGATGTGGCGGTCTTCCGGCAGAAATTTTCCGGAGAAAATGTGGTAAGCGCCGTACTTTTTTCTACAGCCATGGGGGTTTATGATGCAGAGATCAATGGGAAAAAAGTGGGAGAGCAGATGTTTGCTCCCGGCTATACTTATTATCCGCGCCGTGTCCTTTATCAGGAGCATGACGTGACAGCACTTCTGGACACGGAGGATGGAGCAGAAAATGAGCTGGTCTTTTATCTGGGACAGGGCTGGTACTGCGGAAGATTTCTCTGTGAGAATAAGACACAGATATATGGGGAAAAGCCGGCGGTTTCATGGTTGCTGCGCCTCAAATTTGCTGATGGAAGTGAAAAGGAGGTTCATTCCGATGCGGATGTGGAAGAACTGGAATCCCCCTATGCGTATGCTGGGGAATATGACGGCGAAATATACTTTGCGGATGGAAGGAACCGCGTAATCGGTCATCCGGTCGTTTTTCAAGGGAAAATGGATTTTGCGTTGGAAAGGACACTGACGGAAGTTCGTGTGCAGGAGGAAATGCCTGTAAAAAGCGTAACAGAGTCGGAAGGCAAAACCATTCTGGACTTCGGGCAGAATTTTGCAGGTATTGTGGAAATTGATCCGGCGTTCCTTGAGGAGGAAGTACTGACAGTCCGCCACGGGGAAATCTTAAATCCGGATGGCAGTCTGTATACTGCAAATCTAAGAAAAGCAAAGGCGACTGTCATTTACCATGCAGGGGCAGAAAAGAAGAGATACCGCCCAAGGTTTACTTATATGGGTTTCCGTTACATGGAGGTTTCAGGAGCGCAGTACAAGCCGGGAATGATAAAGGCATATGCACTTTATACGGATATGAAACGGACAGGTTTCTTTACCTGTGAACATGAAAAAGTACAGAAACTGTATGAAAATCAGGTTTGGGGACAAAAATCCAATTATGTGGAGGTGCCTACTGATTGTCCCCAGAGGGACGAGCGGATGGGGTATACCGGGGACGGACAGGTTTACGCCCTGACAGGCGCCTATAATTTTGATACTGATGATTTCTGGAAAAATTTCCTGCGCGATCTGGAACTGGGGCAGCTTGATAATTCAGAAGGGTATGTGTGTGCCACTGTGCCGCAGACTGGTCCTGCAGGTATTGGTTTTGTCAATATGCTTGGCTGGGGGAATGCAGTCACGATCCTGCCGGAGATGATGTACTGGCAGTTTGGGGATGAAAAGGCTCTCCCGGAACAGTATGAAAGCATGAAAAAGTTCGTGGATGCAGAAATTCGGAAGATGGATGGTAAAAATCTCTGGCTTGGAGTATCTTTAGGCGACTGGCTGGCACTTGGGAAGGACATGGCATGGCAGGCACAGCATAATAACCCTATTTCCAATTCCTTTATCGTACATGATTTAAAGGTATTAAGTGAAACGGCAAAAACGCTTGGGCATGAAGAGGATGCCGCACGTTATGGCGCCCAGTATCAGGCAACGAGGGGTGCTTATCTGCAGATGTTTGTAAATGAAGACGGAGATGTGGCGCAGGACTATCAGTCAGCTTATATTATGGCTTTGAAATTTGTGATTCCGGAAGGTGAGCTGCGTCAGAGGGTTTTGAAGAAATATGTAGAAAATGTCCGCAGGGATGGAATGACAACGGGATTTTTTGCGACGGAGCATTTGCTGCCCCTGTTGATTGAGGCAGGCGAGACAGAACTGGCTTATGATGTTCTACTGCATGAAGGCTGTCCGGGATGGATGTACCAGATTGACCGCGGGGCGACTACCACATGGGAGAGGTGGGACGCTATTCGTGAGGACGGAACCGTAAATGAAGATAAAATAACAGATGATAATATGGTTTCCTTTAACCATTACGCTTTTGGCAGTGTGGGTGAGTTCTATTACCAGTATATCTTGGGAATCAAGCCTCTTATGCCCGGATTTAAGAAGGTAAAGATTCAGCCCTATCCGGATAAACGTCTTGGTAGTGTGTCAGGAAGTTATCTTTCGAGGGCAGGGGAAATTAAGTCGGCGTGGAAGTATGAGGGAGATCAGCTTACGATGAAAGTAACCGTGCCGGCAGAAGCAGAGATTTATCTTCCGGATGGAAGAGTAGAAAAGGTTGGGAAAGGAGATTATTCTTATGAAGTATTTTTGTAATCCGGTCAATATCAATTATCGTTATCAGTTCAATGCAGACCCCCGCAAGCCTAAGATGCAGATCTGCAGGGAGGCGGCAGATCCGTCTATGATTTATTTTCAGGGAAAATATTATATCTTCGCATCCATGACATTGAGTGTATGGGTGTCAGAGGACATGGTTTGCTGGGAGAGTTGCCGTCTGCCGGAAAATCTGCCACTGTATGATTATGCTCCGGATGTCAGGGTGCTTGGCGAATATGTGTATTTCAGCGCATCCAAACGTGGGGAGAATTGTAACTTTTATCGCACGAAGGATATCTTAAACGGACCTTACGAGGAGATTACGGGAAGTTTTGATTTCTGGGATCCGAATCTGTTTTGTGATGATGACGGGAGAGTTTATTTTTACTGGGGATGTTCAAATGCCACGCCGCTTTGGGGCGTGGAGCTCAATCCGGAAACTATGATTCCCATAGGGGAACGGAAAGCTTTGATAGACGGAGATGCATGGAGTAAAGGATATGAGCGTGTAGGGGAAGACCATTGCAGATATCCAAAGAGTGAAGAGGAAGTGGATGCCGCTTTAGAAGGATTTTTTAAGATGCAGGGACCGGAGGCAAGGGAGCAGGTTCCAAAGGAATATATTCCTTTGATCAGAGGAATGCTCAGCGACAAGCCTTATATTGAAGGTGCATGGATGGATAAATATCAGGGGAAATATTATCTGCAGTATGCCTGCTCGGGAACGCAGTACAATATCTATTCCGATGGTGTTTATATAGGGGACTCTCCCCTTGGTCCTTTTGTACTCGCAGATAATAATCCTTATTCCTATAAGCCGGGCGGGTTTCTTCCGGGGGCAGGACATGGCTCTACCATGTGGGATAAGGAGGAGAATCTATGGCATACGGCAACGATGCGGATCAGTAAGAACCATGACTTTGAGAGGCGTGTGGGCATCTGGCCGGCGGGATTCGACGAGGACGGGGAGCTTTTCTGCAACCAGCGTTACGGGGACTGGCCTATGGAAGTAGAAAGCGGCAGGATGAACCCGTGGAAAGAACCCAAATGGTATCTGCTTAGTTATGGGAGAAGGATTACAGCTTCTTCCTGCGAGAAAGGAAAAGAGCCGGAGCAGGCTGTGGATGAAAACGTACAGACATGGTGGCGTGCTGCAACTGCTGACAGTGGAGAATGGATACAGATTGATTTGGAGAAGGAATATACAGTGAATGCAGTCCAGATTAATTTTGCCGATGATGCAATAGATATTCCGGCACCGGGAGAAATCCGTGGAACGACGCAGGCGCGTTACATTGAGGAGAAAGACTATGCAACTAGGTGGAAATTAGAAGGTTCGCTTGACGGCGAGCATTATTTTCTGGTAGAGGATAAATCGAAAGCCACGACAGATTTAGCCCATGACCTGATTGTGCGGGAAGAAGGCATTCAGATACGGTTCTTAAAGCTGACAGTTTTGGAAGTCCCTTATGGGCAGCAACCATGTATTTCAGGCTTCCGCGTGTTTGGAGTTGGAGATGGGGAAAAGCCGGAAAAACCGGAGTTTGAAGCGGTAAGGGATAGTGATCTGGATATGATGGTAAATATCACGAATGGTGATGCTGTAGGATATAACATTCTGTGGGGCAGCAGTCCGGAAAAGCTTTATCACAGCTATATGATATTTGGAAAGGCGCAGCGTGTCGGTGCATTGGTCAAAGGACAGGAATATTATGTGCGCGTGGATGCTTTTAATGAAAACGGAATTACGGAAGGAGAGGCCGTGAAGCTTGCTTCTGGGTGTTAGAATAACAAATTCAGAAGGGGTTACCGCTGTTGAAAACATAACCTCTTGACTTTTCATTTAAATAGTGTACAATATCTAAGACAGCAGGAAGCTGTCGATAACAGCGCCGAAGCGCTAAGATGTAATATTGAATTTTGTATTGTTGTAAACAATGTGATATATCGTAAACAGTATGCTTAGAAGGCACACAAATCCTCAGAAGGGGATATGTGTGTCTTATTGTCTTTATAGGATTCGAATGCCAAAAGGCGTTGAGAACAAAGTGGAAGGGCATTTTTATTCTTATGAAATTGAGGTGATTATTTGACTATACAGGAGTTCTTTGAACAATATCCAAGGGCAGCGATAGCATTTTCCGGCGGGGTGGATTCCGCTTATCTTCTTTATGCGGCGGTAAAATATGCACATCAAGTGAAAGCCTACTATGTGAAATCCGAATTTCAGCCGCAATTTGAATTAGACGATGCAGTACGGCTGGCGGATGAGCTGGGGGCAGACATGAAGGTACTTACGCTGAATGTGCTTTCTGTTCCCAATGTAAGTGCCAATCCATCTGATCGATGCTATTACTGTAAAAGGGCAATCTTTAGTGCAATCACGTCTGCTGCTGGGGCAGATGGGTTTACGGTTCTTCTGGACGGAACAAATGCTTCTGATGATGCCGGTGATCGTCCGGGTATGCGCGCTTTGTCAGAGTTATCGGTTCTTTCTCCGCTTCGGGAATGTGGATTGACCAAATCACAGATTCGTCAGCTTTCCGAAGAAGCAGGATTATTTACGTGGGATAAGCCCGCATATGCCTGCCTTGCAACGAGAATTCCAACTGGCGAAGAAATTACCACGTATAAACTGTCCGCAACGGAGATCGCAGAGGATTATCTCTTTTCTCTTGGATTTACAGATTTTCGTGTACGTTCGCAGGAAGGGCATGCACGGCTTCAAGTGCCGGAGGCACAGATAGGGCTTTTGATGGAGCATCGTAAGGATATTCTGGCTAAACTGAAAGAATATTATAAGACTGTATCACTGGATTTGGAGGTGAGAGGATGAATACTGATATCAGAAGATTATTGGAGGGTGTCAGCGATGGAAGTGTTTCTATCGATGATGCGCTCTTGAAACTGAAAATAAAGCCGTTTGAGGATATCGGCTACGCAAAGGTTGATATGCATCGAAAACTGCGTCAGGGAACGGCGGAGGTGATTTACGGTGCGGGAAAAACACCTGAACAGATCATCGGAATTGCCAAGACAATGTTGAAAAATGGACAAAATACCATTCTTATTACCCGTCTTACCGAAGAGGCCGCTGCGATTGTCAGTCAGGCACATCCTATGGATTACTATAAGGATGCCCGTTGCGGAATAATCGGGCAGATGCCTGTTCCGGATGGAATCGGTAAGATCGTTGTAGCCACAGGTGGTACAAGTGATATTCCGGTGGCAGAAGAGGCGGCGCTGACAGCCGCGATTCTTGGTAATGAGGTAGTCCGTCTGTATGATGTCGGTGTTGCCGGACTTCACCGGACACTTGCTCATCTTGATGATATTATGGGCGCCAGTGTTATCATTGCCATTGCGGGAATGGAGGGTGCACTTGCCAGCGTGATCGGCGGGCTTGCCGATTGTCCGGTCATTGCTGTCCCGACAAGTATCGGTTACGGTGCGTCGTTTGGCGGTCTCTCGGCACTTTTGTCTATGCTTAACTCCTGTGCCAGCGGTGTATCGGTTGTCAATATTGATAACGGTTTCGGTGCAGGATATTTAGCCAATATGATTAATCACATGAATGGAAAGAAGGAGGCATAAGAGTGCGGACATTATATTTGGACTGTGGAATGGGTGCGGCAGGCGATATGCTGACAGCGGCATTACTGGAACTGTTGCCTGATCCCAATGAATTTGTAAAAGAGCTGAACGACCTTAGTATTCCCGGCGTGCAGTTCACGAAAGAGCCGTCTGTAAAATGCGGTATTACGGGAACACATATGACTGTAACGGTAAATGGTGAGGAAGAAGAAAGCAATGACCATCATCATGAACACGGGCACGAACATTGTCACGTGAACCATGAACACGATCATTTCCATGACGATCATAGTCATGAGAATGACCACGCGCATCACCACGCGCATCACCACCATAGCAGTCTGCATGATATTGAGCACATCATTAGAGGACATCTTTCTTTATCGCAGAAAGTGCAGGATGATGTGATGGCAGTGTACAGGCTGATCGCAGAAGCGGAAAGCCATGTGCACGGTGTTCCGATGACTGAGATACACTTCCATGAAGTAGGAACCATGGATGCGATTGCTGATATCACGGCGGTCTGTATGCTGATTGGCCGCCTGTCGCCGGACGAAGTCGTTGTTTCACCTATCCATGTCGGCAGCGGTCAGGTCAGATGCGCACATGGCATTCTTCCTGTTCCGGCGCCTGCGACGGCTCATATTCTCAAGGACGTGCCCATTTATGGCGGAAGTGTCAGGGGTGAACTGTGTACGCCTACCGGTGCGGCTTTGCTGAAACATTTTGCAGCCAGATTTGACAGTATGCCTGTTATGAAAATACAGGCAATCGGCTATGGTATGGGAAAGAAGGACTTTGAAGAAGTAAATTGTGTCAGAGCGATGCTGGGTGAAACAGAGCAAGCAGGAGATGAGGTTTGTGAGCTGAGCTGTAATGTGGATGATATGACCGGTGAAGAGATCGGTTTTGCCACAGAACGTCTTTTTGCTGCAGGAGCCCTTGACGTGTATACAGTGTCGATTGGCATGAAAAAGTCCCGCCCCGGCATTCTCATCCGTATCATGTGCCGTAGGGCGGATAAGGAAGCTATGATTCAAATAGTTTTCAAGTATACAACAACTATTGGTATTCGGGAAAGCACGCTCCGGCGTTATGTGCTTGAACGCCATATCGAAACGATTGAGACACCTTACGGTGCAGTTCGTTTCAAGGTTTCGTCCGGCTATGGTGCCACGCGCAGAAAATACGAATATGATGATCTTTCGCGTATTGCGAGAGAGAAGGGTATAAGCATCTCAGAAGCGGCTTCGCTTGTGGAGGAACTCAAATGAATATCAAGAGAATATCAACATTAGTTCTGATAGCAGCTATACTTTTGATGATAACCGCCTGTGGTAATCATGATATTGCAACGACTAAAGACAGTGTGATCATAGCTATTGGTTCGGAACCTGAAACACTTGATCCCACTAAGGGCTGGGGACACGGCAATTCACCTATTGTCCAGAGCACTCTGGTAAAGTACACTGCCGATCTGACTTTTGAGAATGATCTGGCGACCGGATACAAATTGTCAGATGATGGTCTGACATGGACATTTACCGTTCGTGATGATGCCGTATTCACCGATGGCGGGAAAGTTACCGCTGCCGATGTAGCTTTCACGCTGGAAACAGCCAAGGCGGCGCAAGGATCTGTAGACCTGACCTATATGGAAAGCGCCGTTGCACAGGATGATACAACGGTTGTCGTTACGCTGTCGAAGCCTACCTCCATTTTCCTTAACACGATTGCTTCTGTCGGTATCGTGCCCAGACACGCTTACGGTGAAGATTATGGCATGAATCCCATCGGCTCCGGTCCTTATAAGTTTGTTGAATGGAAAGCACAGGAACAGATTGTCTTTACCGCTAATGAAGACTACTATGGCGGGACTCCCGCAATTAAGAATGTAACGGTTGTGTTTATGTCCGAGGATGCCGCGCTTGCAGCAGTTCAGGCAGGAGAGGTCGATGTTGCATATTCTACAGCGACTCTCGGCACGGCTAAGGTGGATGGTTATCATGTTGAAGCGATTACTTCTGCGGATAATCGTGGATTTACTCTTCCTGTGTTGCCTAGTGAGGGTAAGACTGCGGAAAATGGAGCACCCATAGGAAACGATGTAACCTGTAATCTTGAAATCCGTCAGGCGATTGCTTATGCAATCGACCGACAGCAGATTGCCGATGCTGTACTGAACGGTTTTGGCAGACCTGCTTATTCTGAAAACGATAGTATGCCGTGGAACAATCCAGAGGTGGTAATAGAGACTGATGTGGAATATGCAAAGAAACTGCTTGCAGATTCAGGATGGGTTGATGTCGATGGGGACGGGATCGTTGAAAAAGATGGTCTGAAAGCGGAGTTTTCCTGTGTATATCCGTCCGGAGACTCGGTGCGTCAGGCTGTTGCCATGGCAGCGGCAGAGCAGGTAAAGGAAATCGGTATCCAGATTAATGTGGAAGGTACAAGCTGGGATGAAATTACACAGCGGATGTTCTCCGAAGCTGTTATGATGGGCTGGGGTTCTGCGATTCCTAACGAGACTTATTACTTGTATCGTTCCGAAGGGGCTCTTCTTGATGATTTCTATAATCCTGAAGGGTACAGGAATGATGTGACTGATGGTTATCTTGATGCAGCTATGGAAGCCCTGACGGTAGAAGATGCCAATGCAAACTGGCAGAAAGTACAGTGGGATGGCACTACCGGTACTGCCATGCAGGGTGAATGTCCGTGGGTATGGATTGTCAATCTGGATCATGTCACCTATGTCCGGGACGGTCTTTCTATCGGAGAACAGCCGGTTCATGGTCATGGCCACGGTTTGCCGTTGATTCAGAACCTGCATGAGTGGACTTGGGAGGAGTAGTGTCATGAAAAGGACTACTAGGCGGTTAATTCACATTTTCGCTACATATGGCATCAGAATCATTACTCTGTTATTAGCGGTAAGCGTTATTACATTTGTACTGGTCAGTGTATCACCGATTGATCCGGTACGGCAATATATTATGGGACTTGGCACTGCCGTTTCTCCTGAACAACGAACGCAAATCGAAGAATATTGGGGTGTGAATGAACCGCTGGTAGAACGTTATGTTGGCTGGATGTCAGAACTTGTGAAGGGTAATATGGGCGAATCAGCTATATACAGGAGACCTGTTGCGGATATCATCGGGGAGCGGTTTGTAAATTCACTTGCGTTGATGTTGTGCGCATGGGTGCTGTCAGGTGTGATCGGTTTCTTTATCGGATGTGTCATGGGAATGTATCAGGACAGATTACCGGATAAGATTTTGAAAAAAGTATGTTATATTATCAGCTCTATTCCAACCTTCTGGCTTGGACTGGTTTTTCTTCTGGTATTTTCTGTATGGCTGAAATGGTTTCCAATCGGATTTTCCGGACCCATTGGAGTTCTTGATAAGGACATAACTGTTTGGGAGAAACTTCATCATTTGATTTTGCCGGCTTTTACATTGGCCTTCATGTCTTTTGCCAATATTGCACTGCATACCCGTCAGAAGTTAGTGGATGTTCTGAACAGCGAATATGTTCTGTTTGCGAGGGCGAGGGGCGAAAGGAAGTGGACAATTCTTCGCCGCCACGGACTACGGAACATTCTTCTTCCTGCGCTGACGTTACAGTTTGCATCTTTTGCGGAATTGTTCGGCGGTTCGGTCATGGCGGAGAATGTGTTCAGCTATCCCGGACTCGGCAGTGCGGCAGCTGCTGCAGGATTAAATTCTGATGTACCTTTGCTTCTCGGCGTGACTTTGTTTTCTGCGTTATTTGTCGCCATTGGTAATATGATTGCAAATCTGCTTTACGGAATCATTGATCCGCAGATTCAGGAGGTGGGCGGATGAGAAACTTAAATCGCCGTACACAGGTTGTTATCCTGACTGCTTTTATGACAATTATTTTGATTGCTGTATTCTCTTTCGGACTGTTAATTCCCGATGATGCTGTGGTGGGTAGTTTTCTGAGCGCAAAGCAGCCGCCCTCATTGGCACATCCCTTCGGAACCGATGCGCTGGGACGTGATTTGTTTCTGCGTACCCTGAAAGGAATGGCTGTCAGCATGACGGTAGGAACTGCTGCTTCTATGATCAGCGCGGTGATTGCTGTTTTTGTCGGAATTGCAGCTGCCACCGGTTCAAAGTGTGTGGATGCCTTAATTAACTGGTTCATTGATGTTGTGATGGGTGTTCCGCATACGATTCTCGTTATACTTATTTCCTTTGCTCTGGGACGGGGGTTAAAAGGATTACTTGTTGGAATTGCTGCTACACACTGGTGCAGTCTTGCACGTCTGATCAGAGGTGAAGTTTTGCAGCTTCGTTCTCAGCAATATGTAGCGGTATCCCGTAAGCTTGGAAAATCCGGCGGATGGATATTGGTGCATCATTTGCTGCCTCATTTGGTACCTCAATTTGTTGTAGGGTTAATTTTATTGTTTCCTCATGCGATTCTGCATGAAGCATCTGTTTCCTTTTTGGGGTTTGGACTGCCGCCTGAACAGCCTGCCATCGGTATCATTCTTTCAGAAAGTATGCGGTATATCCAGACGGGTATGTGGTGGTCTGCAGTGCTGCCCGGACTGACACTTGTGCTGATCGTTCTGCTAGTGGATAAATTGGGAGATAACCTGCGGATGATCATGGATCCTTACAGCGCACAGGATTAAGGAGACTATTATGAAACAAAAAGATGAAACTATATTGGAAATTCATGATCTGTCCGTCTCCTTCAGGATGTACGATCACGGCTTGGAACAAACGGATCTTCAGGTAATTTCCGACCTGTATCTGACAGTATATCCCGGTGAGATTGTTGCTGTTGCTGGTTCTTCCGGCTCGGGAAAAAGTCTGCTGGCTTCTGCCATTTTAGGTATTCTGCCCGGTAATGCCACAGTACATGGCCATCTGCACTATAAGGGGCAGGAATTGACGCAGGAACGGCAGGAACAGCTTCGGGGAACGGATATAGCGCTTGTACCGCAGTCAGTTGCGTTTCTTGATCCGTTGATGAAGGTAGGCGCACAGGCGGACGGACATCGTAAACCGCTGCCGACAGACAAGCGGAAAAGTATTTTTAAACGATTGGGACTTCCGGATAAAACGGAACAGCTCTATCCGTTTCAGCTTTCCGGCGGTATGGCAAGGCGTGCTTTGGTATCTACAGCTTTGCTCACAGATGCCAAGCTTGTGATTGCGGACGAGCCGACACCCGGCATGAGTCTTGAACAGGCGCTTGAGGCGCTGAGGATGTTTCGTGAAATGGCAGACGATGGTAAAGCGGTTATTCTGATAACCCATGATCTTGATCTGGCATTTGAGTTTACGGACAGAGTTGCTGTTTTTTACGCAGGAACTACCGTAGAAACAGCCTTGGCATCCGATTTCAAAAAAGGTCCCGATGCGTTGAGGCACCCTTATTCTCAGGCTTTGTGGAGAGCATTGCCGCAAAATGGATTCCAGCCTGTCTGTGGTTTTCAGCCTTACGCCGGGGCACTGCCAAAAGGCTGTTTGTATGCGCCGCGTTGTCCTTACAAAACAGCACAATGCATGGATGCCGTACCGCCGGTGCGTGAAATCAGGGGCGGCGAAGTGAGGTGTTATTATGGCGCTTGAAGCGAAGAATATTTATTTCCGATATGGCAGGAAGCAGCCATGGATTCTTGAAGACTGTACTTTGAAGATTGATAGGGGAGAGCGTCTGGCAGTATCTGCGCCAAGCGGTTACGGAAAGACAACGCTTGCTTTGCTTTTGGCAGGTTATTTGAAACCGGAGAAGGGTGAAATCCTGCTGGATGATAAGCCGCTGCCTGCAAAGGGGATCTGTCCCGTTCAACTGATTTACCAGCACCCTGAAAAGGCGGTCAATCCCCGCTGGAGACTGAAACGCGTATTGGAAGAGAGTGGAAAGCTTCGGGAGGATGTGCTAGATGCCTTTGGAATCGAACGGGCATGGCTTGACAGATTTCCGCGGGAGCTGTCCGGCGGAGAACTGCAGAGATTCTGTGTGGCGAGAGCGTTGATGAGTGGAGCAGACTATCTCATATGTGATGAAATCAGCACTATGTTGGATGTAATCACGCAGGCACAGATCTGGAATGTGGTTTTGGAGGAAGCAGATAAGCGCAATATGGGAATTATTGCAGTTACGCATAATAAACATCTTGCGGAAAGGATTGCGACAAGAATGATTGACCTGTCTGAATAGCATAGGTTTATTTTGTGCGATGCCTTAAGGTTCCATAGCATACTTTCATTGTTTATAATAGTTTATGTCGGAAGTCGTCAATATGCCGACAGACAAAATGTAATAAGGGAAAATAAAAATGGAGGAGTACTATGGAAACATTAAACGTGACAGCATCGAGAGATGAAGAACAATTTTACAGAATTCTGAATAACCTGATCAGCGCCAATAAGGAGTTTCAGATCATGATAACCGTTCCCTCAGGAACTAAAGAGGAAGATGTGAAGATAGCTGATACGATGATACAGACAAGTGTGACACGCGATCTGGAAAAAGATGTGACGGATATGATACATGAGATCGGTGTGCCTGCGCATATCAAAGGCTATCAGTATCTGAGAGAGGCAATTATGATGTCTGTACAGGATGTGGAGATGCTGGGTTCCATCACAAAAGTACTGTATCCTACCATAGCGAAGAAATATCAGACAACGCCGAGCCGCGTGGAGCGTGCAATCAGACATGCAATCGAGGTGGCGTGGTCGAGAGGAAGAATGGAGACATTAGATGCGTTGTTCGGATACACGATCAACACAGGTAAGGGTAAACCCACAAATTCGGAATTTATTGCACTGATTGCGGACAAGATACGTCTTCAATACCGAAATTAACCTGCTCATTTTTTTGAAAAATAACCCTTTTATTGCCAATCAAAATGCTGTATAATATGTTCTATGAGTTAGACTAGATTGGACAATCAATATCTTGGAGGGTTAGCATGAAAAATATTTTGTTTGTTGCGTCAGAAGGAGTTCCTTTTATTAAAACAGGCGGTTTGGCAGACGTTGTGGGGTCTCTGCCGAAATGTATAGACAAGGAGTATTTTGACATCAGGGTAATCCTTCCCAAATATACCTGTATGAAGCAGGAGATGAAGGATAAACTTACTTATAAGACTCATTTCTATATGGATTTTCATTGGAAAGAAGAGTATGTAGGCATTATGGAAGCCGAAGTTGATGGAGTGAAGTACTACTTCATTGATAATGAGTCTTTCTTTGGCGGTTTCAGACCGTACGGAGACAATGCTTTATTCGAGATTGAGAAGTATGCATTCTTCTGTAAAGCGGCATTGTCTATCCTGCCGGTGATTGATTTCAGACCGGATCTGATTCACTGTCATGACTGGCAGACCGGATTGATTCCGGTATATCTCAAAGAGAGATTCCAAGGCGGTGATTTCTATAGAGGAATCAAAACCGTTATGACCATTCACAACTTGAAGTTTCAGGGCAAATGGAGTGTGAAAGAAGTTAAAGAGATTACAGGTCTTCCGGATTACTTCTTCACATCTGATAAATTGGAAGCATATAAGGATGCCAATCTTTTGAAAGGCGGTCTGGTATATGCGGATGCAATTACTACTGTCAGCGATACATATGCTGAGGAGATCAAAACAGCATTTTATGGCGAGGGATTGAACGGACTTTTATGTGCAAGGGCAAGAGACCTGCGCGGCATCGTCAATGGTATCGACTATGATGAGTTTAATCCGGAGACAGATCATTATATTGAGAATCATTACAATGCGGTGAATTTCCGTAAGGAGAAGATTAAGAATAAACGTGCATTGCAGGCTGAGCTGGGATTAAATCAGGATGACAGGACGATGTTGATCGGTATTGTATCGCGTCTGACCGGACAGAAAGGTTTTGACCTGATTGCATATATCATGGATGAACTCTGTCAGGATAATGTACAGATTGTCGTTCTGGGAACGGGTGAAGAGCAGTACGAGAATATGTTCCGTCATTTTGACTGGAAGTATCACGGTAAGGTGTCGGCTAATATTTATTATTCCGATGCATTGTCCCATAAGATTTATGCGGCGAGTGATGCGTTCCTGATGCCTTCCTTGTTTGAGCCATGCGGTCTGAGCCAGCTGATGTCTCTTCGTTACGGAACAGTGCCGATTGTACGTGAGACAGGTGGATTGAAGGATACTGTACAGCCGTATAACGAGTATGAGGGAACCGGTACCGGATTCAGCTTTACTAATTATAATGCGCATGAAATGCTTGGCACGATCCGCTATGCGGAGCATATATTCTACGACAAGAAGCGTGAGTGGAATAAGATTGTTGACAGAGCGATGGCAGTAGACTATTCATGGCATGTATCAGCGAAGAAATATCAGGAGATGTATGACTGGCTGATCGGTTAGAGTGGACCGGTCGGATACTTACAGGATATCAGAGCAAGTCGTTTGGCTTGCTCTTTTTTTTCTTACAGGAAATTGCTCTACTTTTTTGAATGTCAGAAACTCGGAGGCAGCACATGAACGGACAAAAGAAAAAGAATAATTTTGTGCTCCAAGCGGGTATTCTGGCGGCGGCGGGTATGATTGTGAAAGTCATCAGCCTGATCTATCGAAGTCCGCTTTTGAGCATTATTGGTCTGGAGGGTAATGGATATTACTCTACGGCAATCAATATTTATACGATCATTCTGTTGATTTCCTCTTACAGTATTCCGTCAGCAATTTCTAAGGTAATTGCGCAGAAGCTTGCATTTAAGGAATATCGTAATGCACAGAGGGTTTTTCGGTGTGCGCTGATATATGTGCTGGTAGTTGGCGGTATTGCGGCTCTTATTACTTTCGTGGCGGCGCCTGTCTTTATGAGTACAAGCGTTAATTCAATCGTAGCACTTCGGGTTCTTGCGCCGACAATCTTTTTCTCAGGATTTCTGGGAGTATTTCGAGGTTACTTTCAGGCACATGGCTCCATGATGCACACTTCATTGTCGCAGATCTTAGAGCAGATCATGAATGCGGTGGTCAGTATCGGGGCAGCTTATCTGCTAATCGGGATGGTGGCGAATGAAAGTGAGACGACACAGGCAATCTACGGTTCAGCCGGAAGTGCACTCGGCACCGGAGCGGGAGTTGTGACAGCTCTGCTTTTTATGTTTGGCATGTATATGTTAAACCGCAAGATGATCAACAGGCGGGCAGAACATGACAGAAGAAGCAAGGTGGACAGTTACGGTGAAATTTTTAAGATGATTTTCACGATTGTCACACCTTTTATCTTAAGTACTTTTATCTATAATTGTTCTACTGTGGTCAATATGAGTATTTACTATGATGTTTTGATCGAATATAAGAAATTTGATTCAATAGCAGTCCACATTGATTATGGTATTTTTTCCACACAAGCCATATCAGTCGTCAATATCCCGATTGCCATTGCGTCGGCGATGTCTTCGGCAACAATACCGGGTGTTTCTACGACTTTTGTACGAAAAGAGTACAAGAAGACAAAGGAACAGGTATCCAAGGCCATTCGTATGACGATGCTGATTGCTATACCTGCGTCGGTGGGGCTGTTGCTTTTGGCGAAACCGATCATGTATTTTATTTTTCCGCAGAAGGATTCTCTGGATCAGGCGTCGGGGCTGCTGGCGGCACTGGCTGTCACGGTGATTTTGTATTGTCTGTCCACGCTGACAAACGCAGTCTTGCAGGGAATCGGTAAAGTGAATACGCCCGTAATCCATTCTGCGATTGCGCTGGTGCTTCAGGCGGCAGGATTAATACTTTTATTATGGTTTACAGATTTGAATTTGTATGCCCTTGCATGTGCCAATATCATTTATTCGTTTGTGATGTGTATATTGAACCAGATTTCTGTCAGAAAGCATCTGGGTTACAGGCAGGAGGTTGTAAGGACTTTTATCATACCGTTTATAGCGTCCTTAGTGATGGGGGCGGCGGCGTATGGAATATATCACGGATTGTATATGCTGCTGCCTGTCAGCAGGGTAGCACTGCTTATTGCGATCGGCATCGGCGCTATGATTTATTTTGCGTTGATTCTTCTGATGGGAGGAGTAACTGAGAAAGAATTGAGGTCTTTCCCGAAGGGGACTATGCTTATACATTTTGCAAAGAAACTGCATCTGTTGAAATAAGATGAGATGAAGATTTTTTAAAAAATATAAAAACCCGAATAAATGATTGTCCAACAACAAATACTGTTTAGGACAATCACTTTAATTTAGGAGGTAATCATATGGCAAACTTATCAGAGTTGGATTTACAGAATCTTCGCCATCTTATGGGCGGTTATGACGTAACACACTGCAAGATGAAAGAGTATGCGCAGTGCGCATCCGATACGAAGGTGAAGCAGTTCTTTGAAAAAGGCGCGCAGTCTGCGATGCAGAACAAGCAGCAGTTGATGGAGTATTTGAGATAATAATGAAGAAAAGGAGTCCGGATTATGCAGATGGAAGAAAAGACAATGGTGGCAGATACCCTTACCGGTATCAATGGAGAATTGGTGCGTTTCGGTGAAATGATCGCCCAGACAGAGAATAAGGAATTGAAGCAGACATTGAAGCAGTTCCGTAATGCCTGTGAGCAGTCTCAGGAGGAATTGTATCAGATCGCAAGAGAGAAATCTTATTATGTGCCTGCGGCAAAGGCGACGCAGGAAGAAATCGATCATGTGAAATCGCTGTTTTCTTCAAAAACACTTTGATAGACAACAGGGGCAGGCTGTGTTATTGTGCAGCCTGCCCCTGAATTTTTCGAGTTTGCTTGATTTCTTATATCTATTCACCTTTCTTAGAATATTCCCCTTTTTTCATAATGAACAGCATGTATAATAAAAGGGGAGGGTCTGGCATGAAACTTGATAGGAAGAGCATCAAAATCCGTTTAGTGACAGCGTTTATTCTTACATCAGTTATACCAATATTATTTGTCAATATTATATCGTATTATAATACGTCAATACTTGTACAACAAAACGTAGAAAGCATGACAGAAGCAAATCTTGAACAGACGAGAGTAAGTCTGGACGTATGGCTGGATTCTTATGAAGATATTTTGTTTCAGGTTTACACAGACGATTATATTGTAGAGCTGGTTGATAAAATCAATGCCGGTGAGGATGTTGCCAATAATAGGAAACTGCTTAGAAAGACGTTAAGAGGTCTGTTTTATACTAAAGATTATGTGAAGTCTATTACTGTGATTACGGAAAGCGGTGAACTAGTTTTTTATGATCAGCTGACTGCTTCTACGACTTCTACATCATGGATGGATAGCATTTCCATGTCAGAGGATGAATTGTATAAAGAAATCAGCAGTGATAATAAAACACACCTTTTCTCGACAGGTGATAAAGTAGATTTTGGGAGTAATCCCTGCTATTTATTTCATATTGGGCACAGAATTATTGATTACCGGAATGTTAAGAAACAGTGCGGTGTAGTCATGGTAAGTATTGATGAACAGCTTTTGGAAGAAATATGTTCAACGGCTACAGAAAGTGGACTTAATTTTATTGTTGACAGTAAAGGCAAGCTGGTATCTTGCGTGGACGATACGGATATTGGACGTGCTATTTTTATAGAAAGTGCAAATGACGAGGAGAGAATGTCAGCCTATCGCCGGATTGCAGAACAGACAGGATTGCTGGGAGATGGAGAATTGTCTATCTATTCTGTGCATGATGAAAAGACTGGCTGGGAGATTATACGTGCAACAAATCAGGAGGAACTTGTGCGAGGGCTTAGACAGCAGCAGAAACTGCTAGCATTCATCATATTGCTCTCTCTTTTGACGGTACTAATTATTATGGTCGGACAAGTGACCAGAATGACTAGCTCTATCAAAAAGGTGATAGAGACGATGAGAAAAGCGGGAAAAGGCGATCTGACAGTCCATGTGGAACCGGATCAGACGCGGCCGACAGAAATCGAGATCATTGCGGAGGAGTTTAATTCTACAATGGATAAATTGAAATTGTCCATTGAAAAACAAAAAAATGCAGAAATCGCGGCATTGGAGGCACAGATTAATCCGCATTTTCTTTACAATACTTTAGATACGATCAATTGGATGGCGATTGATAAGGATGAATATGAGATTAGCAATATGATCGCGACATTAGCTAGTATTTTGCGATATGGGATTTCAGACAGTAATGGTGTGGTTAAAATAAAAGAAGAGGTAGAGTGGCTGAAACAGTATATTTTCCTGCAACAGACCAAACTAAAGAATTCTTTTGAGTGCCATATCAATGTAGAGCCGGAAATTATGGGATTGCCAATCCATAAACTGCTTTTGCAGCCTTTTATTGAAAATGCGATTCTGCATGGATTTGAAGGAGTTGACAGAAAGCATTGTCTTCAGATTGATATGACGAAGGACATGGACCGTATACATATAACGATAGAAGATAATGGCTGTGGTATATCAGAACAGATGGCAGAGGAAATCAATCAGGGTATTTTTCGCAAGACAGATGATAAAAACCATATCGGAATGGAAAATGCGATTACGAGAATTCAAATGTATTATGGTGAGAATGCAAAGGTTTTGATTGAGGGTAAATTGAACCAAGGGACAACGATACAGATATGGATTCCGGCTGTGGAGGATGAGAGGGTTATATGAAAGCTGTAGTAGTGGAAGATGAGATTTTGATCAGGGAAGGTTTATGCAGATTGTTAAATAAGATGTTTCCTGAAATTTTGGTTGCTGGGGTTGCCAGTAATGGACAAGAAGGGCTTGTCTGTATAGAGGAAAACAGACCAGATTTGGTGATCACCGATATTAAAATGCCGGGCATGAATGGGCTGGAGATGCTTTCTAGAGTACAAGATTTGGGAATGTTTCCGAAAGTTATTATTCTTACTGCATACTCCGAATTTACTTATGCACAGCAGGCAGTCAAATTAGGTGTGTGTGATTATATTATCAAGCCGGTAGTAGTGCAGGAATTTGTACAGACGATCAGTAAAATACAGAATCTTTATGAGCAGGAACAGAAAAGGACACCTGATACGATGGGGAATCTGGAAAACATTATTTCAGGCGTTTTACATGGAGTTACAATATTGGACGGACAAATGGAAGAATTTATAGATAAACGCTATGGAATATCGGACCATACGAATTTTATTGAGATATTAATCTATATGGGGGACTGCTTTGATGAACAGAGAAAAAGAAAACGACATGAGATGAATCGAATCTTGCAGCAAAAAGAGATAGCGTATTGTCTAGTAGATATAGAATATGACAAAGTTGCTGTGGCGGTGATTTATGGCTATTCATCCAGACAAGAGATTGAGCGATGGTATCAGAATCAAGTTTTATTCCAAAAAAGGGAGAAGTGGGAAGAAAAAATAAGTTACGGGATGTTGGAAGTAAACGGGATTGCGGCAATCAGAGAGGGTTACCAGACAATGCTCTCCTATATGGATTGGAGTATTGTCTTAGGAGACGATATTCTGATCTCTTATCCCCGAATCGCAGATATACAGACAGAAATCTGTATTTATCCGGTGGAATTAGAGAATCAGATGAAAGCGGCAATCTGTACGGGAGAGAAGGATAAAATCCGCAAGGTGATAGAACAATTTTACGATTATTTTAAGAACGGAAAAGTTTATTTGCCCAAAGAGGTGAAGGAGTCCTATGTCCGCTTTCTCTGGTCAATGATCAATATTGCGAAAGAAGTTGACTGTATCGATTATAAGCAGATCGATCAGAAGCAGATTTTGAATCGTATTATGAGTGCAAAAACGGTAGATGAGTTAAAGAATACTTATGATGAATTGTTTGAGCATATGAGAGTTTCCTTGAAAGAAGCGGAGGGAATAAGCCTTGCGGTGAGAAAAGCACAAAGTATGATTCATGAATTCTATACTGATGGAATTACTCTGAGCGAGATCGCTGACAGGATGAACTTGACACAGGAATATTTGGGAGCTCAGTTTCACAAGGAATTGGGGGAGAATTTCAGTTCATATATCCGTAATTATCGTTTATCCAAGGCTAAAGAATTATTGATTGCGACCCAGCTAAAGCAGTATGAGATTGCGGAGAAAGTAGGTTATACGGATGCTAAATATTTTGCGAGAGTCTTTAAGGAATGTGTGGGAATGTCGCCTGCAGAATATAGGAAATCCAATAGGTAAATGGACATTTTGTCAGAAAAGACATTCAGTTTAGATAATTTATCCTTTTTCATTTTTTTACCGTTTAGGGGAGCGGTAAATGGCTGTATGATGAATGCATCAACAGACAAACCTTATATGAGAAAAGGATTGAAGGAGAGGGTAAAGATGAAAAAGAAAAAAATAACAGCATTATTGACAGCCATGGCAATGACTGCAGGTTTATTGGCAGGATGCGGCTCTTCTAGTGATTCAGGAGCTGCCGCTGACACAACAGGAACAGGAAGCGATGCAGGAGCAGAGGTGCAGGAAAGCCCCGCAGCCGAAACTACTGAGGCGGATAATTCAGAGCAGGCGGCACACACAGGGGAAGCAGATGCGGTAACAATTTGGTATTACTGGGAAACAGAAGGACATCAGGTGGCGTTAGATCAGGTTATTCAGGATTATAACGCATCTCAGGAACAATACGAAGTTACTGCGAAATATGTTCCTTTTGCGGATTTTAAGAAACAATTATCCATCGGTGCATCTGCGGATGAACTTCCAGATATCGCAATTCTGGATTCTCCGGATCATGCATCCTATGTTGAAATGGGAATTTTCGAAGATCTAACAGGGAAATTTGATGTAAGCAACTATTATGATGGAACTGTAAACTCTTGTACTGTTGACGGGAAACTGTATGGTGTGCCTTTTGGAGCCAATTGTCTGGCGCTGTATTATAACGAAGACATGTTGAATGAGGCGGGATGCAGTGTGCCGACTACATGGGATGAACTTATGGATACGGCAAAGGCATTGACGACCGACAGTGTTACAGGACTTGCACTTTGCAGTGTACAGAATGAGGAAGGCACTTTCAACTTTGTTCCGTGGTTATGGTCAACAGGAGCTACTTCTTATGAAATCAATAACGACAACGGAGTTCGCGCATTGACTTTTATCCAGAGTCTGGTGAATGAAGGCGTTATGAGTAAAGAATGTATTAACTGGACACAGGGCGACGTAATGAATCAGTTTATTTCCGGTAACGTAGCTATGATGGAAAATGGCCCTTGGCAGATTCCTACGATGCAGTCAGAGGCGCCTGATCTGAACTGGAAGGTGACATTGATTCCGAAGGATGCAGAGTATTCTTCTGTGCTCGGAGGTGAGAACTATGCAGTCATCAATGGCGGCAATGTAGATGGCGCTTTGGATTTTCTTACTTATGCAACTTCCGAAGAAAAGGTAAAATATCTGATGGATAAATTTGGTTACATATCTGCCGATAAGACGATTGCAGAAAATCAGTTTGAAGCAGATTCTCCTTATCAGCCATTTGTTGAGGAACTGAACTATGCAATGCCGAGAGGACCTCTTGCTGAGTGGCCCAGTGTGTCAGATGCGATCTCTTTAGCGTTTAATCAGGTTATTACCGGAACAGCAGCGCCAGAGGATGCCGCAGCAGAAGCTCAGGCAACGATTGATGGTATTGTAAAATAAATGAACGAAGTGACAGTTTGGCTTTCCGTTGATTTTGCAGGGACGTGCATGGATATTACAGCGAAGTGAAACGCTGGACTGTAGTAAAAAAGCAAAAAGGCTGTTACACAGATTTAGAATTATGTAAACCTGCGTGACAGCCTTTTTATATGTTTGGAAGGAGAAATTTCATGGGAAAAATAAAAAAATTTTTTCGCTATGATAATGTCGGGATATTTTTTGTGCTGCCAGCATTTCTGTATATGTTGATTTTCGTGGGATATCCGATTATCCGCAATATCATTTTAAGCTTTCAGGATGTGAATGCGGGGAATTTAGTCCGTGGGACAAAAAATTTTGTAATGTTTAACAATTATTTGGAATTGATTGGGGACAGTGTTTTTAAGACATCGTTGTTTAATACATTACGTTATACAGTTTTATGTCTGGTATTCCAGTTTGTGATCGGATTTGCGCTGGCTCTTTTCTTTAATCGGAAATTTGCATTTGCGAAACCAATCCGTGGAATCTTACTTGTGCCGTGGATGATACCAGTCACGGTTACGGCATTAATGTTTAAACTGCTCTTCGCAACAGATATCGGAGTAATTAATTTCATTTTGCGAAGTCTCCATCTGATAAACAAAAATGTTGAGTGGCTGACAACGCCGGGGACAGCTATGTTTGCTTTAATCTGTGCCAATGTGTGGATCGGTATTCCTTTTAATATGATTCTGATTTCCACAGGGCTGACGACGATCCCGAAGGAGCTTTATGAGAGTTCCTCAATCGATGGAGCGAATAAAGTACAGACTTTTATGAGAATTACGCTTCCGCTCTTAAAGCCAACCATTGAATCTGTGTTGATTCTTGGATTTATCTATACTTTTAAAGTATATGATCTGGTTTATGTTATGACGAGCGGCGGTCCGGTTAATTCGACACATATGCTGTCTACCTATTCTTATAAGCTATCTTTTGAAATGTTTAAGTACAGTAAAGGCTCTGCGGTGGCAAATGTGTTGTTGGTGATTTTGCTAATCGTGGGTGTTTTCTATATTAAAGCTACAACAGAGGAGGAAGTATAATGGATGAAGAAAAAAGAATCTCAGGGAAAAAGAATATCGTATTATGTATCGTTTCTGTATTGATTTTGTGTATTCTTTTATTTCCGTTATATTGGGCATTTATTACTTCCTTAAAAACAGAGCAGGAAATCTTTCAGAATCCGCCGACTTTTTATCCGCATGTTGTGAATTCAAAGTCTTATGCTGCACAGGTAGAGACCGGAGATTTTAACATGTTTCGTTCCTTTGGGAACAGTTTCCTGATTTCGATTGGGGCAACTATAATTGCAGTCATCCTCGCAGTGCCGGCGTCTTATGGGATTGCCAAATACAAATTTAAAGGCAGAAAAATTATGTTGTTATCATTCTTAGTGACACAGATGCTCCCAGTATCTGTATTGCTTACACCGATGTTTATTATGTTTAAAAATCTGCATGTGTATAATACATGGGTCGCGGCTGTGCTGGCGGATGCCACGATCGGTATTCCGTTCTCTATATTAATCTTAAAAAATTATTTTGCCTCGATACCGAAAGATTTGGAGGAGGCGGCATACTTGGACGGCTGTAATCGTTTTACTGCATTTGTGAGGATACTCATTCCAATTGCGAGACCGGGAGTTATGGTATGTGCGATCTTTTCATTCCTGTATGCATGGGGAGATTTGGCATATGGTATGACTTTTATATTGGATCAGGAGAAAAGACCGATTACGGCAGGTATCTTTAATTTTATGGGGCAATATGGAACTAAGTGGAGCTATCTGACAGCGTTTGCGGTTGTCACGATCATTCCGGTAGCGTTGATTTTTATTTTCATGCAGAAGTATATTGTAAGCGGTATGACGAGCGGTGCAGTAAAGGGGTAAGAAAAGCAACATGACAATATAAAGCGAGGAGAGAATAAAGAATGTTGGAAATATTTGAAAACAAGCTGATATATCACTATGATGCAGAAATGGTGTGGATTGAGCCTTGGGGACCTGATGCTCTGAGAATCCGTGCTACAAAAGAATCTCAAATGCCGTGGGAGGATTGGGCGCTATGTAAGAAGGGTGTAGATAAAGCAGAAATCAGATATACGAGGAAAGGTGCAGAAATTGTTAACGGGAAAATACGAGCCCAAATCACAAAACTTGGGAAAATCATGATTTATCACACGGATGGCAGGCTGCTGTTGGAAGAATACTGCAGAAACCGTAAGGATGTGCTTGACAAAAAATGCAGTGCAATAGAGGTTGAGGCGCGGGAATTCCGCCCTATTGTCGGGGGAGATTACCATCTGACCATGCGGTTTGAGTCTGTAGATCCGAATGAAAAAATATACGGAATGGGGCAGTATCAGCAGCCATATCTTGACCTGAAAGGGCTTGATCTGGAACTGGCACACAGAAATTCGCAAGCCAGTGTTCCGTTTGCCATCTCATCATTGGGATATGGATTCTTGTGGAATAATCCTGGCGTGGGACGCGCTGTGTTTGGCAAGAATATCATGAGTTTCGAGGCATATTCTACTAAGGCACTTGATTATTGGGTAGTGGCAGGCGATACACCTGCAGAGATTGAGGAGGCATATGCGGCAGTGACAGGAACAGCGCCGATGATGCCTGAATATGGATTAGGATTCTGGCAGTGTAAACTTCGTTATCAGACTCAGGAAGAATTGTTGGAGGTGGCAAGAGAGTACAAACGCAGGAAACTTCCGATTGATTTGATTGTCATAGATTTCTTCCATTGGCCCAAACAAGGAGAATGGAAATTCGATCCGGTGTATTGGCCTGATCCTGATGCTATGGTGCGTGAACTAAAGGAGATGGGGATTGAACTGATGGTGTCTATCTGGCCTACGGTAGATAAGACTTGTGAAAACTATGAAGAAATGCTGGAAAAAGGATACCTGATCCGCACTGAGAGAGGGTTTCGAGTTGGTCTGGATTTTCAAGGAGCAACAATCCACTATGATGCTACGAATCCGCAGGCACGGGAGTATGTGTGGAGAAAAGCAAAACAGAATTACTATGATAAGGGAATCCGGGTGTTCTGGCTGGATGAGGCAGAACCTGAGTATACAGCTTATGATTTCGATAATTATCGGTATCACAGAGGGACAAATTTGCAGATTGGAAATACCTATCCGCTAGATTATGCTAAAACATTCTATGAAGGAATGGAGAGAGAAGGGCAGACAAATATCGTGAACCTTCTTCGCTGTGCGTGGGCGGGAAGCCAAAAATACGGTGCACTCGTATGGTCTGGGGATATTGCTTCTAGTTTCGAGAGTATGAGAAATCAGTTGGCAACAGGACTAAATATGGGAATTGCGGGTATTCCGTGGTGGACTACCGATATCGGCGGTTTCCATGGCGGCAATCCGGATGAGCCGGCATTTAGGGAACTGTTTGTAAGATGGTTTGAATGGGGAGCGTTCTGTCCGGTCATGCGCCTTCATGGGGACCGTGAGCCAAGGCAGCCTCAATATGGAACTACTGGTGGTGCAACATGTTGTTCAGGGGCGGCTAACGAGGTATGGAGTTACGGAGAAGAAGTTTATGAGATCTGTAAGAAGTATATGGAACTGAGGGAGCAGATGCGTCCCTATACGAGGAGTGTCATGGAAGAAGCGCATCAGAAGGGGACTCCGGTTATGAGAACGCTCTTTTATATGTATCCTGACGACTCAACCTGCTGGGAAGTGGAAGATGAATATTTTTATGGGCCGGATCTGCTGGTAGCTCCGATTCTGTATGCGGGTCAGACTTCAAGAAATGTTTATCTGCCGAAAGGAGAGAGTTGGATTTCACAGGTGGACGGAAAGGAGTATGAAGGTGGACAATTTTATGATGTGAATGCTCCGCTAGATGTTATTCCAGTGTTTCGAAAGAAATAATGATAGAGCAGGTCTTTATCAGACCTGCTCTATCCCCGAAATATCCGAGTCAATCGCCATAGAGTAATTTGTGTAATATACCACGAATCCGGGCTTGGCTCCGGCAGGTTTCTTCACATGTTTTTTCTGGATGTAATCGATTTCCACTTTATTCTGCTCGCGCCCTTTAGAATAATAGGCAGCGAGCCGTGCCGCTTCTTCAAAGGTGCGGTCGGGCAGCTCCTGTCCCTCGGTCTTGACAATGACGTGGGAGCCAGCTTTTTGTTTGGCATGGAACCACCAGTCGTTGCCAGTAGCAAATTTAAAGGTCAGCTCATCGTTCTGATAGTTGTTTTTGCCTACATACATATGGAAGCCGTCACTGCTGATATAGTGAAAGGGCTTACTGGTAATTTTTGTTTTCTTAGTGCCGCCTTTTCTGCGGATGTAGCCGCTTTCAATCAGCTCTTCCTTAATCTGCACAAGGTCTTCTTCCTGCATGGCAATATCCAGAGCGGCAAGAATGGATTCCAGATGTTCAATCTCTTCTTTGACTTGAATGGTCAATTCAGAGAGGGCTTCGTATGTTCTTTTCATTTTCCCATATTTATCAAAATATTTTTTTGCATTCTCCTGAGGCGTGAGAGTGTCGTCTAACGGAATCGTGACAGTCTCATTAGTATAGTAGTTTAACGCCTCCATGGATTTCGCGCCGGGCTCGACATTGTAACCGTAGGTGTTTAACAGTTCGCCGTATATCTTATATTTTTCCCGCTTTTCAGTGTCCTGCATCTGGCGCATCTGCAGGTCGTATTTCTTAATATTACGCTCTAAAGCAGTCTGCACAATCTTACGCAGGTCAACGGATTTCTGGCGGATGCGTGTCACAATACTGCGCTCCGCATAATATTGTTCCAGAACTGCACTGATGGAACCATAGGTTCTGGCAGTCTTATCGGCATAGAGCGTCAGGGGCAGTGCGGCAAACTCGATCGGTTCCCTGCCGTCATAAATGATGGTCGGAGTGAAAGAAGCCGTAACAACTTGAGACATCATAGCCGTGAGCGTGTCATACAGAGCGTGCATAGGCGCATCTTCCAGTACATTAGCGGGCATATCCGCATCAATGCCGGCACGATAGCATATTTCCTGTGCCATGATGGGAGAAAGTCCGGTATAGGAAGAGTAGATTGCTTTGTAAACAGCCATAGGTTTTGCACGCATATGGTCACATAAGTTTACATAACTCATGACGGGAGCCTCTTCCGTATACTGTGGGCAGAATCTAAGGGGGTTATATTTATCCTGCGTCTGTGGAACAAAGTAATCCCTGCCGGGTAATACCTCGCGGACAGAGCTGACCATACCGGATATATGCTTGATACTGTCGATGATCTTATTCTGATCGTCGCAGAAAATAATATTACTGTGTTTACCCATGATCTCTACGATCAGTTTCTTGCGGCAGACATCCCCAAGTTCATTCAGGTGTTCCAGTTCCAGATGTATGATTCGTTCCAGTCCCGGCTGTGTGATGCCGGTAATTCGAGCATTTTGTAAATGCTTACGCAACAGCATACAGAATCCGGGCGCAGTCATAGGGCTCGGTTTGTTTGTCTCTGTCAGATATATCAGGGGCAGAGAGGCGTCCGCTGAAAGCAGCAGCCGGTACTGAGAACTGTTATTCTTAATCGTCAGCAGAAGTTCGTCGCTCTCCGGCTGTGCGATCTTGTAGATTCGTCCGCCGAGGAGCGTGCTGTTAAGTTCTGCAGTTATATTTGCAATTGTGATTCCGTCAAATGCCATGATAAATACCTGTCCTTTTTTATTCCATAGGAAATTTCTTGATTGTTTTCGAGTTTGCGTAGCAAATCTCGTAATCGAGCTCTGCACGCAATTGAGCGAAGCTCGTAATTGAGCGAAGCTCGTAATTGAGCGAAGCTCAATTTTTTATTGTACACTACCCACTCATACTTTTCAACTTCCTTGACTACTTCCCGTAATTATTCTATAATTAAATCTGTACGCACAGTTAGAGTTGTGTTCCAGAAATATCGACGCATCGCAGAGTGCGGATACAATGATGGAAAGGCAAGTATACGACTATGATAAAGAGCATGACCGGTTTCGGCAGATGCGAAATTGCTAAGGGTGAGCGGAAGATTACTGTGGAGATGAAATCCGTTAATCACAGATATCTGGATATCAGCATTAAAATGCCTAAGAAACTTAACTTTTTTGAAGCAGCGATACGAAGCGAGCTAAAGAATTATATCCAGAGAGGCAAAGTGGATATCTTTATTACCTATGAGGATCTTACTGAGTCCAACGTATGTGTGAAGTACAACAAAGAGCTGGCGGCGGAATATATGAAATATCTGGGACAGATGGCGGAAGACTTCGCGCTGGACAACGATATCCGTGTTTCTACGCTGTCCAGATATCCGGAAATACTGATTATGGAAGAGCAGACGGTAGATGAGGAAGAACTTTGGCAGCTTTTGAGTGAAGCAATCAAGGGCGCATCAGAAGGGTTTGTGGAAACCAGAATCAGGGAAGGTGAGAACCTGAAAAATGATCTGATCGACAAACTGGACGGTATGCTCACGCATGTGGATTATATTACGGAACGGTCGCCGCAGATCATCACGGAGTACAAGCAGAAGCTGGAAGAAAAGGTAAAGGAAATGATCGACGATGTGAAAGTGGACGAGAGCCGTCTTTTAATGGAGGTCACGATCTTTGCGGATAAAGTATGTGTGGACGAAGAACTGGTGCGCCTGCGAAGTCATATAGAAACCACAAGGGAGAACCTTATTCAAGGCGGCAGCATCGGACGTAAGCTCGATTTCATAGCACAGGAGATGAACCGTGAGGCTAACACAATCTTATCTAAGGCGAATGATCTGGAGATTTCCAACCGCGCCATTGAGTTGAAGACAGAGATTGAAAAAGTGCGTGAACAGATTCAGAATATCGAATAGAAGCCGCTATGGCTGATGATGGAGGAAGGCAGTCAACATGGGACGACTGATCCACATAGGATTTGGTAATGTAGTAAATACCGGGAAGATCATTGCTATTGTCAGCCCGGATTCTGCACCAATCAAACGTATGGTGCAGAAAGCGAAAGAGACAGGAATGGCAATCGATGCCACACAGGGACGTAAGACGAAGGCAGTGCTGGTGATGGAGAACAGCCAGATTGTGCTGTCGGCATTGCTGCCTGAAACCATATCGGGCAGAGCACAGGCGGAGAGCGGGGAGACAGATGAAACGTAAGGGTATATTGATTATCGTTTCCGGGTTTTCGGGAGCGGGCAAAGGCACTTTGGTCAAAAAACTGATAGAAGAATATGACGGTTATGCATTGTCCATTTCGGCTACGACCAGACAGCCCAGACCGGGAGAAGAGGACGGCAGGGAATACTTTTTCCTGCAAAAAGAGCAGTTTGAGCGCAAGATTGCTGAGAACGGGCTGATTGAATATGCATGTTATTGTGATAATTATTACGGTACACCGAGAGAGTATGTGGAACAGCAGCTTGATGACGGCAAAGACGTGATCTTAGAGATTGAGATTCAGGGTGCGCTCAAGGTTAAGAAACAGTATGTCGATGCATTGCTGCTCTTCGTGATGCCGCCAAGTGCAGAGGAACTGCGGCGCAGGCTTGTGGGAAGAGGCACGGAGACGGAGGAAGTCATTGATAAGAGAATGCGCCGTGCGGCACAGGAGGCACAGGGTATTGAGGAATACGATTATATCGTCGTAAATGATGATCTGGCGGAATGTGTCAGGCAGCTTCATGAAATCGTAACAGCAGCTCATAACACTCCTGATAGAAATAAGGAGTTTATAGAAAATATCAGAACAGAACTGGAAGGAGAAAAATAATGTTACATCCATCTTATGCAGACTTAATCAAAGTAGTAAACAGCGGAGTAGAGGAGGGAGAAGATCCTGTTGTAAGCAGCAGATACTCTATTGTAATGGCTACTTCCAAAAGAGCAAGACAGATTATTGCAGGTGATGAGGCACTGGTGGAAGGCAAAGGCAAGAAACCACTCTCTGTTGCTGTAGAAGAACTGAATCAGGGCAAGGTGACAATTACAAGCGAGGAAAGCGAGAATGAACCGGCAGAGATTGCCGATGGGGAAGCATAAAAGTAAATGAAGAAAAAAATACTGTTTGTATCTTTGGGGTGCGACAAGAATCTGGTAGATTCCGAGATGATGCTGGGAATGCTGGCACAGAACGGATATGAATTTACGGACGATGAGCGGGAAGCAGACATTGTGGTAATCAACACATGCTGCTTCATTAATGATGCCAAAGAGGAAAGTATCAATACGATTCTTGAAATGGCGGAACTTAAGAAAAGCGGTTCCATTGAAATGCTGATTGTGGCAGGGTGTCTGGCACAGCGGTATCGGGAGGAAATACAGACGGAGATTCCCGAAGTGGATGCCATTCTGGGTACGATGGCAATTGACGAGATCGTCAGGACAATAGATGAGGTGTCTGGTGGTAATAGGATGAACCATTACAAGAGTCTGGACGAGAAACCGTTGACCGGGGTGAAACGTGTTGTAACCACCGGTGGACATTATGCTTATCTTAAAATTGCAGAAGGTTGTGACAAACACTGTACCTATTGTATTATCCCCAAGATCAGGGGAGGTTATCGCAGCGTGCCGATGGATGATCTTGTCAGAGAGGCGGAAACACTGGCTGGGAATGGAGCAAAAGAACTGATTCTCGTAGCGCAGGAAACGACTCTGTATGGTACAGATCTATACGGGCATAAGGCGCTTTCGGAGCTTTTGCGCAGACTCTGCCAGATAAGCGGTATCTATTGGATACGGATATTGTATTGCTATCCGGAAGAGATTGATGATGAGCTGATCCGAACGATACGGGATGAGAAAAAAATCTGTCATTATCTGGATCTGCCGATTCAACATGCCTCGGATAAAATATTACAGAGGATGGGGCGGAAAACAGACAAACGCCAGTTAGAGGATATTATAGGAAGACTGAGGCATGAGATTCCGGATATTTGTTTAAGAACTACATTAATCAGCGGTTTTCCGGGAGAGACCAAAGAAGATCATGAGGAATTGTTAGATTTTATTGACCGCATGGAATTTGACCGGTTAGGAGTCTTCGCATATTCTCAGGAGGAGGATACACCGGCTGCGGTCATGCCGAACCAGATTCCGGAGGATGTTAAGGAACAAAGAAGAGCGCAGCTTATGGAGCTGCAGCAGGATATAGCTTTTGAGGCGGCAGAAAGCATGACGGGCAGGGTAGTGGCTGCCATGATCGAAGGAAAGGTCGCCGATGAAAACGCATATGTGGCACGGACCTATAAAGATGCGCCGAATGTGGATGGTTTTCTGTTTGTAAATACAGGCAGGGAGCTGATGACCGGTGATTTTGTCAAGGTAAAGATTACCGGCTCTTATGAATATGATCTGATTGGAGAGTTGGAGGATGAACTTACCTAATAAGTTAACGATGTTTCGCGTAATATTGATTCCATTCTTCGTGGTGTTTATGTTAGTTTACATAACAACGGTAGATAAGTGGATCGCACTTGTGATTTTTATCATTGCCAGTCTGACGGATCTGCTGGATGGCAAGATTGCAAGAAAATATAATCTGGTGACAAATTTCGGTAAATTTATGGACCCTTTGGCGGATAAACTTCTGGTATGTTCCGCACTGATTTGTCTGGTGGCGCTCAATAAGATACCGGCATGGATTGTGATCATTATTATTGCCAGAGAGTTTATTATCAGCGGATTCAGATTGATTGCGTCAGACAATGGCGTAGTTATCGCGGCAAGTTACTGGGGGAAATTTAAGACCACTTTTCAGATGGTCATGATCTGTCTTATGATTGCAGACATTCCTGCCTTAAACCTGCTTACTGGAATCGTCATGTGGGCAGCGCTCATATTGACGGTAGTATCTTTAGTGGATTATCTGGCAAAAAATAAGGACGTTATGAAAGACACAAAGTGATAGCGTGACAGATGCTTCAGAATAGGTGGAAAAATGATTGTAGAGCTTATTTCAGTAGGAACGGAAATTTTATTAGGAAACATTGTCAATACCAATGCAGCATATTTATCGGAGAAGTGCGCAGGACTCGGACTTTCCTGCTATTATCAGGATGTGGTCGGCGACAATGAAGAGAGGCTTTATGAGGCGATTAAGACGGCACTGTCCAGAGCCGATATCCTGCTTTTGTCCGGTGGACTTGGACCGACGCAGGATGATCTGACAAAGGAAGTGGCGGCAAAGGCGCTTGGCAGACCGTTGTATCTTCATGAGCAGAGCAAAGACGCTATTCAGAAATTTTTTGAAAAAAGAGGTTTGGAGATCACGGATAATAACTGGAAACAGGCTATGATGCCGGAGGGATGTATTGTTGTAGATAATCCGAACGGAACGGCTCCCGGTGTTATCATGGAGGAGAACGGCAAGCATGTGATCTTAATGCCGGGACCGCCAAATGAGATGATTCCGATGTTTGAGACGTCTATTATGCCATATTTAAGCAGGCTTCAATCCTGTGTGATCTTTTCCCAGACCGTCAAGGTATGCGGCGTAGGTGAGAGTAAAGCAGAAACTATGGTTCGCGATTTGATAGATGAACAGTCCAATCCTACGATAGCAACTTACGCGAAGACAGGTGAAGTACATCTGCGGGTGACAGCCAGAGCTGAGGATGAGAAAGCGGCAAGAAAGCTGGTCAAACCAATCATCAAAGAATTAAAAAGACGGTTTGGTAATCATGTTTATACGACGGACGATGAAGTGACGTTAGAGAAAGCGGTAGTGGATCTGCTTCTTGCCAATAAACTGACAATCAGCACTGTGGAATCTTGTACGGGCGGGCTTATAGCGGCAAGGCTGATTAATGTACCCGGTGTTTCGGAAGTTTTTAAGTCTGGGTATATTACCTATTCTAACAAGGCAAAGAGAAGACTGCTCGGAATCAAGAAGAATACATTGCTGAAACATGGGGCAGTCAGTGAGCAAATCGCGCGGGAGATGGCTAAAGGAGCCGCAATGGTATCCAAAGCAGATGTGGCTGTAAGTGTTACGGGGATAGCCGGACCGGATGGAGGCTCAGAAGATAAACCGGTAGGGCTGGTGTATATCGGCTGTAATGTCTGTGGGCGTCTTACGGTCAAGGAGTGCCGTTTTAGCGGTGATCGTGCAAAAATCAGGGAAAACACGGTTTCTTCTGCATTGTCATTAATGCGAGAGTGTATTTTGCAGTATTATAGTGAAGTGACATTCGGTGGTAAGGACAAGTAGAAAGTGGTAAATTGAGGAAGGAAAAGGAAAAACGAATGAGCCAGTCAGATCAGTTTGATAATTATAATAATGGGAATAATGAGGCAAATACAGTTTCAGATACATATACCACAGAGAGCAGCGCTGATATCTATAATACACCGGATGTTTCCAGCAGTTCATTGAATGATACTCCGATGCAGGAAATAGTAGAGACGGCGGAGGATTCAGGTGTTATCGAAGAATCGACTTTAGAAGTGATATCTGAGGCAGATACTGTTATTGAAGATGCTGTGACAGAAGATAGTAATACTGCGCCGCAGGAAAGTTATACGAATGATTCGACGGACAACCCTTACGGTGTGTCTGTAAATAAAAATACATATTATAGTGATCCGTATGCTAATAATCCGTATGTTGGACAAAATGCACAGAATAATAGTCCGTATAATAACAATCCATACATGAATCCCTCATATGGCGGGCAGACGGCACAGAACAATAATACATATAATGGCAATCCGTACATGAATACTCCATATGGTGGGCAGACAGCACAGAATAATAATCCGTATAATAGTAATCCGTATGGGAACAGCCAATATGGCGGACAGACAGCGCAGAACGATAATCCGTACAATGGCAATCCGTATGGGAACAGCCAATATAACGGACAGGCAGCACAGAACGATAATCCGTACTATAACAATTCTTATGCGAATAACTCATATGGTGGACAGACAACACAGAATACCAGCCAATACGGCAATAATAATCAATATGGGAATCCGCCTTTCGGCAATAACCAGTACAGCCCTTATGCTGTACCGCAGAAGAAGAATAATACCGGTCTGATCATCGGTATAGTGGCAGCGGTTATCGTATTGTTCCTGATAGCCTTTGGTGCGCTGACATATAAAGTAGTATCATTATATTCAGATGGAAGAGCCAGCATACGCAGTGACCGGGAAGAGTATAATTTCGATGATTGGGATAAGGGGCAGGATCAGGATAAGAATCAGGATCGTAGAGATGGTGACAGCAGAGATGACGATCAATATGATGACGATTACAATGACTACGATTACGGCTATGATGACTACGATGAGTATAATTATGATGACGATGAGTATTATACCCTTCATGATGATATCAAAGAAAATCTGTCCTATTCGGTAGAATTTGATTATTACGAATATGATACAGATTATGAGAATGTAGATATCATGGTTTTTTATCCTGTCATTTCAAATAAAGACGGAGATATTCCTAATCTGGATAAGCTGAATAGTACGATTCAGAGTGAAATTGACTTTTTGGTTGAATACTTTGAAGATGAGTATGAAGAATATTTTACCGATGATGGTGACAGCTATTTTCAAGCATCATCAACCGGCTATGTGACCTATATGGATGAGGAAAAATTGAGTATTGTATTCTCCGAAAATGTATACAGTGATTATTATAATGATGTTTTCCTGTACAGTATTAATATCGATATGGAAAATGGAATTATTCTGGATAATGAGAGTATGCTCAATGTAAACGATGATTTTTCTGTAGAGTTCAGGGAAAAGAGCGATATCCAGAACGGAGAGATCAGTTATCTGACAAGGATGTCAGATCAGGAAATCACAGCTCACTTCGATTCAACCGATATTATTGTATTCTATACACCGCAGGGAATGGAGATCGGTTTCAACTACGATGAGGGATGGGTAACAGTTACCTATAAGGACTATGAACAGTATTTAAAAGTGTTCTAGGTGAACAATAAAAATTGAGCAAGCCCCGATTGCGAGATTCGCAAGAACGGAGCAGAAGATTCGGGTGTCAAAAGGTGCTTTGCATATGCCGTTAAAAGCCTATTGAAGCACCTTTTGACACCCGAATCCTATTAGAATAAAGAAAAAGAAGATAAAAGCACTAAGACGGATAAGGTAGTTCTTGTACGGCAGTATAATAAATGCCATATAGCAATATAAAGAAAATGTATGTGATACCAAGTGATTTGGCTATCCATAAGTGATTGTCAAGGGCAGTGAGATGGAAAACCGCAGACCGCATTTTTAATGCACAGGTATACACAAAGCAACTGCTGATCAAAAGCGCGGGTATGAGAGGAAATAAAAAAATCAGAGCGAACTGGCGGCGGTTTGTTCTGGTAATCAGTTTTTCAGTCATTCCGAGCTGCAGCAGTATGTGCCGCTGTCTTTGCTTTTTCTCCCGGTCACTGAGGATTTGGGTTGAGAGAATCGCCGCACCGATGATCTCGAATATCAGTGCAAGGTAAAACAGACAGATCGCCATAGCATAAAATATCATTAAACTCTCTTTATCGCCCCATTTGCCGGAGAGGTAGTCAGCATCCTGTCTTAAAGATGTGCAAAATGCGTTGCCTTGGTTATCTGAGGTCGAGATTACGCTATTTCTTTCTAAAGGCGCCAGTCCATCGCAGATCTGCATAAAATGATCTGAATCATTGCTGTCAAAAGATGATTCTGTTATAACCGCAAACAGGCAGTACACAATTTCCATCCTGTCCACAGCCTGATCGGGAACGATCACACAGTAATCCCAGCCATTTCCGTAAGTTTCCATCTGGTTGAAGGGTTCGCAGAAGACACTGTCCGAAGCAAATGAATAGCCAGCACAGTCTAAATCGATATTTTCCCGGATGGATGCAAGGAAGGCCTGTTTCAACGCTGGCATACAGTGAACATAGCACAGGGATGGATCAAGGGATACTGATTCATAATCGAGCATTTCCCGAAGTTTTTGATAATCGCTCTGCCGCATATAAGTGTCGTATTGATATTCCTTATACATGATATCATTGCCGTGATCTGTGTCTGAGATGACTTTGCCACGGACTGTGAGGAAATCTTTCTTCTTATCTGTATAGATGCCGTAGGTATGACTTGACCGGACGGGAAAACTTCTGCGCAGGGCATCTTCGTATGCCGCAAAATCGTACAATTCTGCTTGGTGCAGAATCATCACATCAAATACGCGGTGCTCCATATGCTGTTCCGCAATCATGTAGACGGCCGTGCCTATACCCATAAAAGTCAATGACAGCATGAAAAGAACTGACAGCACACCCATGACGATGCTTGTGGAGCGGATCTTCGTTGTAAATTCCCGAAAGATCACCAGTCTGTCCTGCCGGTATTTCCATTCAGTGCGTCCTGCAAAGTGGGTCACGAGAAATGCCGGAATGCTTTGGAAGAATCCCATTAGAAACAGGGTAAGACAAGAGATTCCGATAAGGATATCATAACCTTTGCCTAAAGGCAGGGCTGTTATCAGATAAGCGCCTGTACAACCGCATAATATGGACAAGATAAAGATAAGAGTGGCAGATGCATTACCTGAGGCAGGAATCAATTCATTCTGACGGTCAAGCAGCAGAAGGTCGTGGACACTTATTCTGCGTACCCATTTTCTGTTTTTACGGATCGCATGAAAGAGAATGGCAAGGAAATATAGGAGAGTGATTCCTGCTGCATTCCATGAAAAACCAAAGCTGAATACATATCTTATTCCGAACATGTGGTCAATGACAGATTCCAAAATCTGTGACAACAGCATACCAATGGGCAGACCTAACGCAAATGAGAAAGTACCGATTAATACATTTTCATAGAAAACAAGCCTGCTGACGGAGCGGTTTGGAATACCTGCCAGCATGTAGATACTTAGCTCGCGGCTGCGCTTTTTCAAAATAAAATTCGTCATGTACCCGACGATCCATCCCATGACAAGCACGATCAATAAAGAGGCTGCCACGATCATGTATGGAAGTACTTCCGCGCTGGAGAATGTCTGGATAATATCTGAGAAAATAAGGGTATTGAAGGCATACATGAAGGAAACCGTACATGCCAGAGTGATAAAGTAAAGAGAATATTCTTTCGACTGTCTCTTGGCATTGCGCAGTGATAATTGTTTCAGCATGGTTTGTCACCTCCTAACAGGGCGAGCACGTCAAGGATTTCATGATAAAAAATATTGCGTGTTTTTTCACCTTTGCGTATTTCATTGAAAATCTTTCCGTCTTTTAAAAATAAGATACGATCTGCATAGCTTGCACAGAATGCGTCGTGAGTTACCATGAGAATCGTAGCGCTCAGATCCGTATTGAGGTTTGACATGATCTCCAAAAGAACACGGGAGGAATGGGAATCCAGTGAACCAGTAGGCTCATCCGCCATGACCAGCTTGGGATCGCAGATCACGGCGCGGGCAAAGGCACAACGCTGTTTCTGACCGCCAGATACCTGAAAAGGAAATTTTTGCAGTGCATCATTTATTTGCAGTTTTTCTGCAATTTTGTATACACGTTCATCGATCTCTTTGGGTGGAATGCCGCTGATTGTCAGGGGAAGAGCAATATTTTCTTCCAGAGTCAAAGTGTCCAAGAGGTTGAAATCCTGAAAAACGAAACCGAGATTATCACGGCGAAACGCCGCTATATCATTGTCGCTTATGGAGGTAATGTCTTTTCCGGATAATAAGATATGTCCGGCACTTACGGTGTCGATCGTGGAGATGCAGTTGAGCAGAGTGGTCTTACCGGAGCCGGAAGCACCCATGATGCTGACATACTCGCCGCGTTGTACTTGGAAGCTGACGTCATCGAGAGCTTTTGTGACTGTGCTCTGACTGCCGTAATATTTTTCGATGTGCTCTACGCTGAGCAGTGTGGTTGGATGATTTGGTTTTTTGTTCATGGTCTACGTTCCTCCCGTGTGTCGTTATCGAGTTCGTTCAGATGCTGTTTTACTTTTGCGAGTTTGCGAAGAAAAATTGGACTTCTTCAGGTTTACGGAGCAATCTCGCAATCGAACTTGTTTAATTCATTATCTTACATGTTGACTGGCAGGGGTGGTATAGAAGTCCTTTGATTTTATCTAACAAATTTGTAAGATAAGAAAACTATATATTCAAGTGATCGCTTTTCGGGAAATACAGCAGAACAGTAGTATAGTGCCCGGTTTCTGATTCGATATCGATACCGATTCCCAATTTGGCGCAGAGCCTTTCACACAGATACAGCCCGATTCCGGTAGCATTTGTACCGCATCTTCCGTTACTGCCGACGAATCCTTTGTCGAAGACACGGCTTATCTCACTCGGTTTAATGCCGATTCCGTTGTCTGTGATCGACAGGGCAACATAGTTTTCCGTATTGTGTGATACTATCTGAATCACCGGTGGATGCTCACTGCGGTATTTGATGCTGTTAATTATAATCTGGTTCAGGATAAAGCAGAGCCATTTCTGATCCGAGTATACCGTGTCTGTAATGGAATCGGTGTACACGCAGACACCATTCTGAATCAGAAATTGTTTGTTGCGGGCAAGAACTTCCAGAACGCAGTTTTTCAAGGAGATTTCTTTGATCAGATAGTCTTTTTCCACGCTGCCAAGGCGGGCGTAAAATAGAACTTTTTCCACCTCCTGTTCAATCAGCTCTGTCTGGGTCATGATCTTACGCGTGATATCTGTTTTGTTGTTTTCGCAGACGAGTTCAATGCCAGTGATGGGGACTTTGATTTCGTGGATCCATTGTTCGATATAATCCCGGTATTCCTGACTCATCCGTTTGGATACGGCAATTTCGTCTGTCATATCTTTTAGCGCGGTTCTCAGCAAATGGAAGTAAACCTTTTCAAGTTCAGTTTCCGGATTGTCTGCAATCTCTGCTAACAGATATTTCTGATCTAAGGAATCCAGAATAGATAACAGGGAACGGATTCTTCTTCGCTTGTTCAGATAGTCGGTCCATATAGTAAATATGAGAATTGCGGCATAACACAGCCATAGCAGGAGGAGTTCGGATGCGCCAAGACCAAAGAAAAAAAGGAGAGCAGAAAATAGTAGGCCACCGGAAAAGCAGATAAGCAGGTTTTTTTTGTGATCTGTGATATAATCGGGAAATTTCATATTTTGTACCCCATGCCTCGTTTAGTCTGTATCAGGTCAGCGGCTCCAAGACTGCGTAATTTGTCCCTGATACGCATAATGTTCACGCTCAAAGTATTATCGTCGATATGAATCTCATTGTCCCACAGATATTCTACCAGTTCTAAACGGGAGACAATCTCGTTCGGATGAGTGAACAGATAGTGCATGATTTTCAGTTCGGTTTTGGTCAGTTCAATCTCTTGTGGTCCGAAGCTTAAGGTTCCGGCGACAAGGCTTAGGCGGACGCCTTTATATTCTATTTGGTAGATTTCCTCAGAAGCTGTATTGTATCGGCGTAAGAGAAGGTTGATGCGTGCCAGCAGAACGGGAATGTTGTAGGGTTTTGTGATATAGTCGTCCCCGCCGAGCGTCAGAGCCTGAAGCTCGTCCATAGCTGTATTTCTTCCAGTGATAAAGAGGATGGGAACTGTAGAAAAACTTCGGATGGAAGTGCAGAGCGTGTAGCCGTCCTGCCCCGGCAGATTGATGTCGAGCAGAATAAGGTCAGGGGAAAAGGAGCGGACATGGTCTAGGGTGGTGTCGAAGTTGGTGATGGAATTTACGGTGTAACCGATATTGGAGAGGAGGGTGTGGAGTTCTTCACGGATTAAGGGATCGTCTTCGATGAGTAGGATTTTATAGGTAGGTGATGGGGACATTTTGAGGGCTCCTTTATTCCCGCGAGCAACGAGTCAGGTAGTTGCCAGCAGATATTTGAGTGGGATTTTTTAATTATTATATTGC
>CAMXBD010000008.1 GCA_947179245.1 uncultured Lachnospiraceae bacterium | reverse complement strand
TGAAATATTCTCTTGAATTTTCAGGGTTGCATTACTGTTTATTTGTCAAGGTTCTACTGCATCTATGCCGATGCTGACAGCTGCAATGCAGCTAACGGAGAAGGAGGGATTTGAACCCTCGCGCCGCTATTAACGACCTGCACCCTTTCCAGGGGTGTCCCTTCAGCCATCTTGGGTACTTCTCCAAATGTAGCTTACCATAATACATTCTATATAAAGCTCGGTTGGAGAGGTATCTCCAGCGGAGAGGGTGGGATTCGAACCCACGCGCCCTTGCGGACAAACGGTTTTCAAGACCGCCTCGTTATGACCACTTCGATACCTCTCCGGGTTCGCAACGCGCTTACCTCTCGGTCAGCGCAAAAATTATTCTAGCAAAAATGAATTTCGGTGTCAACCCTTTTTTTATTTATGTGATAATTTTTTTTGCAATAATTTTTTCTATCTCCTTTAGCGCCCGTTTCACGGGGCTTTTTACATTGCGAATCCCGCTATCTAAAATGTTACCAGCTCTTCTTTAATTCTGTATTCCAGTCGATGTCATAAGGATTATCCTGCAAACCACTCAGCATCTCATAATAATGATATCGTTCTCTTGTCGGAGAGTCATCACTGATCATGAGGTCGCCCCGCCAAAACTGATAGCCCAGCAGATACGCATCCATCATTTCTTCCCACGAACCATACATCTTTTGCAAAGCAAGTGAATTATCCAAAGAAGCATCCATCGCTTCTTCGTAATCCATAAATCCGCAGACATAATAATAACCATATAGCTCATTTACCCTGCACAGATCAAAAGCGGCAATATATTCCGGTTCTATCCCATTCAAATGCATATAATAGGTAATTACATAGCGTCCCAGATTCTCTTCCGGATCCATCTCCATAATTTTTTCCATAAATTCTTCTTCGCTCAGTTCTAAAAATCCCCACTCTTCCAGTTCATCCATACAATTCTGACATTTGCCTCTATGGCCTTCCTCTATCAAACGCTCTGCCGTATCAAGCGCATCCTCTCTGGTCAATACACTCCAGCCCGAAAATAATAGCGCTTTGGTCAGGTCTGCATTTTCTTCTGTAGGTTCCATTCCTCCTACTATACGCCAGTCACACCCGTTACTGTAAGTCAGCGTTGCATAGGTTGCGTTAAACCACAATACTGACTCCGGCAGAAGCGAAACGTCTTCCCTGCTTTGTATGATGCCGCTTTCATTTAACAGATCAGCCATTGTAATCGGTTTGTCAGACACGCCAGCCTCCATGTCCTCTTCCGCCTTTGGTAATTCATCCTGACTTTTCCGCTCTCTATCACCCAGATCTTTGCTGCTATTACTTTCATTTTCCGTCTGTTCATCCTCTTCTGCTGTCTCTTCCAAAGCTTCTGTCGTCTCTTCCGCAACATTTTCATCAAGCCCGTCTTCATTTCCTGTACTACCGCATCCGGTCAGCATACCAACAGCCAGCATGCCAACAAACAGTAACCAAATCATTCTTTTAATCTTCTTTTTCATAATAATACCTCGATAAATCTACTCCGTAAGCCGTTTCCAGTTCCTTCAATAAAATATTGGTAGCATTGTCATACTCCCCACTGTCAAGCGTGATAGAACAGTTGAGAAGATATTTTTCTTCCAGCCTGATATAACACTCTGCTTCGGCACGCTTATGATAGCCTTCACCGTTATAATCCGGTTCATCGTACTCAACAATATAATAAACTGCCTGATCAAAACCTGACATTGCCATAACTTCGCTTCTTCTGACATTCTGATTGCCCTCATCCGGTTCACTGGCATAACGGTAATCCCTGTCAGCATCGTCTTCTACCTCAGCCATATAGTTCTTAGAAATCGTCTGATAACCATGGACGTACACCCTGACACCATGCATACCGGATGATGCGCTCTCTTCCTTTACATTGGTATTCCATCCCATAGGCAGCATGACCGGACAGTTGATTTTCCCGTCATTTAAAGACAATGTCGTTGTGCCTAAATATTGATATCCATCTATTCCGGCAAGCTCCGGCTGCCCTTCCTGCGGTTCATACACATCCTGTCTTTCCATCTCCCACTGCGCATCTTCTTTGGCCCACTCTCCGCTTACTGCCAGACTGTCAAGATTGACTCCGTAACATTTTGCAATCTCATCGACAATCGCGTATGTCTCTGAATCTATACTTAATTCTGTAATCTCCAGATTCCATTGGATACCGACGCCATTGCCCTGTACATTCATATAGAAAACCACATTCTGCTCGTAAGATGAGCCGTTATAATCTTCGCCCCATGCCGAGGCAAACACATATCTGTCGTCGCCGTTTGCCATCATCTCACCAATCTGTATGTCGGAGAATCTGGGGTCGTTCTCCCAATCCTCTTTCTGTAATGCCACCGAAATATCCAGCCCTTGATATAAAAAGGCATTGGAACCGTCGTTATATACCGCTGCCGAAAATGAAAGACCATGATCATAGTAGCCTAGAAATCCATCATCATTCTCACTGCCGATTGGAGCATATATTTCGTATTCTGACATATCGCCAAAATAGTCTTCGATCTTAACTTTCTCCATATACTTCAGGTCAGCCGCCTCTTCATCGGTGATTTTTCTGCCGTTATCATTATTTGATGTTCCGATATCTTCCTCTCCGGCTGCCGGTGTTTCTCCCTGTGTCTCTTGATCTGTATCCTGCACAGCTAAATCTGCTTCGTACCTTTTCAAGCTGATAACAAGCTCTGCCAGATATTGGAGTACTTCGTCCTCCTCCACATCACCTGTTATCTCCGCCTCTGAAGAACACCCCAAAGAATCAAGGATCTGCAGAACCTCCTGCTTTTCCGTCTCATTCTGCTCCCCTGAATCATCCGCCGGAAACTGCGCATGTGCAATCAGAAGCCAGTCATCCTGTACTTTTCCATAGCTGATAATGTAACACTGGTCATCTCCGTCCTGCTCTGAAAGGAAGTCTGTATAATACCTGACTGACTTCTCATCCCATTGATCTACGGTCTCCACAGCTTCAACATCCAATTCCATCCCATACATTCCGGTCATGGAATCATGAAAACTATCTATAATGCTTCCGTCATTCTCCAATGCGATGAATACAACTTCACTTTCCTCCGCAGTCAATTCAAATATAGGATACTCCTCCGTGTCACAATAGGTAAGTTCCCACTTGTCCGCATCATATGACACACGAATATTGCCGCCTTCGTATGTGGTCTTTCCCCCACATCCGGTCAATATGCCAGCCATCGCCAAAACAATAACCCATATAGCAAGCTTTCTTCCTTTTCCTGTCCTTCTCATCTCCATCTCCTTTTCCTCATTTTCCTATACAAAAAAATTCTGCAGCCTTACTTACCGACAAGTAAACTCATAAGCCATCCATAATAAATACCCGTCGAAAAGCACAAAAGTTGCAGAACCTAAATACAAAATATAAAATTTTAATTTCACTTAAAGCATGTCACTTCAAAAGGTCTTTGCCACAGCCCATAAATGCCTCGGCAATCATCAGATCTTCCGGTGTGGTGATCTTGATATTCTCATAAGACCCTTTCACCAGTTTAACCTTATGTCCGGTAAAATTCTCCACCACCATGGCATCATCCGTAATCTTAATCCCTTTACCCGTCAATTCATCCTTATGCCTCATAAGATCTGTGTAAGCCTCTATGATAAGCGAAGCCTCAAATACCTGTGGTGTTTGAATCTGCCAGACGCAGCTTCTATCCGGAGTCTGTTCGGCATAACCTGCCTGATCTGCTATCTTGATCGTATCCTTCACAGGCATCCCCACTACACAAGCTCCCGTATTCATCACTTCTTCATAGCTTCGCTGTAATATTTCTTCCGTGAGAAAAGGGCGTGCACCGTCATGAATAAATATATATCCATCCTCATTCGGCACCGCCATCTTTCCATCAGCAATCACCCGGAGCGCGCTATACACTGAATCATACCTCTCCCTGCCGCCGGCAACCACCGTTTCCACCTTATGAAATCCAAAACGTGCAACAATCTCATCTTGCACATAAGAAATATCTTCTGCTCCGGTGACAAGAATGCAGTCATCAATAACAGAAGATTCTTCAATCGCATGCAGTGCATACCATATAAGAGGTTTGCCCCGCAAGAGCATATATTGTTTTGCCACATTGCTTTTCATGCGGCTGCCGCTTCCCGCCGCCAGCACAATAGCGGTACATCTTTTTTTCTGCATAGCCTTCCGTCTCCTACATTGCTTTTTTGTCTCCTAATTTGAGATTCGGAACTGCATTCAAATCATATCCATGCCGCACTCCTTTGCGGTACTCATAGTATGCCGCCGCCCCAATCATCGCCGCGTTATCGGTGCACATGATGGGCGAGGGGTGATAAAATGTGATACCCCTGTGCGCGCACTCTTCTTCCAGTGCCTTCCTAAGCGCAGAATTGGACGCCACACCACCGGCAATCGCAAACTTATTGATACCGCACTCCTCTACTGCCTGCATGGAATGTTCCACCAGCACATCCACTACCGCCTTCTGAAAGGAAGCTGCCACATCCGCCTGACAGATCTTAATTCCTTTCATCTCACAGGAATTAAGATAATTTAGCACCGCCGACTTAAGTCCGCTGAAGCTGAAATCATAAACCGCATCCGCCACTTTGGCACGCGGAAACTTGATGGCATCCGGATTGCCTTCTTTCGCTACTTTATCAATCTTAGGTCCTCCGGGATATCCTAAGCCGATCGCTCTCGCCACTTTGTCAAAAGCTTCTCCTGCGGCATCGTCCCTTGTCCTTCCTAAAATCTCATACTCACCGTAATCCACGACCCGCACCAAATGAGAATGTCCGCCTGACACGACCAGACAGACAAACGGCGGCTCCAATTCCTGATTTTCTATATAATTAGCGCTGATGTGTCCCTCAATATGATGAACACCGATCAGCGGAATCCCCGATGCAAAGCTGATCGCCTTGGCCGCAGATACTCCCACCAGTAACGCTCCCACCAATCCGGGACCGTAAGTTACCGCAATGGCATCCATTTCCTGCAGTGTCATATCCGCCGCCTGCAAGGCTTCCCCAATCACTTGATTGATTCTTTCAGTATGTTTGCGGGATGCAATCTCAGGAACCACACCGCCGTATAAAGTATGTAGATCTATCTGCGAAGATATGATATTAGAGAGAACCTCTCTGCCGTTTCGGACAACCGCCGCCGCAGTCTCATCACAGGAACTCTCTATAGCAAGTATTACAATATCTTCTTTGTCGCACACTCTCTCCAACTTAATCCTCCACTAATTCCCATCCGAGTATTTTCCAGTGTCCGTCATCATCTTTGCGCAATACGAACTGTTCCATGGTACGAACCGTGCCGTTGGTTGACTGTTTTACACTAAATGTGCAGTATAATCTGGCGCAGGAATAACCATTCTCCGTAAATTCCTCCACATCAACACTGGAAGAAAGCACATAACCCGATATCGTCCAATCATTGTTCTTCATATCGACAATCTCGCTGCGTAAATCTGTCAGATAATCTTCCTGTGTCTTGTTCGCAATCAGTTCAGCGTCGTATAATCCTTGAATCTTTACCGCCATCTGTTCCAGTTCTTCCTCTGTGTATTCTTCATTGTAGAAACATTTGGTGATATCCGCATAATACTTCACTACTTCCTTGGGCGTAGGCGGATAGCTTCTCTCCAAGTCTTTCTGCAGGACTTTCTGCACTGCCGTTGACTCCACTGCCCTCTCCGCATCTACCTTTGATTTGTGATTCAAATGCAGAGCGTATCCTGCAACAACTGCAACAAGAATCACACCAAACACAATAAGACCTATTTTACCGGAACTCTTCATATTCATCTGCCCCTTTCTCAATCTGTAAACAGAAGGTCTACACTTCTGCCATCTTTAGCCGCTATGGAATCCGGGAATATCTTACGCACAGCCCCCATATATTCCTCCGGGCGGATCAATGACGGGCTGTAATGTGTCAGCCACATCTCCTTCACCCCGGCCCTCTTCGCAATTTCAGCCGCCTCATAGAAAGTCATATGTTTGTATTCTCTGGCTTTCTGCAGTTTCTCCGGCTCTCCGTACATGCCTTCACAGATAAAAAGGTCCGCATCCACAGCATTTCGCACGATACTTTCCGTTGGTCTGGTATCCGTACAATAAGTCACCTTGATTCCTTTTCGCGGCTCACCCAGTACCATATCCGGGGTGAATTTACCATTTTCTGTCTCTATTATCTCACCTTTTTGCAGACGATTCCAGTAATTTCTCGGAATATTAAGTTTTTCTGCTTTAGCTACGTCAAATTTACCGATGCGCTCCACTACAATATTATATCCGTAGCAGACAACATTGTGATTAACCCTATATGCCTCGATCCGAAAACCGTCGAAAGCAACCGACTGTTCCGGCTCTGTCAGTTCCATGCATCTGATCTCAAAAGGAAGCTCCGGCGCAATCACGCGCAGGGCGTTCACTACTTTTGTAAGTCCTTTGGGACCGATGAGCAAAAGCGGCTCTGTCCGCTCCGCATTGCCCATAGTCAAAAGCATACCGGGCAAACCGCTGATATGATCCGCATGATAGTGGGTAAAACAGATGATGTCGATAGGCTTCGGGCTCCAGCCCTTTTCCTTCATTGCGATCTGTGTTCCCTCCCCGCAGTCAATCAGTATGCTCGTCCCATTATACCGCGCCATCAACGATGTAAGCCACCTGTGAGGCAGCGGCATCATGCCTCCTGTTCCCAATAAACAGATATCTAACATATGTGCCTCGATCCGAAAACCGTCGAAAGCAACCGACTGTTCCGGCTCTGTCAGTTCCATGCATCTGATCTCAAAAGGAAGCTCCGGCGCAATCACGCGCAGGGCGTTCACTACTTTTGTAAGTCCTTTGGGACCGATGAGCAAAAGCGGCTCTGTCCGCTCCGCATTGCCCATAGTCAAAAGCATACCGGGCAAACCGCTGATATGATCCGCATGATAGTGGGTAAAACAGATGATGTCGATAGGCTTCGGGCTCCAGCCCTTTTCCTTCATTGCGATCTGTGTTCCCTCCCCGCAGTCAATCAGTATGCTCGTCCCATTATACCGCGCCATCAACGATGTAAGCCACCTGTGAGGCAGCGGCATCATGCCTCCTGTTCCCAATAAACAGATATCTAACATATGTGCTCCCATTCTGTCCGGGCAGCTTGGAATTCTAAAGAAGCTCTTTTCGCTCCCACTCCTGCGCGGGAATCTGGAATCCTTCGGTTAATTTCCGATAACATTCCTCGCAAAGATCAAACTTATGGCTTAATCCGTCTTTTGTTCCGAAAAAGCCAAAATCATGTTCCACATGAATGCATTCTTCTTTGAGAAATCCATTCTCAACCAATAAATTTTTGCCACAGCAATTGCAAACTACCTGAACTAATTCTGTTTCTTTTTGTTCTGAATAAATGCGCATAACAATCCTCCCGTAATGTTACTTATTCTGCCATCTCTCATTTTATCAAACAAAATGTGTAACAACAGTGGTAATTGTTCCATGCACTGCCTATCTCTTCCAATAGATCATGGCATCCTCAACCGGCTTTTCATAGAATCCCGGACGGATTCCCTCCGAGACAAATCCAAGTTTTTCATACACATGGATCGCCGCCGCGTTGCTTACCCTGACTTCCAGAGTGAACGCTTTCAGCCCCTCCCGCTCGCCTTCTTTCAGCAGATGCCGCAGCATTCCGGTCCCTACGCCTTGGTTTCTCGCCTCCGGCGCGATCACCACATTAGTGATATTACCCTCTCCTGCTGCCATCAAGACTCCACAGCCCCCTAAAAGCTGTCCGTCACGCTCAGCCACATAATATCTGGCATCTTCCTTATTGATCATTTCCAGAAAATCTTTTGCCGACCACGGCATAGAAAAGGTTTCCTCTTCCAGTTTACTGATAAACGGAACATCCTCAGATGTCATTCTCCGATATGTAATCTTCTGTAATTCCTGCGCCCTCTCCCGCTCCGCTTGGGATAATCTCAAATAATCGGGCACGAATTTATCACCGCTCACAGCCTTACCCTGTGCATAGTATACACTTCCGAGCGCGGCGATACAAGCAGCCGACTGCCTGTTTCTGTGCGCAGGTGCAAGCGAGAAGGGCACATGTAATACCTCTTTCATCCGTGCTTTAAATACCGGTATGCCGTCTCCCACAAAAACTACTTTTCTTCCAAGCCGGTTTAATTCCTCCGCAATCTCGTCGAAAAAGACTGCGCATTGCTTCCTTATGACGCGCATGTCATATTTGTCCCCTGCCGCAGGTAAACCCTCTGACGCAGACGCGGCTCCCAGCCCACAGCCCGATGGAATAAATTCATAGATACCGGTATAGACCTGACTTCTTCTGGCATCCATAATCGGGCATACTACCGCATCCGTCCCGTACATCTGATAGGCAAGCCCCTCCAGCGTGGGCACCGGAACAATCGGTTTAGCCATAGCAAAAGCAAGCCCCTTCGCCGTAGCCGATCCAATCCTGAGCCCGGTAAATGAGCCCGGTCCCGCCGCCACCGCAATAGCGTCCACCGTGGATAAGTCCAGTTCCACCATATCCCTGATCTCTTCCAGCATGGGCAGCAAAGTCTGCGAATGCGTCTTTTTATATTGTATGGTATACTCTGCAATTAAATTATCATCTTCCGCCAGCGCAACCGATGCCACCAGCCCTGAACTGTCCAATGCCAGTATTTTCATTGCAATATCCTGCCTTAATCTTTACTTCATTTCCGCTGTTCTTCTATTGTAATCCGACGATAATCGAATCCCTTTTCCAAATCTTTCTCGATCGTGATCTGCCGGTATATGGGCGGAAGAATCTCTTCGATCAGATTCGCCCACTCGATCAGACAGATGCCTTCGCCATAAAAATAATCTTCGTAACCAATCTCCTCCATCTCTTCCACGTCGCCGATTCGATATACGTCAAAGTGATAGAAAGGCACCCTGCCCTCCTCATATATCTGTACAATCGTAAAAGTTGGACTGTTTATCGGTTCTTCTATGTCAAGCCCGGCTGCCACGCCCTGCGTCAAGACGGTCTTGCCCACACCCAGATCGCCGGTCAGCGTGTAGACTTCCCCTGCCTGTGCCTGCTGCCCAATCTGTCTGCCAAGCGCAAAAGTCTCTTCCGCGCTATATGTCTCTATGATTTTCATTTTCCTAACCTCTGATCTTAACCTTATTCGGCGGCATATGGGTAGAAATAATCTCAATCACCTTGTACTTACCCTCGCCCAAATCCTTCTTTGGAAAAATACAGGCGCTGGTACGCGTCGTATACACCACAACACTGTTCAAAGTAGAGATTGCCTTAACCATGCCATCCCATCCCATCTGTTCCACGGTATCATCCTGAGACACCTCGATGCCTTCATCAGACAGACGATAGTGCAGCGGCTTCTTGAATGCCGGCGTATTGAGCGCCTGCTGTCTGGATTTTAAGAAAAGCGTCCACGGCAGATACAGTAATATGACCACCCCGATAATCAGACAAATCGGCTGCCTATTAGATGCAAAAAGCACCAGCATCAACGCCCCCACGATGGAGCCCATAATTCCCGCCAAACTGCTGTATGTGTGGTGCATCATATAATCATATAAAATATTAGGAGTTATTTTTACATCAAATTCGATTTCCATATATATCCTCCGTACTGTAATTCGGTCTTCCGCGAAAAAGCACCTACTATGTAGGTGCTTTCTTTACTTATCTCTTATTATACTAAAATTCGGGGGAAGTGCAAGAGGAAAAGAATGTTCCATACGCCTCTTAAAGATTTAGTGCACTACCCTCGATTTGACTGTTGTATTTGCTTAAAACGTTTGCATCCCCTATTACAAACTCATCAAAACTCTCTGTTCCTGATCTCTTTCTCAAGATTAAATCTACTATATATTTTATTTTTCACAAAGCTTTCTTCTGCCAACAATCCGTTTCTAAAAAGATTCATCATATCCGGTAATACTTTAATTTTCCTACGCACAGTACCTTTCACTGATTTTTCGTCTTGTCCCTTTTTGACAAAATCAAAATCCTCTTCTGTAAGTGTTTGCTGATAGCACTTGTCAAAAAACATTTTGGGACTTATCAGTGAATGCACTCCTGTTAAATGTTGAAAATTGTCTTTTTGGGCATCCACTATGTAATATTTTCGTTTCATAAATGCATCTGAACAAATTAAATACTCATAATCTAAGTATACTTTCTTATAGTTTTTCGCTGCTTTCATCATTTCTAAGCAGACCCGTCCTTTAAGACTGTTCTCTGCCATTCATACTCCTTTGTTAAAAATATCTTATTCTATCAAAAGAGGATGACCGCAGTCATCCTCTCTTGATTTTTAGCAGTTTATTCTGTAATGGGAATGGGTTTTAGGTCTCCATCCCGACCACTGGAAACGAGTTTATAGTCTTCGTTCCGACTTTATTATCTCTCTCATTTCCTACTGCGTCCGTCCGTAAAAGCTGTACATGTCTGTCCGCATGAGTATTATCTCCCATGCACATCTGCACGCGCAGTACACCGTCTTGATAGGCAATACCTGTCAGAGTGAAATCATCTGCCGCACATTCCGCCGCCGGCATGTCTATCCTGAAATACGCTCTTTCTTCCAACTCATCATAAGTAAGGAAAAAACAGCCGCCTATCCTTCCGGCTCCTTCATGGCTCACAAGCCTATAGCTGTCATACATATCAACCTTCCCCTTAATATGATGATACTCCTCTTGATTACCGAACGAGACAACTATTTCCGCATGGTTCTCCTCCAACCAGATTCCTTCCACACGCATGATAATTCCCTGATCTGCACATTCTGACTCTTCCCGCCGTTCGTACTCCGACAAACTGACAGTTTTACGCCGCCATGCTGTCTTATGATAATTCGTACAGCAGTTGACTGTCACTCTGATAAACCATGCCTTCTCGTGTTCTTCATCGTCAAAGCGCGGCTGCTTTTTCAAAAATCTGACAAACACATCCTGATGAATGTCGTCCGCATCATATCTGTTTTTCATCATAGAGAAGACTAAACGCTAGACCATCTGTGAGTATTTCTCAACCATATTCAATTGTAATTTGTCTGCGCGCAGTAGTTCCCGTTCCATACTTCCTCCAAAGGCAGTGATATCGCAAAAAAATCCCCTCACTGATAATACAATTCAGGGAGGGGAAAAGCTACAAAACGGAAAAAGTTTTGTGGAGCAAAACTATTTACTTAGAATAAATACTCTCTCAATAACTGTTTAACATCTTTCCAATAAAATAGAAAAGTCCCTATGATCAACCACCCTGCATAAATGAACAAACCAATCCATATACTAAAATAACCACTGAGTAAATATACTGATACCGTCAACAAAATATAGAGCCATTCCGTATATGCCATTTTATACTTAGGCAAATCAATCTGACATAATACGAGCCATATAAATGCTGTTAAAAGCGTTGCCACAGCATATGCAATAATATTATTCCATAAATATCCGATCATTCCATTTAAGAAAAAGGCTATTATCGTAATGATAATCATCCGTATCAAATACTTTTTCTGAAGATTGAGTGCTTTATATAAATTTAAGTATACTGCATTTACTTCAATCAAAACAAATTGCGTCATAAAAAGAATTTTTATAACAGAAACCGCGTATACGTATTTCTCTAAATATGTCCGAACAACAAATTCTACCGGAAAAATAATTGCAATAATTGCCGCGCCTGCTATTAACACTATCCTTCGCAGTAAGGCAATCTCTTCATCCTCCGGATTCTTACAAAAGAAATTATACAAGGTTACCGAAAAGGCTGTTATAACAACATTGATTAATCGTAACATGGTAACCGCAAATGAATAATATGCAAACTCTGCCACACTATAAAAAATTTTTACGAACCATCTGTCTATGCTGGTAATCCATATACCCATAAAATTACCCAGCATAATGATGATGCCCAAATGAATATTCTCATTCAGGCGAATCCGCATTTCTTTTAATGAAATCTTATAGCCTATACTTGTACTCTTATTTCTGCTCTCATAATAGATCCATACAATGAAAGAGATAATTACTTGTATTCTTATATACCATAAGGAGAAATCTGTCTTAATTATAAAGAGAGAAATTAGGTTTAATGCAAAGATCAATATCGAACTTAAATTTGTAATATGCCTGTATTCTTTAAATTCGCCTGTTGCCTGATATATGAATTTGAAAAAAAACACCATATTTATTGGTAAAATGCTGATTGCCGCAAATAACAGACCCGAATCACCTATAAAGAAAGCTATCAGTGCAATTGGCAATGTAATTCCGAGCTGAAATAACAATAGTACTCTTTTCTCTTTAATAAATTCTGCTATCTCTATTGAGTCTATCGTCTTACCACCATATTTAATATAAATACCATCAACATAACCCAGATGCAGGATGCCAATGTATGAGGTGTATAAAAGAAATGTTTTTAAAGCAGCATAGGATTCTACTGACAAAAATTTGGGTAGCAGAAAACCATTGCCAATAGATATTATAAGATTTATAAGATTAGCAATGATTACTTGAATTATTCCCTTACTAAGTTTCATCTATATTTCTTTTCATGCTGTATATTACACAGCCCTTCCCTTGCATATATATTGTCAAACATCCATTTTTCTATTATATTTTTTATAACAAAACTCAAATAGTGCCAAACAAAACGGCCACATTAAAATGCGCTGGCTATTTAAAACAAATAGTGTGCTGGATGTAATAGCCAAATAAATGTATAATGACCACAAAAAAATTGTAAATTCATTTTTATGCACATTTAATAAAATCCATAACATTCTCACCATCGGAACTATAAATAAAGCTACACTCCAAATCCCAACCTGCGCCATATAACCAATCAATCCAATATCATCCAAAGATACATGTGAATAAATACCATGATAATACAAATTGCTTTGCAACCTTTGACTTATTAATCCCAAGCCTAATATACCTTGATTATGCAATACATTATACACAAATTGAATCTCTATCAAACGATTGGAAATCGAAACTGAATCTCCTCTGTTGAGACTGGCAATCAATTTCGGAACCACTAATGTCGTGCTTACTATCCCCGCTGTTGCTATTAACACACCTTTCGCTAAAATTCCATTTGCTGTTTTACATGGTTTCATAACAACCATTACCAAAATACTTACCGTCAATGCTATCAGCATCATTCTTGTTTGCTCAACATACACTAACGCCGCAACACAGATAACAGTTTGAATAACGTATCGCATTTTCTTTCGGTTCACAAATAGAACGCGATACATTCCATAAATAATTGCTAATCCCTCTAAACTGAACAAATCCCACATTCGGAAGCGATCATTTCGCATCAATTTTTTCGCATATACACTGATATTTAAAAATTCAATTTGATACCATTGATAAAACAGCGCGTGCAATAACATCAATGACAAAGTGATTGTTGCAAGCAGCATTATGTTACTCATCAAATCTTCGAAACTATCCTTGATTATTAAAATATAAAATAAGGGTATTACTAAAAAAACAAATGCATAACACTTATTGTAATTTGCATACTCATAAGCGGTCTGCAAACTTCCATATAAACGTATTGTATACATATATTCAAATATTAAAAAAAGAAACAGTACAACACAATAGTAATATATAAATCCTCCCGACGACCTGCAAATCTTTAAAATATCAGTATGAATCAAACATATAAACAACATTCCGATTATAGTTACTAAATATACTGATTTATATATATTATCATCCAATTTCAACAATCGAAATCCGTTGCACTCACATATAATAATTAACATCATTAAATAGAAAAAAACATTTGAATACTTTAATTTCATCTGAACTTCCACTCTCACACTATAAATCTACTTGCACAATCTCTATAACTGTTCTGTATATATTCTATACGCTTCTTGCCGTCTATCCAATTCAAGTATTACTTTTTTACAATACTCTCTATAACTCATTTTCATACATTGTGAACTTCCTCTGGAAAAATGCCATACAATCAATTCCGGAAAATATCTTATTTCCCAATTGTTTTTTACACATTGCAGTGTTAATAATATTTCTTCCCCATACATAAATGTTAAAGGTAAAAATAGCTCGCTGTTTTTGTCACAATATCTTTTGTCAAAAATCAGGCAAGCTCCCTGTAACACTATCCCTTCACTTCTTTCTCTATATTTTCTTTTTTGACCTCGAACCAATCTATTTAATCTAATAAATAACCTGATTTTATAATTTTCTCTTAAACAATCTCTTACATATAGCTTAATCCCATATAATGAAAATTTTTTTACAAGCTTCTGCCTTTCCCTTTCCATGTTTTTTATTACTTTTTCTGCCTCCTGTGCACTGAGTGAATGCTCATACATAGGACTGGAATGGTAATCTCTATGTGGCTCATATATATCCGGTCCTGCAATCCAAAAAGGTTCTAACTTATACAAGGCATCCAACTTATCAATAAAATCTTTTTGCGGAAATAAAACATCATTATTAACTGTAATGACAAAGTCTGAAATAAAATTATGTTTTATATATAGAAATCCAATATTATTTCCAGCTGAAAATCCATTATTCGATTCAGATAATATAATATGTACATCTTTCCTTTCTTTATATTTTTGCTCTAAAAGCTCTCCACTGCCATTCGGAGATGCATTATCTACCACTACAATTTTTGAATTACCAAAGTTATTTAATCCCCTTATAGATTCTATTGTTTTAGCTGTCAGTTCGATATCTAAATAATGCAATACTAAAAAACAAATGTGTACATCTTGCTTTGTGTTCATAACCCTCATTCTCTTTTTCCCAACGTAAAGATATAACTAAATACTCTCTACTTTTCTATATAATTTCAACAAATAATAATATATCATCAAACATATTCTATTTGGTCTTTCAATCAAATATCTAAGCTTCCAATTAAAAGTTTCAAAATCATTCCAGTTACACATCCTTCTGTATTTTTTTACTAATTCATCCTCTAAATAAGCCATACATATATTAATAATCTCATCCCTTTTTAAAAGACTTTCCTTATGAAAAAAATATGTCAATTCTACTGTGTAAAGCATTTTAACACAATGCACTCCCAATGCAGATTCATATTCTGCTTCATTAATATGGTATTGGTGTATAAATTTTTCAGCTTCTTTAACCACCTCTTTCCTTATTTCCGGCATGTCAGGATTATATCTATGATTTATTGATTCACTATTAATTCTATAATGATATCCTATATAGTCCAAAAAATAGGCACTATAAAGATGCTCAAAAAGATAAAGGCTAAATATATCATCTTGCTCTTTTCGAACTTTTTCGGGAAATTTAATTTCATGATTAAGAATGTACTCGCGCTTAATAAGCTTACCCCATGGAGCGCCAGCTATCAGATTATATTTATTAGGATTATGCCTTAATATGCTGAGTTGAATTGCTCTTAAATCACGCTTATCCAAATAACAAGAATTTATCTTTTCAAAATATTCTGTCATTCCAGTATATTCATTTTCTCCACACCGTTGAAATAGAACAACCTCTACATCCCTGTTTTCTATTTCCATAAATAAACGCTCACAACAATCTAATTCCATCCAATCATCGGGATCTACAAACATTAAATACTTCCCAATAGCATTCAACATCCCAATATTACGCGCAATAGCTACACCTTTATTCTGTTGATGAAATACTCTAATTCTACGGTCTACCCTAGCATACTCATCACAAAGAATACCGCACTGATCAGGTGAGCCGTCATCAATAAGAAGAATTTCTATATCATTAAGCGTCTGCTTTTGCAAACTATTAACACATTTCTTAAGATAGCTCTCCTTAATTCTGTATATTGGTACAATTATACTGATTTTAACTACTTCATTCATTGTTCCCGCTTCTATTCTTTCAACCATCTCAGTTCGTATATCCTTCGATTAATTCATACCATTGTTTAGCAGACTTTTCCCAACTATACTTACTTAAAATTTTTTCTGGAGAAGCAACCGGTTCATTTAATAAATCATCCAAACAATAATCATACTTCATCGGGTCGATATAATGGGCACTATCTTCATATATCTCTGGAAGGGAAGAGGTATTTGAGATAATAATTGGCGCACCATTATATAATGCTTCCATGGGTGGAATACCAAATCCCTCCATAAGCGAAGGAAATAAAAATGCCTTGCACTTCTGATACAAGGCTTTCATCTCCCCATCATTTATAAAGCCCGTATATACTATATTTTGATTTTTACCCATATAAAAATCAAATTTTTCATTATAAAGCGCGCCTGCGATCACAAAATAATCATTCGGATTTCTATCAGCTACATTATAAATCCATTTGATATTCTTATTGTTCACTAAACGCCCTAGAAAAAAATAATAAGACTGTGCATGCAAATTTTCTCGTTCTAAAATCTGCTCATCCGATTCTATATTCTCTAGATGCTGCCATCCATTATATATCACACTGATTTTTTCCGGTTTCAACGGCAACTTATCAAGCATTGTCTGTTTACTGAACTCTGATACGGTGACAATGTGCATCGCTACAATAGCATCAATTATTACTTTACATTTTGCTTTTATGTTATATAACCAAGTATTATTATACATTCCATAAAAAGCATATATATCATGTAAAGTAATGATAGATTTTCTCCATAAAGTAAATCCATTTGTAAAATGTATATATAATGCGTTATTTTTAACCAAATAGAAAAGAACTTTTACTCCCCAAATCAATTTATTCTTTGCTTCTATCTCAACTTTTTTTATATTGCATAAACAAAGTAAGTCTTTATATTCGCGTCGGATTAGTAATTCATATTTGCCCCTAGGTACTAGCTTGTCTAATTCGCGCAATATTTCCAATGCATACCGTTGAGCACCATTAAATTTTGTTGATTTGATGCAGCTTCCATCAATTACAACTTTTTTCGTTTTAGTTTGCATACTTCTCCATTTTCACCATATATTTCCGCCGAAAAAACAATAGAAACTCTGAATTATTCTTATATGCTAAAGATAATAAATGATAAGTTTCGGAAATATTTATAATAATTGTTCCAATTGACTCTTGAGCACTATTTCAAACATTCCATGGATGTTTTTCATACTCTCCCAGATAGGCTTCAAATATCTCAATGTCTTCCATAGTTGTTATCTTCAGATTTTTTTCTGAACCCTTTGAAAAATATATTTTCTCACCCAACATTTGCATTAGTACACATGAGGCTGTTGTATTATGGATATTTTTCTCATTTGCTATCCGGTGAGCATCCAATAATTTTCCTAACGTATATGTGTGAGGCGTCTGAGTTCTCCACAGTTTTTCCCTTGGTATTGCCACATCCGAAGAAATACCATCGTCACTTTGAAAAATGGCTTCTATACATGGAATAGCCGCTACTGCACTGCCATATTTTTTAAAAACAGCAAAACTATCTGCTATAACTTCTTGGGAAACCATGGGTCTATTACCATCATGAACCATTACGACATCATTATCGGAATGCACCTTGGCCAACTCTTTTAGTCCACAAAAAATTGATTCTTGACCAGTTTTCCCTCCGCTTACTATATACTTCAACTTTGTAATATTAAATTGTTTAGCATATGCCCACAACATATCTTGCCAATTTGTTAAAGAAACTACTATAATTTCATCTATTAGAGCAGACTTCTGAAAAGCCGCCAATGTATATAAAATAACAGGTTTATTTCTAATATGCAGAAATTGCTTCGGAATATCCTGACGCATTCTACTCCCTACTCCTGCCGCTGTCAACAATGCTATATTCATACTATCTCCTATATCACATTCTAAATGATATATTTATGTATCACTCAAAATTTCCAATGGATGTGATTTTCTTTTATTTTCTGGCGGCAATTCCATATATTCACCATACATTTGCCTTAAAACAGTATCACTATCTCTAGGTCCTTTAAGATTCACATCCTCAAATGAATAATCAATTAAATCATCATAAACACTTCTAGGTAAAACTTCTTTGTAAAGCTTCACTCCCATAAAACTCATAACTCTATCACAACTGTGCAAATCATTCGATTTAAGTAATACATCTATCCTGTTTATCCATTTATGTTTATCAAATCTAAATAGTCTATGTATTAAAAAAAGGAATTTTAAAACTATTTTTTGCCATACTGCCCTATCTGTTCTTGCAATATTTATTTTATCAAAATTAGCCATATGATAACAAAAACGGCAAAACAATAAGCGTAAATAGAATAAATTTCCTTTAATACCATTCGGCAATCCGTCATATGGAAAAATATCAATCCATACATATTCTTCACGTTTATCAAGGCTTCCCAACCGCCTGACTTTATAACGTGTATCAACAATATGTGAAAAATAATAATGATGGGAATCTGTATTTTGATAAGTCTGGATTTTGTATGGATAAGATAACTCTGTCTCTGCAATTTTTAGAAATTTATCGTAATCACGTCTATACATCCCAATATCAACATCGTCATCCCATGGAATAAATCCTTTATGACGTATGGCACCTAAAAATGTTCCACCAGCCATAAAATAGGTTAAGTCATGTTTGGTACATATACGTACAAATTCCTTCACCATATCCAGTTCTACACATTGTAAAAACTTTGTAACATTTTCCAATTTCTAGTACGCTCCCTCCCTATCAAAAACCGCAGGAATCGTCTTAACAATGATCTTGATATCTGTCCACAGGCTCATGTCCTCTATGTATTGTAAATCCAGTTCTACCCAGTCTGCCCACTTAATGTTAGCTCTTCCGCCAATCTGCCAGTAGCAGGTCAGCCCCGGCTGCACCACAAGCCTCTGCCGTTCATACTCATTACACTCTTCCATCTGAAATGGTAAGATTGGTCTGGGACCAACGATACTCATGTCCCCTTTGATAATATTAATCAACTGAGGCAGTTCATCAATAGAAAACCTTCTGATAAACTTACCTACTTTTGTAATCCGTGGGTCGTCTTTGATTTTGAATGCATGACCCGTCTGCTCGTTGTCTTTCAACATCTCGGACAGTTTCGCATCCGCATCAATATTCATGCTGCGGAATTTATATATTTTGAAAGGTTTCATATCCTTTCCAGCCCTCATCTGGCTAAAAAATACCGGGCCGCAGTCCTCAATCTTAATCGCTATCGCAGTCGCCGCAAATACCGGCGAGAGGCATACCAGTGCAGCTGCAGACAGCAAAACGTCCATTCCCCTCTTAATTCTCAGGTAAACAGAACTTTTTCTCTGGTATACTTCCTGCATATGGTCTCTGCCAATATTCAGTTTGTTAATCCGAGACATTGGTTTTTCGGTGGTATTGATATCCAGCATAATATTTTCGCTCATTTTCACTCCAAACCCGTTTACCTAAATGTACTGCCGCATATAGCGGCAGTACAATATCATTTCGCAGGTACTTAAACTGTAGGCACCTCAATGAATGCCAATGTTCCAAGAGATGTCATATCAACTACAATATGGTCTTCTCTGATCTCTATGACAGTAAGCTCCACCCACTGTCCGTCCACCAGCTGATAAACTTTGATATTCTGTCCTGTTTTGATGCCCTTAAGATAGAAGTTTACCGTCGCCGTATTGAAACCGGTAACAGATGCATTGATCTTTGCCACATTTAACACAGTTCCGCCTAAAGCAGTCGCTTGTGTTTTTGCCAGCTTCACATTGTCCGCGCTCGGTTTTAAGACAGAGAATGTCTGGTTGCTGGGTACGCCGTTGATAATAACATGCCCGCCCTGTCCGAGAGGCACGACTGAATCAAGTCCCGGAACTTCTGTCACAGCATTGTTCATGTATTCTCCCACAGTCTTATTCTCATCTGCTGCAGCCTTTGCTACGCTGTTCGGAACAGAAGATGCTGTGACGGCAGATACTGTTGATGCAGACGAGGATGTCCCTGTACTGTATGAATCTGCCGACGGGCTTTGCGCCGCCATAACCGGCATGGACACTACCATCGCCCCTGCAAGTGTCAGTGCTAATATTTTTTTCATTTTAAATTCCTCCTTTTTTCCCGATATACGGGTATCCTTAAATAGAAAACTCTATTCAGCAACGATTCGATCAATGGTCCCTGCAGCATCCTGTGTCAGAATCGCAAGAACAACAAACTGTCTGTCAGCGTCATCTTCTCTCTGCGTAGTCAGAGTAATCAGGAAGTGATATGGTGTGACGCCTTCCCAGCCCTCACGCAGATTCATCGTCATATCCCTGATGCTGTACAAATCATTCAAAAACTCTTCACAGCCCTCCAGATAAGTAAAATCATAGCTGCGAAGCAGGCTCGTATTTTCTCTTTCATAAGCGGCAAATATCTCATATGTCAGGACATTGCCATCCAGATATAAATATAAACTCTCATGTTTCTCAAAAAAGTCCGGATCAGCAAACTGATACAACCCAGCGAAAGGTCCGCTCTCATCTGCACCTGTCCTGCCATGCATCACCGTGTTGAAATCACACATGCTCGCCAGATTTGCGAGTTCGATATAGACAGCCCCGTCGTCATTTTCCTGCCCGAAAGCATCATGACTCTCATAAAAATCATCTCCCCGGACGCTCTGCAGCACCGGACAGTCTATATTCGTTTCCGGTATATAAAGCCATGCGAAGATCTCCGGATTCTCTTCCTGCAACGCCGCAAAGTCTATCAGCGCATCCGCGGCACTCTCACCGGCAATTCCTGTTGTCTGTACCGGTTCGGCATTCTCATCGGCAGTTTCTGCTGTCTGTACCGATTCGGCGGTCTCATCGGAAATTTCTGCCTGCACATCATCCTGTGCTCCCCCGCCACTCTTTCCGCACCCTGTCAGGATACATGCTACCGATGCAAGGGACACAGCATCTCTTATAATATGTTTTTTCCATCTACTGAACTTTTTCATAAAATATATCCAATATCATCTCAAACATAGCATCTTCATCCGGGTAAAATTCTTCGTACTGCTCTCCCATCACAGTTTCTCCCTGCAAAGTATAGAAATCATCCATATCATATCTATAATCTGCCAGAATCGGCGCAAGGTATGCCACCTCATCCAGAGAAACATCTGTGACCATCTGCGGCTTCACCGCCTGATACAAGTCTATGACTACAGAAGCATCCTTATGTACCGACTGCTTCGCCGCATCAATAAAGCCATTCAAATACTGTTTCTGTCTGTCCAGCCTCATATCCGCCGAACCAAATACGTCAGTATTTCTGTACTTTACATACCAGAAAGCATTCTCTCCCATCAGGTGCAGACTGCGTCCTTCCACGAAATCCTCATTGAATCCTGCCAGATCACCGGGAACCGTCACATCAACACCGCCCACTGCATCATTGATTGTGGCAACAGCGCTCATATTGACTGCAGCATATCCATGTATGGGAAGCTGGTAGAACAAGTTCTCCACCGCTTTTTTCTGATATTCACAGCTTTCTTCCATACCATTGCCAAATCCATGCTGTATGGCAAGCTGCGCTTTAACCGTGGATGTATATTCTCCCTTGTTATCATATATGTCAACATCTGCCATGGTATTTCTGTTGATACCTACCACTTTGATGCTCTTGTCTTTCGGATTGATTACTAACAGAAATAATCCATCTGCCTGCCCGCCATCGGTGCCTTCTGCCACCTCTTCGACATCATCCTGCTTATCAATGCCCATAATCAGAAAAGTCAGGATTTCTTCATTGTATTCGTAGATGGTTCCTTGATATTTGACCCATCCTTCCTGCCATTTCTCACTCTCTGCTTCCGTCAGGATTTCTTCTCCCACAGCGGTCTGCAATTCAGGCTGTGTGGTAACAGGTTTATTATATAACCGATGCTTTCCTATTGCTCTGACAATCACGGAACCGGCCAATAACAGCCCGAAAATCACGAGAATAGTACATACGGCTACAAAATACTTCTTCTTACCGTTTTTTTTTCCGTTTCTGTCAGTCGCTCCGGTCTTTCTGAGCGTTCCAACCGTTCTAACCGTTCTGAACGTTCCAATCGCTCTGGCCGCTCTAACCGTTCCAGCCGCTCTGAACGTTCTAATCGGTCTGAGCGTTCCAACCGCTCTGAACGCTCCAATCGGTCCAGACGCTCCGCTCTCTCCAAGCGATCCAATCGTTCTGAGCTCTCCTGCCGCTCAGTTCTTCCTGTTTTCGCCGGTTCTATCTGTCTTTCACGCTTTTGCTCAGGAGCCGGCTCGGTATCGTAACCATACTTACCGTAATATTTACCATAGTATTTACCATAATATCTGCCGTAATGTCCATAATAGCCCTTGCCGCTGAGGTCAACTTTATTTAAAACGACTCCCAGAATACGGCTCCCGGATTTATCCAACTGTTCTTTTACTCTCTGGACAAAACGGTAGCTGACTGCGTTATTCTCCACTACCAATACCGTGCCGTCACATCTCTTTGCCACCACAGCGGCATCAATGACACTGCCAAGCGGCGGTGTATCTATAATGATATAATCAAAAGCCGTCCGCATCACATTCAGCATGTCGGCGAATCTCTCACTTCCGAGAAGCTCGCTCGGATTCGGCGGCACCGGTCCGGAAAAGAACATATAGAGACGTGGAATATCCGTCTGGCACATAGCTTCTGTATATTTATATTTTCCAATCAGACAATGGCTCAACCCATACTTAACTACACCGGTCTTATACCTGCCCACCAGCACGGATTTTCTCATATCCGCGTCAATCAACAGTGTTCTGTTACCTGCCTCGGCAAAAGACCGCGCCAGCTCCATAGCAACACTCGTCTTGCCCTCGTGCGGCGTACAGCTCGTCACAGCAACGACCTTCACATCACTGCCGCAGAACTCCACATTGCTTCGCAGCGTCTTAAAAGCTTCTTTTGTATGAAAATCTGCACGTTGATCCAAATGCAATTTGACATCCTGCATATTTACTTCCTCTTACTCTTCTGCTTGCCATCATTTTCGCCCGGCGCAACCGGTATCAGCGCTAATGTGCTCAACCCAAGATATTTCTCTACATCTTCCGACGTTTTGATCGTATCATCCAATAGATAGTGTATCAGGATAACCGCACATACCAGAAATACTCCCAGCATACCGCCGACCGCCGTCCATTTCAATCCGCTTGGTCCTGCCTTCCTTGTAGGCAGATTGGCTTCTTCTACCACATTGACCGCATCAATATCCATCACATTCTGGATATGTTCCCCCGCCACTTCTCTGATACAGTTGGCAATATTTTGCGCCTGCTGCGGGTCGATGTCTGTCACGGTAATGGATACGATTCGTGTATCTGTAGGTGTATTCACACTGACTTTCTTTAACAGATCCTTATACTCCGTCTCCGGCAGGGACAGCTGCTGAATAACTGTCTCTAATACATATCGGCTATTAATCAGTTCTGCATAATCCTTGGTGAGCTGTGTTCCCATCTGTACATCACTGTATGTAACCGTCGTGTTTTCTGACTTATTCAGTATGTAAATCTTAGTAGTGGATTCAAAGGTAGGCGTCAGCACAAACTTGCTGATCACAAAACCGATCACTGCTGCTAACAACCCCGCTCCCAAAATAATCCAAAATCTTCTAAACAAAATATTAATAATTTCCAGCAAGTCTACTTCAATGACATCGCTTTCTCTATGATTTTCCATATCAGTCTTCTTTCCGATTCCTTATGTATTCATCATGCAGCACGCACATCGGATGATCGTAAAACAATCGTCTCCTGCTGCTTTCTCCATATTTTTTCCCAATGTATTGTGCACATTGTGAAAGACATGGCTGTCTTCTATTCAAATCATGGGCGTCTGTAGCGACAAAGTGGATTAGGTCCTGTTTCAACATTTTCTTCGTAAGCTGTTTCGCGCTGATCCCGTATTGACCTGTGATACTTCCTGCATTCACCTGCATAAAGCTGCCCATATCAATCAACTCAATGACTCTGCTCATCTTACAACATACATTCTTATATCGCTCTACATGCGCCACAATGGGATAATACCCTCCCATGAGCAATGCGTAGACACCACTTCTTATGTAATCATAATCGGCTAAAGGATCAAATTCAACAAGTACATATTGGGAATTAGCCAAAGTTACTGCATCCCCCTGATCAAGCTCCTCTGTCAGACCGTTGCGGTAATACAGCTCGCTGCCCATGTACAGCCTTATATCCATTCCTTCCTGACACAGACGTTCCTGAAGCTGATCAACCAAAGCATTTATCCGGGTATAGTCCATCTTTCTGTGCCAAGGCTTATCATGAGGCGTGAGGATGATCTGTGAGATTCCGTCTTCGTCTGCCATATGTAACATTTCCATGCTTGTCTCCAAGCTGTCCGAACCATCATCTACCCCCGGCAGAATGTGGCAGTGAATATCAATGTATGTTTCCATATATCTCCAATACGGATTCTATCAAAAATGTATTTGCACCTATAATACGAATGACTAATGCCAAAAGTTTCACCATGTCCGAAATTCATTCGCTATATTAGCACCTATGGAGTTCATTATATCATTCCTAACAGTTTTTACAAGAAATTTTTCCTGCTTTACGCGATGTTCTGGGCATTAAATACGGTTTATCGCAAATAATAAAAAGGAGAGGAATCATATCATTACAAAGCCTCTCCTTTTTCTTTCTATTCCGTAATACCTCTGTATCTCCTGCTATCCGCAAGACTTCTACGGCGCTCCCGCATTCCACACCGGCAGATCAAGAATCCACACCTCAGAGTTTACAGCGGTTTGGGAATCACTTTCTGACGAATCGTCACTGCTGTTGCCAGTCTGCCCGTTAAAATTAGCATCTTTCATCGGAATCACAACACTGCTTCCGTCTGCAAAAATATACTCTACGGTTGCTGTTCCATTAGAAGTCCTTTGTGCTGTGCCTGCGCCTCCAGCCAGATTCATAATATACTCCGCTGCTGTTTCCGGACTTCTGTAGACGGCATTACGGTCACTTTCACCATTTTCCAAGTCATACTCCGTCTGATAGTTGATCGCCTCCACAAACCCTCTTTCTTCATAGTCGGTGAAGTGATATCCTCCATCTCCCCAATAGGCATCCATATATTCATCCTCGGACGCGATACTATCGAAATAAGTAAGCGAGCTGTCCGTTACCCGATACCCTTCATCTGTCATTGTAAAAGTAATCTCTTCTTTCCAGACGCTCACATGCGGGTCGGATGTCCATGCATAGTACCGTATTTCCGATTTTCCTTCATCCGTTCCCTCTCCCGTTGGTATCGTCCGCCAGAACTCGTCAGGCCACGGGCTTGAGAGACCAAATGTATACCCGCGCTCTGTTTTTTCCAACATAGGTATATGTTCAAACGCAGTATTCTCGTCTATATAAAGTCTTACCAAAGCATCCCCTTCCCGATTGCACCACGCATCCGCATAGTCTGTGACAAACTGGTCTTTTGCCCCAAGGCGAAGTAATTCCTCTGCCTCCTTATCACCAAGCTTTCTCCCCGCTGGATTCAGGGCAAGCCCTATCACGATGGCAAGCAGAACAACGGCGATAACCGCCATGGTCACAAATGTTCTTTTGCGGTAGTTCAAAACATTGCGGACGCGTTCTTTCACTTTACCTTCCCCAAAAGCCGGCGGACAATTTCTTATCTCTTTTTTCTCACAGGATAATGCCAGCAGGGCACGGGAGTAGTCCTGCTTCGTCTCCATTCCAAGCCTGCGCAAAACAGCCTCATCACAAGACATTTCCATGTCACTTTCCATCAGTACAAAGAAAATCCACACGAGCGGATTAAACCAGTGAATACACCTTGCAAACCACGCCAGAATCTTTACCAGATAGTCTTTTCTGGCAACATGCACACGCTCATGCTCAAGAACATACCCGCGTTCCGTCTCCGGTAAGCCGGTCGGCAGATAAATGCGTGAATGTATAATACCGAACACAAAAGGCGAAGATATTCCTTCCACCTCATAGACGTTATCCTCCACACATACCGCTTTTTGCAGAAAATGCTTCAAGCGGTATGCCGACGCAATTCCGTAAGCCGCCATCAAAAGAACGCCCGCAAACCAGACCCATGCGCCAACCGTAAGTAAGGTTTGTGTACGGGATTCTATTCCCCTCTCTCCCTCTGCTGCCGGTAGCGCCTCCTTATCCCGATCGTCCATGTTCTGCTCTAAATCATTATGCATATCTGTTGTAAAAGCATTCCCCACCGTATGCTGCCCTGTCAGGTCTGCCCCTGCTGCCACATTCATGTCCATCCGTGGCAGATCCATCCGCAGCAGACTGAACTCACTTGACAAAGAAACGGGACACAGCAGACGAAACAGCACCACACTCCACAATAAATAGGATAAAATTTTCGGCTGTCGTTTCAGCAAAAAGCGAAGCAGGATCACCGCCACAATACAGTAGCCCGCCGTAAGACTCATATTCAAAATTGATGTAAAAATTGTAGTCATATTCATTTCTGTCATCTTCCTCTTCATCTCATGATTTCTTAGTGAAATCGTCGATCAGTTTCTTAATTTCTTCCGCCTGTTCCTCTGTCAACTTCTTTCCGCCCATAAAAGCAGTCAGAAATCTTGGTATTGATCCCCCGAAGGAATCTTCTACAAATTGCCTGCTCTTATAGCTGTAAAACTCTTCTTTGGAAATAAGCGACGTCACTTCCGCTTTTTCATTCTGAAAAATCCCTCTGTCGCACAATTTTTTCAAGACTGTATATGTGGTAGATTTCTTCCAGTTAAATTCTTTTTCACATAATTTGACAAGTTCCGGTGAAGAAATCGGCTCCTTCTGCCAGATCAGATCGGCAAACCTTGCCTCTGTCTTGGCAAGTTTATATTCTTGTCTGCTGTTTTTCATAAATATAAGGCTCCTTCCGTATGTATATGCCTGATGCTTTGTAACCGGTCTTGTACCACGCTGCCTGAGAATACCATATCGGTATGCGCATCTAGTCTACTTGCAATAGACCATGCATTTAGTCTACTCTTTATAGACCAATTTGTCAATACTTATTCTGCTAAATCAAATAACACTTAACACCCGCATCTGCGCTATGCTATAATAACAGAAATGTCTCCAATGGGAGCCACATCTGTGCAAAAGAAAAACAAGCGAGTTTACTAACCTTCAAATCACAAATATTATTCTTAAAGAAACGGAGACCCAATATATGCAAAATAGATATCTGTTGGAATGCTGTGTGGATAGTGTGGAGTCCGCCTTGGCGGCAGCCGAGGGCGGCGCTGACCGGTTAGAATTGTGCGCTGCGCTGATTATTGGCGGTATCTCCCCAAGTACGGCGCTGTTTAAGGAAGTCAGGAAATCCTGCGATTTGCCGATCCGTGTACTTCTGCGTCCGCGCTTCGGGGATTTTCTTTATAGTGATTATGAGTTTGAGATCATCAAAAGAGAAGTGGAAATATATAGAGAAGCAGGAACCGACGGCATTGTAATCGGTTGTCTTACGCAGGACGGCAATCTGAATATAGAGCAGATGGCAGAACTGATAAAGACCGCCGAAAAAATGAAGATAACTCTTCACCGCGCATTTGATGTATGCGCTGACCCTCTGCTGGCATACAGGCAGGCGACAGAGCTTGGAATCGATACCATTCTGACATCCGGACAGGAAAAAGACTGCCTGACCGGTATGCCGCTTCTAAATAAATTATGCGCGCTGCAAAACCAGACAGGCGGTCCTCATATTATGGCTGGTTCAGGTGTCACCCCTGATGTAATCCGCCACTTTCTTGCAAATACTGAAATCACCCACTATCATCTTTCGGCAAAAAAAATCATAGACAGCGGCATGTGCTACCGCAAAGAAGATGTCCCTATGGGACTGCCAATCATGAACGAGTACAGTATTTACAGGACGGACAGCCTTATCGTTAAGGAAGCAAAAAGCCTCCTTCATACGCTTTAGTACACTTTCTTGTCCAGCCCCATTCTCTCGATGATGTCCTGAATCTTACGGTATACAAGCTGTTCGTCAATGGTCAGTATTTTCCTGTTCTCCATGGTAATCTGACCATTGATGATGACCGTATCCACCTCAGAACCGTTAGCGGAATAGGACAGCCCTGCAATCAGATTATTTCTGGGTGTCAGTGACGGCGTATTCAGATCGAGAATCGCCAGATCCGCTTTTTTACCAACCTCGATACTTCCGATCTCATTCTCCATTCCAAGCGCTTTTGCACCATTGAGCGTTGCGATACGAAATCCTTCTTTAGCGCTGACGCACTGAGGCGTTCTGCCCGTTCCTTTATGAATCAGCGTAAGAAGACTGAGTTCATGGAACATGTTCAGACAGTTGTTGCTGGCTGCTCCGTCTGTACCGAGGCACACGTTGATGCCTTTTGACAGCATTCCGGCTATCGGTGCAAAACCATTACCCAGCTTCATATTACTTGCCGGATTGGTAACTACACTGACATTCTTCGCCTTCAGTATATCCATATCCGCCTCGTCAATCTGTACACAATGTGCTGCAATGGCGGGCACATCGAACAGTCCGCAGCGGTCAGCAAGCGCAATCGGACTGCATCCATATTTCTCTTTAATCTGTGCAATCTCACTCTCACTCTCCGACAGATGGATGTGAACGCCCATCCCGTTCTTCTTTGCCTCTCCCGCAACAATCTTTAAGAACTCTTCGTCACAGGTATATGGTGCGTGGGGTCCGAGCACAAAAGACAATCTGTCACAGTCTGCTGCGGCATCTCTCTCCTCGTATGCCTGACGCAGTCTCATCTGTCCCGCCTCGTCATTACCGCTGCCTACCAGCCCGCGGCTGATCACGGCACGCATACCGGTCTCTTTGACCGCTCTGGTAGTCTGATGTATGTTCATCTGCATGTCATTAAAACAGGTCGTGCCGCTCTTCATCATCTCAATAATTGCCAGATTGGCTCCCCAGTATGTGTCCTCATCTGTCATCTGCTGCTCGATGGGATCGATTGTCCCGAACAGCCAGTCCATAAACGACAGATCATCCGCTACATTTCGCATAAAAGACATGTAAGAGTGTGTATGACAGTTAATCAGACCCGGAATCACCAGTTTGTCCGTTCCATCAATCACCTTATCCTCGCTGAACCCGTCGGGCTCCTCTCCGATTCCCGTAATTCTGTCCTGTTCAATGTAGATGCTGGTTTCCTGTACCACATCTTCCGCACCCTTTGGCAGAATTGCCAGTGCATTTTTGATTACAATTCCCATTTTCTTATTCCTCCGTTCTTGATATCCTAATTATAAATCATTCTTCCTGACTTTTCATCCAAAATCTGTCTTATGTTTTTACCCTTATGTTTTTTTCCATCCATAACTTATTATCAGTCCCAAATAATGAAGATATTTCAAATTGTCTTGATTTGCCATCATAAAAGTCTGTATCTTCCTCTGTTTGCGGCAGTAACTTTCCGCTTCCTTTCTGTCCATCCCATGATTGACAAAACCGCGTATGATTTCTTCCTCTTCCTCCGGTGAAATACTGTTCCGCCAGTTTTTTTCTTCCATAAAGCAATCTACTTTCTCTGTATAGTCTTCCCGTTCCGGACAGACAAACGTGACTCTGTCATTCATACGGACATCCACCTGCACAAGCCCTTCCCCTCGCATCATAAACGGCATTCTCATGCCGATAGCGTAGTCCCTGCCCTGACATTCCTTCTCCTTCGCCCACATCTTACGGAATCCAGCTCTGGAACAGAGTTCAGCATACTCCAGTCCGTCTATATAAAGTCCGTCGCTTTCCAATTCCCGGTTTACATCGATCGCTGCGACCAGACCGCCGGGCTTCGTCTGCGCAATCATTTTCTGTAAAAACTCTCTTGGTTCGTTTACATGCCGCATGACACACTGGCTTAACGTGATATCATAATGTTTCTGAAAAGTATATTTAAAAAAATTACCATAGATGAATTCTGCCTGATACCCTTCTTCTGCAAAAAGTTTTTCTCCCTCCCGCAGCATGTTCTCGCTGAAATCAATTCCCGTATAGGTGCTCCCTTCCGGCAAAAGCGGAAGCAGCATGATGCCCATATATCCGAACCCGCAGCCGCAGTCCAGTACATCCACCGGCTTGTCAATCTTCCATACCTGTTCTACCAGAAACTTAAAGTAATCGTCATTCCACATTATCCGCCTGCTTGCTTTCAGATAATCCAGTCTGGATTCCCAATAGTCTTTCTCCGCGCTCCTGACCGGTATGTACTCTTCACCCGCAAGCGGCGACAATCCCAGAAGTTCATCCACTGTCACCCGGAAAAATCTTGCAATCTCCGGCAGCATCGTGATATCCGGCATACACACATTATTCTCCCACTTACTGACGGTCTGTACAGAAACTCCGACCTCGTCCGCCAGCTCCTTCTGACTCATCTGGTTAGCTTTTCTGAGATCATATATTCTTAAATGGATCGTTGACATTGTCTTTTCTCCCTTCCTGCCCTGTACAAGCCAAACATTAGAAAAGCTTGCAAGCATTTGATAAGTATATTGTAATCTGGAAACGCTCTTTTTCCAATCACGTATCGGGGGATTTTAGTTGCATGATTGGAAAGATTACAAAAAATTGATTTGCAATCTTTTTACAGATGCAGTATAGTACTGGTATATCAAAAATTTCTTTCTGATCTGTCTTGTATTATTCGCTTTTAAGACTGCTATCAGATTCTAATGTCACAGTATTTTCTGTGGCAGGCTTCTATATAGGAAGTTCCGGTGTTTCACCATGATTTGCCATCTATAATTATTTATAAAAAATATAGCTGCACAAAAACATATTGGTCAAATCAGCGCTTGACAATATATCAAAAAAGGGAATATCTTATAAGAAAGGAGAACCTGTGTTTCATATTGATTTTTATCGACTATCTAACGGTCGTGCACCCATTGAAGATTTTTTAGATAGTTTAAATATTAAAATGCGAAACAAAGCTTTAGACAGTTTATTAATTTTAGAGGAATTTGGCAATACTTTACGAGAACCATATTCAAAGCCAATAGGAAATGGATTATTTGAATTACGGATAAAATTTTCCAATGACGTTTCAAGATTTTTCTATTTTTTCTATGCAGACAATAAAATTATTGTAACAAACGGCTTTATTAAGAAAACGCAAAAGACACCAAAATCTCAAATAAAATTAGCCCTTAAATATAAAACAGACTATGAGCATCGAATGCAATAAGGAGCAAAACAAAATGAGTGATTTACACAAATATTTAGAAAAACAAATGACTGACCCTGCGTTTCGTGAAGAACATGAGGCAACCAGAACGGAATTTGAGGTAGCCAAAGCGTTAATTGAAGCCAGAGTATCATTGAATATGACACAAAAAGAACTTGCAGAGCGTTCCGGTATTCGCCAGTCAAATATCAGTCGTATTGAAAATGGAACATGCAGTCCTACGGTTGCCACATTGCAACTATTGGCAAAAGGATTAGGCAAGGAATTATCGATCAGCTTCCGATAAGAAATGCTTATATACTTATAGCAAAATTGATTTTACCCTCTACGGGAAGCCTCACAGCTTCCCGCAAAGATATGCATATGCATTCATGATCGTATTCTGACGCTTTCCGGTTATAAAATAGAAATCCATCTGCTTCTCACTCTCGGCGTAAAGATAAGAACCGTACGCCGGAATGTCACAGCTCATCACAGGGCTGTCTGCCGCCAGAACGATTCCGTAACCCTGCTCTGACAAAATAAACGGCAGTTCCCCGGTACCGTTCCCGTGCGAAATATACCGTGCGGTTTTTCGCAGATTCATTCCAGCCGCATCTCCCGCACCCATGCCATATACAGTCTCATTCTTCTGCCAGTCGAGATAGAGCCATGTTTTGTATCTTCCATCCGGATTACTTTCCAGTTGCCGGCATTCTTTAGTCCGTTCAGCCACAAGCAATTTCTTGTCCCGCGTCATGTAGCGGATTGCTCCCGTAGATTTATCCACCTGAATCAGCAGTTCGTCTGTCATAAGGTCTACCGCAGCGCCGGATTCTTTGTACATCCATCTTTTATCTGTAGAATGCACTGCAATCTGCTCGTTTACCCCGTCAATAATCTGCCCGCCTTTTGCAAAAGTCACTCTCACGATTGCACTGCCGATAGGACTTAAGCGCAAAACGCCGTAACGGCTATGCATATAAAGCCCGTCCTGTTGCTTAGAAGTCCACTTTACCGACAAATCAATTTTACCATGCCCCAGAGGGCGGAGTTTTTCCGTTGGCGGCATATCGCCGAATTTGATGCTGCCGCGGGCATCTGGTATACTCTTTCGTTCTTTAGATATTGCAGGTATTTCAGGAGCAGGCGATTTCTTCTGCATTGTCATGTCAGGGGTATTTGCGATTATTTCTTTGCCTTTAGCAGACACCTTCCTGCCTTTAGCTGCCGGCTTATTGCTCTTACCCGTTTCATCCGCCAGCTGGTTGCGGACAATAGACACATTTTTCTTAACCATTCTGTCCGGTTTTGTCTCTGTAAATGCTGGATTTTCGGCCGGCTTCTGTACAGGCTTCGGTTGCGGATGCGGTATCGGATCCGCAATCAGCCCTGTAAGATTTCCTGTATGGAGTACGCACAGTTCATGGAGCGCACGTGTCGCTGCCACATAGAGCAGTTTGGCGTGGCCATCGTCCACCGGATATTTTTCCCGTGAGGGATTCAAGATCAGTACTGCGTCAAATTCCAGACCTTTGGTATATTCCACCGGCAGCACCATGATTCCGCTTCCAAACTCCGTCTTCTCCGGATCACTTTCAACCACATCTATATACTGAGACAGTTCCTTAGCCACTGCGGCGGCTTCTGTCTGATCTCTGCAGACAACAGCTATCGTATCTAATCCACCGCTGTTTATGTGAGCCGTTTCTCCATAACCGCTTTGTTCTCCTTGGATGCCCATTCCGTCTTTTTGCATCCATCCTCTGCACATATCCGCAGCTGTGCGGATCATGGTCCGCCTGTCCGCAAGCTGGCGCACCTGTACCGGAGTGCCATGCCTTATGATTGGTTCCACCGGATAGATGGAAAACTGACCGTGATGCAGAATGTTCGTAGCAAAATCTGATATTTCCACTGTATTGCGGTAGCTTTTCTTAAGAATGCCGAAGCTGTCCATGGGATCTGGCAGAAACAAGCTTTTTAATTCTTCCCAGTCATTCAGCCCATAGCCGAAATGAATATTCTGGGAAACATCACCCATGATAGTGTAAGTGCACCGGTAAATACAGAATTTCAGAACAAGATAGGCCATCATTCCGAAATCCTGCGCCTCGTCTATTACGATATGATGCGCTTCGCTGATTACCTCCGTCTCCTTAATCCTCTTGTAAAGATAGGCAAGCGCCGCCAGATCATAGACATCGAACTCATCGTCCGGTATATTGACACCATATCCCTTTTCATTCTGTCTCAGCAGAAAATCCTGATACAGCTCAAAAATAGATTGTTTCCACACCTTACCGCCGTAATGTCCGCGGTAAGCCTTGAGAATCGCTTTGCGTTCAGCCTCGGTATACTTAACGCCTTTTCCGAGAAATTCTTCTTTGATCTTACCCCTCAGACGACTATTCAGCATGTTGATCTTACTCTGAACGGACACCGCAGGGTTCTGTCGGATATATCGCTCCACCGAATCACCCTCAAGCAGACAGACTAAGGCTCTTGTATCCGTAACCCGTCCGCCCGTCTCATCAAATACACCGATTTTACCATCTCTTATCCCCTCCACAAACTGCTTCGGATTAAGGTAGACAGACTTGCAGGATATCGTGTCATATTCCAGTTTCTGACAATAAGCTTCCAGATCTTTGAACCACTCAGACCCGCCTTTGACACTCTCGCTCCTGCTCGTATCCGTGCCCTTGATACGATACTTTTTATCATCCCAATCCTCGTACAAAAGTCTGACAAAAAGCTGCTCCATTGTCATCTGCCGGATCCCGTACACATCCAGATCGGGCAGGACACCCGTGATATAGTTAAGCAGTATGCGGTTACTCCCCACAATATAGAAATCATCCGGCTTGAAGCGTTCTTCATAGTTATACAGGATATAGGATATCCGGTGCATCGCCACAGTAGTCTTGCCCGAACCTGCAACACCCTGTACGATAATATTATGGTAGGGCGATTTCCGGATAATCTCGTTTTGCTCTTTCTGAATGGTTGCAACAATCTCACTCAAAACCGCCTGTTTATTTTTGGCAAGATACTTCGTCAGCAGATCGTCATTGGCAATCACCTCGCTGTCAAAATAGTCGAGGAGTTTCCCTTCATCAATCTCATAGGTACGCTTTAGTTCCAGATCGATCCACATCTGTACACCGCCCGGCGCTTCGTAACTGCACCTGCCAAGACCATTCTCATAATATGCATTAGCCACTGGCGCCCGCCAGTCCACCACCACCCAATGGGTAGTATCTTTGGATATCCCGCCCTTGCCGATATAGATGGACTCCTCTTTGTCAAGCGCCTCGTCATGAAAAACGATTCTTCCGAAGTACGGCTTATTCAGTGCCTTTTCATTCCGCAGAAGCGCCCGCTTCATATGCTCGTGCATGGTCACGGTATTATTCAGAATAGTGAGTACTTCCGTGTCATTATCATGATAATGCGCCAGCATCTCATCGATATCATCCTGCATCCGCGACACTTCCCGTCCATAATTTGTAAGATTATCCCTTACGACATCGAGCGTCTGTTCAAGATACTTCTCCTCCGCCTGTCTCGATACATCTCTGTTCTTCTGCTTACTCTGCGTGCCCATGTGCGACCTCCTTTGTCTCCCTGCTGTTCAATGTATCTGTCTGGAGCGAAAGCGCGGCGACGAAGATATTGGCTTCCATCCGGACAGATACATGTCGATTCTCTTCTATTATTGTATAAGGAAACAAAAAAATTACTAGACTTTTATTTTGCAATATGATAAACTATACACTGTAGTTGTGCTTAAATTTTATGTATTTCATGACAACAACAATTAATCGTTTATTCGTTAATCTGACGTATTGCACTGCTTCATCAATAAGCAATCATGGAGGTAATCATGGATACATATAAAAGCTCAATGTTCCCATTATATCTGGCAATGCTGATCTTTTTATGGATAGGTCTCTCAGATTTTATCCGCATATCTTATCTTAGCATAGATCTCGAAGCGCTTTTGAAAGTAAAAAAACGGAAAATATCCCGCATACCCCTCGCCTGCATCGCGTGTATGTATCTGTATCTGCTTACCGCCGCACTGCGACTGTTCCTGTTTGCTGACTCTCTTCGCTATGGCGTCCAGATATTCAGCTATATATGCATGTTCATGGTAATTTGTATTCTGTCCGGTCTTAACCTGATATCGATTCAAACGTTATATGGCATCGGGGCAGCCAGTCAGATAAAAAGAGGCTGGATTGTGCTCAAACTGGCGTTTGTGCCCTTCCTGCCGCTCAACACATGGCTCTTTGAGCAAACGATTCGCTGCATAGATCCTGAAGTCATTGGCTATGCACTGCTCCTCCTGATCCCTCTTTGGCCTTTTTTTCTGCTGCTTCACCTGATGATTCCAGTCATCTTTCCTCTTATATTAGACGTTGCAAACGGCTGCATCGGCATAAGTTACATCCGCTATCTCAGACAACAGACAGGGAACATGCGCCAGCCATCCGGATATCACTTTGGCGTGCAAATGATTCCGGGGCTTGATCTGGTCAGTGCACTGTTTATATTAATAAAATACAGGAAAAGCAGACTTGGCTCAAAGGCAGCCGAAACCAACTTTGTCACGGTGCAATACCCATGCGCTTCCCAATGCGCTCCCCCATCCCCGTATGCGACCCGGATTTCATACGCCGACCGTTCTCCTTACGATGTCCAATCCCCGTACACAGCCCAGACTTCGTATGCTGACCGATCTCCTCATGCGTCCCAGCCTCCATACACCGCATTGTCTCTGTGGCCTTACAGAACCGCTTCCGCCGCAGCTCCGAAGATATACAAGAAACTTAAAAAACACAGGAAGTCCCTATTCCTGCTCTATCTGCTCTGCGGTATTCTGCTCTATTTCTGGAGTGAGATTGCGGAATCCGCCGGTAAAGTGTACGAAGAGATAACCGCGGAGGAGACAGTTTTCTATGAAATGACCGAGGAAGAGGTGGATCTCATACAGTCTTTTTATTGGGAAAAAGAAGTCAAGGATAACATCGCTGCAGGGCAGTTGACTGGCTTTCAGGCAGAGCTCCCTGAAAACTTCAGAAACAGCTATAGCTAACTACTCTTCTGACAGTCTGATAACATCTCCATTCTTCACTTCCTTGGTGGCGGAGGAAATAATCAGGCTGTCACTATCCAGCGCACCCTCTATCGCAACCAGATTTTCATTTTCATCTAACACTCTCACGTTGACCTGCTCCGCATAATATTCCTTACCCAGAATACCGTCCCGCTCTTTGACTACATAGACATAACTTCTGGTGCCTTCTTTGTACACGGCAGCCGGTGTAACGCAACAGGAGTGTTTTTCTCCCGACTCTGCATGGCTCATCGTGCCCGACAGCCCCGGAACTCCTGTCCCTTCCGGAAGGTTGACGTAGACTTCATAACTTCCGGGCATGTTGCTGCTCTCAGACAGATAATCCACAACCGCCTCTTTTTCTCTGCTGCTGCCATCCAGCTTTAAAGTCACCGAATCATTCAATCCCACATACTTCTTCTGCTCCTGTGTGAGAACTGTTTTGAACTGGCAAGGTACAGAATCATCCGCAAGCAGCATAACTGCCGAATCGGAAGTCCTTCCGCCTGTGTTGATATAGATATCTGTGATCATTCCGCTTTTGTCCGCTCTGATCTGCCCCTCTGCGTCCTTGATTCTTTGAAAACGTGACAGTTATTCCTGCAAATCAGACAACTCCAGACGACTGACCTCCAACGTGGAATCTGCATTCTCCGGCGCAATGATATCCTCCACTTTTCTTTCAGCTTCCTTCATTGCAGTCTCTCTCTGCCACTTAGCATCTGCTTCCGCATATGCCGCCTGCTGTAAAGCATCTTTCAGCGCCTCATCATCTCCGCCTTCCTGATTCTCCAAATCTTTTTCGGCCTGATTGACTTCTTCCGCACCTCTCCCTACCAGCGTGTCTTCACGTCTCGCCAAGGCGTCATAATCCTCTCTGGCACGCTGTTCTTCCAATTCCTTCTTCTGTCTTGCCAGCTCCTCATTTTCCAGTATGGTATTGATCTGTGTCTGCAGCTTGGAGATTGCTGTCTGCTTCTCATCTATGATATCTGTCAAGTCGTCCATATCTATCGTAAAAAGCACATCTCCCTCTTCTACCTGATCGCCTACCTGTACCGCCAGTCCCTCCACCCGCAGACCACTAAGCGCAGTAACCGGGCTCTTCTCACCTGCTATCACAATGCCATCCACTTCCACAATATGCTCCACATATTTCTGCTGAATCTTTTCCGTTGATACAATCGGAAGTTTTGAGGCATAAATGCTCTTGGATATCACCGTACAAAGCCACATAAGCCCCAGAAACACACAAAACCCTGCCACAATTTTCTTCTTCCTGTTACCGTTCAAAATTCTCGCCTCCACTTCATATTCCTATTTATCTGATTCTGCTATTCTTTGAGTCCCGAAAAAATAATCCCCTGCTCCAGATAGTCCTGCCCCCAGACGAATACAAACACCGCCGGAATCAGCGTGATGATTGACGTCGTAAACGCATACCCCGCCTGCGCCCATGTGATTTCAGGCAGGTACAATGACAAGGGCCACAGTGACTTATCTTCCAGAAAAGCCATCGGCTGCTCCATCATATTCCAATATTCCAGAAACCCTAACACCATGGCAGACAATAAGCCACTTTTTCCCAACGGAAGCCCAATTTTACAAAAGATCCGAAGTTCTCCTGCTCCGTCAATCCGCGCCGCCTCAAGAAGCTGAATCGGAATACACCGGAACCCTCCATAAGTCAGAAACACCGGAAATGTGGAAAAAACCGCGGGCAGGATGACCGACTGCTGCGTATCAAGCATCCCCAGCCTGTTCAGCACAAGATAGCTGGAGAGCATCGTGACCTGAAAGGGCAGAAGCATCAACACAATATAGAGCGCAAAAAGAGCCCGGCTCCCCTTTACCTTATACACCGCAAAAGCCCACGCCGCCGGAACGCCCACCAGCAACTGTCCCGCCAGTATACACCCCACCATTTTAATAGAATTCCAGAACAGTACAAAGAACTGCGGCGTCATAAAAAGCAGTCTGCCATAATTCTCAAAAGTCGGATAATCCGGCACTATCTTCCAGCTGATATAATCCAATGCATCGGAAAATACCGGCGACAAATGCTGGCGCAGTTCCCCACTGCTCATCACCGATCCCGTCACCAGCAAAATAATCGGCAGACAGACCAGAAGTGTAGGAAGCAAAATCAGACAGATCGTAATTCCTTTTTTAATATCCTTCCACCTTGACGCAAAGTTATGTAAACTCATTTATTATTCTGTCCTTTCTCATATCTACACATAATTGTTCTATTCCAATTATTCCTTCTTATCCCACGCTCTCTGCAACAGCATAATCACCACAAACAAAAATCCGCCCACACAGACGGCTGCTGCCGCCATCTTATCAAAGTCAAGATTGACAAACCAGTTATTGAACAAATGCTGTAACAGATACATATCCTGTTCCGGATAGGCCCCTGCCACCAGATACGCTTCCCTATAGATTTTAAACGAGTTCAAAAAAGATAATATCACAATCGTATAAAGACTCCCTTTCAGATTCGGAAGTACAATCTTAAAAAAGCACTGCCATTCGGAGGCGCCGTCCACCCGCGCCGCCTCCAGCAATTCATTGGGGATTCCGAGGATTCCCGCCAGCCACAGCACAATTGTGTAGCCTGCATTTTTCCAGATATAGCTGAATACCAACACCCAGAAAGATGCGCTGCTTCCCAGATAATCAATATGTACTTCTCCCCACAATCCCGTCCATTCTCCGATCAGTGTCAATGCCAGATTTAGAAATCCCTGTTTATAAAAGACCATTTTCCACACGATCACGATCGTTGCCGTGGGCATGGCAAGCGGGAACAAGTACAAAGACTTGATTGTTCCCGCACTCTTTAACTTGCTGACCGGCAATGCAATCATCAGACCAATCACTACTAAAAGCGGAATGCAGACAAGTGTAAACCGGATAGTATTCCTAACCGCCAGCTGAAATGCCTGATTAGCAAAAATCGTCTTATAATTCTGAAAACCGACAAACTGTTTCGTCACCACCGTCTTAAAAGAGCGGACGAACACATCCAGAAACGGCACCAGCACAAAAACCAGCACTCCCAGCAGACTAGGCATCAGAAACAGGAAGAACGCCCACGTATCCTTATGAACTTTTGCACCGGTCTTTCGCATTTTCATATATACTACTACTCTCCTATTCTGCTAAATAAATTGCCATACTCTTTTCTACATCCGCCACCGCTTCATCCAGCTCTATCTCTCCGTTCATATACCGGACTCCTGCGTTAAATACCGCTTCCTCGATCACTTCATTTTCCACATAGGGCGTATTCACTGTCTTCATACGTTCACGCAGTTCGTTCGCCTCGTCCTCGTCAAACCAATAGATCTGCCACGTAAACGAATTTCCGTTATCATCCAGATATCCTAGTGTGGAATAAATTTCATCCGGAGACTCATAGTCATCGGGATATAATTCTTTCTCAAATGCCGTCTGATTGACCGGAAATCCGTAACTCGTTATATTTTCTGTCCCCAGCAGTACTTTGAGCAGCCCCTCGGCATGGGTCATATTGCTCGAAGATGCATTAATCCCCGCCAATGTCTGCACACAGAATACATCGCTGCATAATCCGTTCATGGGTACGATCACATTATCCTCAAAACCTTTAATTTTCTGCATTGATGTCAGTTCCGTATAGGCATAGGCATAGCCTATAATCCCTGCCAGAATTTGTCTGTCTCCCAACAAATAATTAAATTCGTCCATTCCAAACATGTAATAACTCTGATCTTCCACCCGCTCTATACCATACTCTACATTTTCTTTATCCCACTGCTCATAACGCTGAATATCTTCTTCCGGCAGACCATCCATCTGCGCATCATAAATCCGCTTGGTCTGTGCAAAGAATTCCTCAACCGCCTCTCTGTTAATCTCGCCGTCTGACGTCATCCATGCAGGCGCAGAGGCGGTCACAAAGTTTTTCATGACAGCTTTCGGAGAACACAGCATTAACAGGTCTTTTCCCGGATTGTCCCTCCTAAGTTCTTCCATTCCTTCAGTGATTCCCTCTAAGTCTGTCATTTTGGCAACATACTCTTCTTTTCCCATAATCGTAGGGAGATTCACCTCACAAGGTATCGTATAAATCCTGCCATCCTGCCTGAATGCATCCACGATATTGTCAAACAACTTCTCATCTCCGCTTAAGCTGTCCACAAATGGTCCCAGATCTTTGAGCAGCCCTTTTTCAATATAGGAGTCCGCCGGAATATTATCCAGTACGAGCAGATCAGGTCCTTCACCTGCCATAATCTCCGTATTCAGCTTCTTCAAAGCGTCCTCTCTCGTCACCGAACCGCCCTCTGCCATGCCGACCTCGTATTCCACATAGACCTCAGGATGTTCTGTCTGATAGATAGCAATCGCTTTTCTGAGCATCGTATTATCTACGAGGCTGTATGCTTTAATCCTCTCATTCGGCACGGTAGGAACCGTCGGATCATACGTATACCGCACCAGTCTCGCTCCCGTAAAAAGCGCCATAAACTCATTGTTACCCATCACAGCCATTCCGAGCAGCTTGTAACTTGGATTGCCGAATGTCGTAAGACTCGCATCAACAATCTGTTCCATGGCGCTGCCGCCGATTACATGGCGGTGAACCCCTTTTTCTCCCGCCAGATAAAGAACATCATCCTCTCCCCCGAAGAAGAACAGATCATACCAGCTTCCGCCGTTAAAATTCCTGTCGCCATAATTTTCCGCCACAAAATCATTCAGCACTGCATCCTCAATATATTCTTCTGCCTCCATATCATAGATGAGCAGTTCATCGAAACCATAGCCATCCATAATCATACGGTTTCCCTGAAACTGTATCAGTACAGGAGTATCCTCCAAAGCCAGATATACTTTTCCGCTGCCATCCTCCGCAATCTCATATAAAACCTCATTGTCTGTTCCTACGAAAACCTTTCCCGCATCCGTTATCCAGATATGCTGCGGTCCCTCTTCTTCCTTGGGAAGAGTAATCGGTATTTGCGTGCCATCAGGTCTTACAATCAGTGCATTTTTATGTGAATGACCCCAGAAATCTTCTTCCGTTCCCATCTGAAAATTCTCATCCCCAGAATCCTCCTGCGCGGCTATTTCCGTATCTTCGCTATTCTCATCACTGCTCTCTGCATCCTCGCCGGTTTCGTCACTATCTACAGTCTCATCATTGTCTGCCTCTTCACCTGCTGTCTCCTCCTGAGAGTCCATTTCGGAGTAAACAATGCCGATCGTACCGTCCACACCGACAGCATAATCATCAACATACCGTCCTTTGTCGAAGAAATCGCCCAGCCACTCCTCCTCTTCCGTTTTCCATGTACTCCCGTGATCCTCCGAAACCTGCATGCTGCCCATAGGCTGTGTGATCGTTACCTCGTCTTCAAACACAAAAAGCTTCTCCCGATACCCGCCAAGGGTTTCCGACAGATCCATAACTTCTTCCAGATACCGTCCCATGGCTGTACTATCAGACCCTTCACCTGTCTGTCCACTGCCATCTGCCGCCATATCACTTGCAGAATCTGTATTGTCCGCACCCGTCTGCTGACCACTGTTCCCGCATCCTGCAAGAAGCGAAGCAGTTATTATGAGCGACATACCAGCCGCAATGATTTTTTTATATTGAACTTTTTTCATAATCCTCTTTTACCCTGTCTTTCTCTTACTTATTCTAATCTGCTCCACAAATGATCATCTGTCTTTGCTCTTACAGATAACATCATACCAAGGTTTTCTCTAAATAATCTCTAAACAACAATAGGCAAAATAAAAAAGAACTGCGTTGTGCAATTCTTTTTATCTATTTATCTTCTTTATGCTTCTTCTATGTATTGAAAAGACTGGGGAGCATTACTTATACCATAATCTTTCAATTCCTTTGGCTCTCCATATTTTATGACGTTTTTTAATTTATACGCAACGGCCTGATCTCTATCTGCATAATACTGATCAAAAAAAATTTTATCTATTCCTGATCTTTTCTTCGTCTTCTTCCAGATCATTTCCGGGTTATCAATAAGAATCTCTTCGATCTCTGCTTCCCCCACTACCCGCATAATTGGGGTTGTAGAATAAATTAATATTTTATCTACATGTCTCTTACATGCCTTTTTTCTAAATTCATATTTCTTAGTTCCATTTAATATATTCTCTACATGGTTGGGATTAATCGATAATAGTATTGCACACATGCTTTCCACTCCATTTCAATTGCCTTTTATAACATATTATACCTCAACCAATATATCATTGCAATTGCATTTGCGAACATTAGTTCTTATTTTTCAATATCTTATTGACATTTCCTTTTCGGGCTATTTTTTGAAATTGCTCATCTGTCAGTTCAAAAAATCCCCAATATTGGCTTCGCTCCAGACCTATTTCTTCAATTAAATCATGTCGCACTATTCTCCTTTTCATCGCCGCATTATAGGTCATTTTAATAGCCTTACAACCACCTTTGTTGTACCAGTAACGTAAGTCCTTTTGATCAAATACACTATATTTGCTCGCATATTTATAAAAGTCTTCAAAAGAACTAAACTCATTCTGCATTTTCACATCTTCTACAACACAAATAGACGTTGCAACAGCAGAATATTCCGCATTTCTTCCCTTCTCCGCTGTTCTGTAAAGAACTACAATATCTCCATACTTTAGTTCATTCACTTGTTCCATCGTACATACATATATTTTATGGATAGAATTCGTATAAGAAACATCTGTAATAATATTCTTGTTCTCAGTCGTTAAAATAGAATCTGGAAACATAATAGAATGATATTTAGGGTAAATACTTAGCAAATACTTTTTTGTATTACTAATATCAATAAGCGGAAAATCTATATTTATATCACCAGTAATTCTCTTCATCTGTTTAAATACACATTTTCCTGAAATTTCCCCTCTCCCTTTGTACCATACAATTCAAATCCAAACTGTTGGACTAACTCAATAAGCGAATTATGTTTTTCGTATATTGTGACATAGCAAACATCTACATTCTCATTCGCTGCATAATCCATAATTATTTTAATAAACTGTTCTCCCATCTTAGTACCATGTGCCT
>CAMXBD010000007.1 GCA_947179245.1 uncultured Lachnospiraceae bacterium | reverse complement strand
CAAACCTTCCAAAGTTATTGAACATCACTTTTTCATTCTCACACATACAATCCATGAGCGTTTCAATAAACAATTCAAGCCCTTCTCTTGCTGCTTTCTTTGTAATACCGCCCGTTTCTGCCATCCTGTCTATAAATTCTTTTTTCAATATTGACATTGTAATTCTCCCTTCTTATGTTCTTACCGATATCCCATGACTTTTCAGATATTCAGTTGCCAGCTTTAAAAGTTCTCCATTATCTAACGTCTCTCTCAAAGTATCATCCCATACATGAGGAGTATTGTTTCCCCGAATCGTGCCGCCGTGTGTTCCTGCATTTGCAAAAGTTGCAACCTCTTCACCTGTAGCATCGTAATAATTATCCATAGAACCTGTATCAATATATACCGACGCAACAACCTTATTACCTACTACCTTCGGTTCTGTTTTTATAGCAGAGTGAAGAAAATCATATGAGCGGCGGTAATATACCGGATCATAGCTGTTGTAATATTCTTGTAGGAAATAATTCAAAGTTTGCTCTACCCTGTCAGCCATTTCACCTACCATACTTTTCAATACTGGCTGTAATGCCTTATTAAGTTCTTTCATGTTACTTACGTGTATTGCCATTCTTGCGTCTCCTCTCTGCTGCTTCGATCACCATAACATTTCTTGCGTTGTAATCACTTCTGTCATTCTGGAATGGTTTAAAGAATACATAATAACCAGAGTCTATATATTCCCCGTTCAGTTTTGTGTAATGGATAAAATACGTGTTACCATCTTCACCTCTGATAAAACCAAATTTTCTGTCATGAAAATATCTTGTTACTCTACCGTACAATATTTTCATCCCTCCTTTATGATTTGCTATTTGTTATTGCTATGAAATTGCTGTTTTAAGTTACCGTGGATTATGGTTGTGAATATGTTTACAAGTTACATTCAGATGCTCCTCTGACGCTCTGTGAGACTCATACAGGCGTTTTAAGATTGTTTTTGGAGAGTTCCGTGATTTATTGTTAAACCACATAAATAAGCCCTCTAGCAATCATATTTCTACAACTGATAGAGGACTTATTTAGATGTCCTAACAACATATGTAATTATCGCGATGTACAGAACTTCTCCTTTCTTATACAAATTTTTGTTCTGAAAAGCCATAATGATTACCAAGTAATCAAAGGTAATCAAACCAAAATCGCTGAAACCATTGATTTTACTAGGGTTTTGACACTTTACTAGCGAGTTCGAGTCTCGCTATCTCCATTTTTCTTTACAAAATCATAAAGATTGCCAGTTCTGTCCATATTCTTAGTATAGTATGCGCCATCGGAGATATTTCATGAAAACAAGTAAATGCACAAGAAAAGCTTTCCGGTGACTCATAGCCATATTGGAGAATCCTATTTCTTCTTCATCTTCCCCTTACCAGCCAATTTTTCTTCCTTCGCCGGACTTTTCACAGGAATCTCTTTCAGCAGTGCAGCTTTTCCTACATTGCCCTCCACCTTAATCTTTCCTGTCAAAAATGCTTTAACCACATCCAGTTTTCCTGCTGCAATTTCCTCAAGAACTGCCGCTTTCGTGATAACAAGAGCGTCTCGGTCATAATATTCATAAGGTTGCACACTAACCTTTCCATCTGCTACTTCCAAATAAAATGCTCCGGCCGCCTCGCCTTCCACATTAAACTGAATAGCCAGATGCTCCTTAACTTTGGATGCGTCTGCATCCTTATAAGCCTCCTGTACCTGTTTTACCAACTCTTCATAAGTCATTTCCAAATCCTCCCTACTTGATCTAATATACTTGCTCTCTATAGTATAACACAACACAGGAAACTCTAAAAGATTTTCCTGTGTTTCAAATAACCCACTTCAATCAGCTCACACTTACTGTCCAAGCATCTCCTTCGCTGCCTTGCACCACTCCAGATAAGCCTCATACGTTTTGATTCCAAACTGTACGGTAAGCAGATAATATTTATGGGTGTCATCCATATCCTTAACATTTTTCAGAGTCTTTTCTGCTCCCAAAAGATAAGGCAGCTCTTTCTCAATCTTCTCCTGAAAGGCATTGATATGGATGATTGCTTGTTCTTCTCCGCCATCCCTTCCGAAAAATAATTTCAGCAGCGTCTCATAACGCAGTTCATCTTTTTCCACGGGAAGGGCAAGCCATGCCTTTAGGTATGTCCTACCCTCTTTTGTGATGGAATAAATCAACTTGTTTCGTCCATTCTCTGCACCGTCCCGCTTAGTGGCAAGCCCGCGATTCACTAAGTCGCTCAATGCCGGATAAATACTGCCGTAACTTGCACCCCAAAAATACTTCAACGCTGTATCCATTCTTTTTTTAATCTCATATCCTGTTAAGTCCTCATGACTGAGCAATCCCAAAATCACACAGTCAATCTTTTTCTCCGTTGCCATATCTTTCTCCGAACTCTCGCAGTAATTCTTTCATAAATTTATTGGCTCTGGCTGTCGGTTCATCTGTTACTTTTCATACATACCATCTCTCCACCCATAAGCCAGCACTTTCCTCGGACAGCCGTCCACGCACGCCCCACACTGAATGCATTCCATGCTCCTGATCTGTCCTTGTGCTACAGCCTCGGTCACTTTCACTCCCATCGGACACTCCCGATCGCATTTCCCACAGGCAATACATGCACTCTTATCTTTCACTTTGATATGTAATCCCGGCAGACGAAGTACTCTCCGCAGCTTCGTTCCAAGCACCATAAAAGGTGCCATCCAGCAAAAGTAATGACAGAATACCCTTTTTCCAAACAAAACCGCAGGTACAAAAATCAGAAGGATGATACCATAGTATATAATATAACTTTGCACATTTGCAACTGAAATTCCTCCTGTTGTCTCGAAGAAAAAATCAACGGCAGTAATGTTCGCCCCCAAAATATAGCAGGCAATCACTGCGGCGATCCATACTATCCATACGACATATTTAATCCTGTTCTTCCACCCCTGTTTTGGGTATTTGTCATTCACTGCAAACGTACACTCCTGCAGTCCCCCTGCCGGACATAAATATCCGCAGAACACTCTTCCGAAGGGAATTGCCATCAAAAACATCAGCATAAAAACAATAAAGCTACCGTTAATGATTCCATTTAATGCTCCATTAATAATCAGTGCTGGGCTGAAATAATACAAAGTCACCGGAAACAACAACAAAGAGATGATCAGCAATAGTTTTCTTAATTTTTGTCTTTTCATAAATTTATCCCACCTTTAATATATCAGATTGATACATTTAGTATATATCAATCTGATATATTATGCAAGTGGATTTATCTTTTATATCAGCTTTATGAATTTCTATATTTTCATCTGACACCGCTTTTCATGTATCGCTTAACCTGATTCCTCTACGCTGATATCATCTGTGCCTTGTTCCTCGTACTTATCTGATACATTCCTGCTCCAGCTTAACATTATGTTCCAACATATAATGAACAATTTCCTTCAATCCTTCCCTATCACGCATACACATCAACCGTTTCCGGTCATTAGTTGTCAGTGGTTTCCCATAGCCTTCATACAGCCGCAAGGTTTCCAGATCCATTTTGTACATTTCAAACGGAATCCCCGTCTTTTCACACAAATCACGGTAAATTTCAAACCCACCAGCGTCAATATCTCCGAAATGATAATAACATGCCTTTGGAAAACAGTCATAAATTTCCTGTAAAAGCACACGGCGGACTAAATTGTGATATCCGCCAAGGTAAATCAGCAGACTATCATCCTCCTGCCATCGAAAATAAGTTGTAAGGTTCTCAACCGTAATCACTTTCCTGACATTGTCAGTATTGCAAAACCGGATTCTGCCTATATCCTCTCCCGAAATTCCCAGTCCCTGTCTGAATGAAGATAAGTCTATCGTTTCTTTCCCAATCGAAACAACCAGATTCCCTTTCAGATAAACATAATTTGGTGTATGGTAAATTCCATATTCGGCTAGTATTTCACCATATTCCAATGCTTCACAGTCTGGTTTGAATTTCTTAAATACATGGGACACCCTGCCCTCCATCTTTTCAAATACTTTAGAATCCTGAAAATGTATCATGGAGAACTCTCTGATATACAGTTGTGTTTTATTCTGTTCAACTGCCTGTATGGTATTAAGCAGCTGCTTCGTGGAAACCACGTCCTCTATCTGAACATACTCTTTCACAGACTTATGCTCCGTAAGCCGTTTCAGTAAATACTCTGCAAAAGCCCGGCAGACAGGCGTAGGATTCTGCCCGATATATTCCTCCAACATTTGCAGATGGCAGGATGACATATCGCTCTTCGGCACACGTCGCACATATGCATATGCCTCTTTCAAGCTTTCAGCATTTAAACGCACTTTAGAAATAATGTGCCCTTCTTTGTTCCCTTTCCAGCAAATCTGAATCAAATCCTTCTCTTCCAGAGTCTCCATCAAAAAGTGGATCTTTTCATATTCCTGAGAACTTTCATCAAAATATGCTGGTATTGCCGCCTTGGTAAAACGGAATTCAATATGAATAGTTCTCTCATTCTTCCCTGTAGACAGCAAACTGGACTCATATGTGTCTAACAGCTTATTTACAATATATTTATCATACGGCACCATTATAATATTTCTCCACAAAACTTACTTTTTCATCCGTCATGACTAAAAGCGTCTCGTCCACAAAAGGGCTGATATACTGGATCTTGTCCGGCGGCGCCGCAATCAGAATCTGCAAAGGAAGCCTGCGTAAAAATTCAAGCACACCACCAATCCTCTCATCGTCCATATTGTTAAACGCCTCGTCAAACATCACAAGCCCTACGGCTTCTCCGCCGATTCCATTTCGGTACAGCTGGACAAAAGAAGCGGCAACCGTCACATAGAACGGAGTCTCTGTCTCACCACCGCTCTTCTCCTCACAGACCTTCGAATATAATGAATAATTCTCATCACTGTGAATAATCCGGATATCATAATCCATGTAGGTTCTGTAATCTGTAAATTCATCCAGCGCACTTGCACTGTTTTCATTATCCAGCGCCAGACGTTCAAACAATTCATCGATAACCTCTTTATGATTTTCATGGAACAGACCGCTGAAAATGGATTCACCTTGTATTGCATTAAAATCATCCATGATCATCTCATAATAATGGCGGTATCTTTTACTTGGCATGAACAAGAATTCATATTTTTCATTGCTGAAGCGGATATCCTTTAATGCCCTGTTTAACTCCTTAAACTCCGTCTGGGCATTTTTCATATTTTCCTGTAATTTGGCGAGGAATTGTTCCCTGAACTCTTCTTCCGCAGACTGCCTTGCATTTTCCACCTTTTGCTCATAACTGAGCAGTTCAGAATTTTTGAGTTTCATATATTCCGCCTCGAAATCCTGATATCCGTCCAAAGTTGCAGCCGCACCGAAATCATGGGCGGTTTTATATTCTACCATACATTCTGTCATGGTTTTCGTATGATTATCTACCGTCGTCTGGTTCCTTTTCCTTTGGACAGAAAAGTTATCTTTAAATTGTCCATAGCTCTTATTTTTTAACTGTTTTTCATATTCGCCATTCCAAAGCACTACATCTTTGTCATGTCGTGCAGCAAAACCTGCACAGACAGACTGCTGCCCTGCCAATGCTGCATTTTTGTCCGCCAGACTTTCCTTTGTTTTGATAATACTCTCCTCGGCATGCCCTATCTTACGGTCTAATCCTGAAATCTGCCCATCAATCTCTTTTATGATATTTTTCAGTTCATCCAGCTGGATCTGTTTTAAGATCATGCCGGAATTTTTTTCCAAAGTGGCAATATTATCTTTGCACTTTTTTATCTCCTGCGCGGTAGTCTGCAGTTCCATCAGCACATCTACCCGGTATTTGATATCAGTATCCGTTTCTGTCGAAAGCGGCTTCTGCAGTTCTTCCAGATTTTGCAGGATATTCTGCTTTTCCTTTAATTGTCCCTCAGTCTCTTTGCTCTTGGCCTTCGCCTGCTCCAGTTGGACACGGATTGCATTTTTCCCGATATAAGGTGTCTCAAAGATAGCCGGTTTGATCGCATTTGCCACATGGTTCTGATACCGCATACATTCCTTTGTAATTGCCGTCTTATAATTCTTTAGATGGCTGTAATGATCGCACATCATGACCTTGCCAAGCACCATATTGATGTAGCGTTTGGCATATTTGTTTCCGGAAGTAACTACCGTAGCCAGCGACCCTTCCGGCGCAGTATCATATTTCTCTAAGTTTTGTGTATTGATCAATCCCACACCGTAAGTCCGTTTTTCTCTGCGCAGCCTGTCATAAGTACCCAATGCAATATCAAAATTATCCGGCTCCACCAGAATGTAAAACCGCTGCGTATTCAGATAGCCTTCCACCGCATTGCGCCATGCATCATCTGTAATTTCCAACATTTCACACAATATCCGCGGCTCAGGAGTCCTTCCAATCCTGACAAATTCCTCCCGGATAGCCTCAATTACGCGTGTAACGTCTTCCGGATAGGACAACTTCTTTTTCATCAGATTCTCAATCTTTAAATCCCATTCTTTTTTCTTGCTGGCTAACTCCCGGATTATTAAATCCAACTCGGCACGTCTTTGATACACTTTCCTGCTCATCTGGTTTTTGTATGAAATCACTTTTAACAGCGTATCTTTAAACCCGCTGATCTGCACAGACTTTTCCAATTGTCCCAATTGTGCGGAGTAATCTCTGATACAGTCATCGGCATCTGGCACTTTCAACAGCCGGTTGACTTCCACTTTCGCCCTTCCTACGCTTTCCATCAACTGTTCCCGCTCCCCAGACAGTTGTATCTGCTTGTCTTCTAACATCTGCAGTTTCTTCATCTGCTCGTCCCTTGCAATAAAATCTTTATCACTTGCAAGCTCTGTATACAGATTGTCCCTGATTGTCTGCCTTTCTGTTTTCTCCTTTCGTGCAGCCGTGATTTCCTGATTCCAGCTTTCCAGTCTATAATTATCATGAACGATCGCACTTTCCAACTGCTTTATTTCTTCTGTCAGGATGTCAGCTTCTATCCGGTCAAGGAAGTACTCATACATCTGGTCTTTCTGCGTCCCTTCTTCTACCTGCCTGTGAAACCCTTCAATCTTTTCCAGCCTTCCCATCCTCAGTTTTATGTTGTCCAAAGTATGCTGCAAATCCTGATAAGTCCTTACATTCTCCCGGAGAATATCGATATTGACCTCTTTTTCATCCAACACATAGGAATACACAAAATCCTTGATATCATCTATCGGCCTGAATGCCATCGCCTTCGGGATCAGCTTAAAGAATTTATCTTCCAGCCTGCCGAATCGGTTTTTGATCATCTGTTTCGCATCTTTTTCCGTGGTGCACCATGTCTTTATTTTCTTCCCGTTACTTGTCCTGAACTGGGAAATGGATTTCGGAATCTTCCCTTGAAAAAATAATGCATCATCCAGTCGCTCCCCATCCATCAAATATCTGATTGTTTTCTCCTGCCCTTCCGATGCAGAGTCCACTACCGCCCCGACAATAAAAAACTTCTGCCGCTGCTCCTCATAGAATTCCAATGCCACATGGGCACTGATTTCCCCTGTCCGCTCATAAGGTTTGTTTTCCCGTCCGGTTTTACAGCGGATATATCCTGTCAATTTTCTTTTTCCGTTCTCATGGGCTGCCTTGTTAAAATAATTTGTAGAACAAGTCACCACAAACTGTACCGCATCAAGCAGCGTCGATTTTCCCGCACCGTTTTCGCCTGAAATCAGGACGGAATTCTCAAGATCAATCATTGTATTGGTAAATCTATGCCAGTTGATCAGTTTCACTCTCGTCAGCTTCTTCATCCGCTTTTCCGCCCTTCCGGTAATTGTCTAATTTCTCATATACCTGCTTAATATCTTCCACCCGCACTGCCATCAGTATGGAATCATAAATAATAATGCGGGAATCTTCATTTGACAATTCCTTGTCTAGAACTTCCACCAGCTGAAATCTCCTCATGGTACTGATTGCATTTCGCAGGGTAGTTTTGTCCATCATCCTGTCACGGATTTTGAGACTTAAAAATTTCTCGTGTACATCTCCCATATTCACAATCACTTCATCGCTGACGGACAGCTGCCGCTTTTTCTCATCGTAGAGGATTCGTAAGATCAACAGGAGAATTGACTCAAACAGCTTCATGTTATAGCGGTTATAATTCTGCGGATTCGTCAGCTGAACCACGCCATACTCTTCATTGATCTCCAGCCGGTATCCTGCCACCGACAAATACTGCACAAACTTTTCCCGATGCTTCTGGATAAAATAATAATCAGCTCTTACCGCCTCATTTCTTTTGCAGATAAAACAATTACTGAGCAGACGGTTACAAATTCTGGTAAATTCATCTTTATCCCTTTGCAGCATACTCTCTAAAAAATCCATATTATTGAATCTCCTTCTTGCGAATCACATAATCCTTAAACCGGTATCCATTCACCGCAATATCTTTTTCTGGCTCTATTTCATACTTCATATTTTTTCTCTGTCCATACAGCCGGACATAGATCACATGCACAAAATCCTCTGTCGTCTGAAGCGGTAATTCTGATGCCATCATCTCTTTTCTGTCTTTCATACAATTCAGTACATACAGATCAATCTTCTGTGGATTGAGTACCCGCTCCATCTTCTCCATCATCTTCTTTAATTTTTCCTGCCGTAATGCCTGATCCGGCAGATCATCTGATAACTCCACAGGTTTGAATTCTTTCTTCCCTTCAATGGGTACATACAGCGATCTTTCATCCAGCACACCGGAACTGTATAGCTTAATCAATTCATCTAAAAACGTAATTCTATAGATTCCACCGAGTTCCATGTTTTCTGCGTTGATTCTCTCATTGACCTCTGACAGAATTTCTTTCAGTTGTCCCCTGACATCTTCTCCGCCGATAAGATAGAATTTAGCCCTGTTGATTGCCGCCTTCTGGTACTGGGTATTCTTCTGGTTGATTTCAGCCAGAATATCATCCATATTCTGAAACGCGTCTATGATTTCATGAATGTATTGATACACTAGTTCTTCTGCCTGTTCGACCGTAATCTCACGGATACCGGCAAGCTCTGCACTCGCTTTTCCTATGTATGATTTACTGCGGCTTTTACTCTCCAAGCGTTCCACGATTTCCGGCCGGAATTTGGATACATTATCCGATGTCAGGAGCCGGTGATATGCTTTATCCACGATATTTTCAATATAGTCATTAAATAAAACATCCATGATCTCTGCCGGCGTTTTATATTTGGTAAGTTCGTCAATATAATACTTGATCCCGGAATTTAAATTTTTCAAACCGGTGATCAGCATATCCGTATTCTCTAAAATAGACAGCAACACGATACCCGGATTATCAGTGTTGCTCCGTACCAGACTATAGATTGTGTATATATATCCCTGATATTCAATCTGTCTGCCCTCTTCGATCTCCAAGAGTGTCTTGATAACCTTAACGGCATACTCCTTAAAGCTGGCACGCTGCACATAACTTTTATCTGTTTCGATTTCAATCCAGCCGTAATACTCCAGCCTCCGCAGCATCCAATTAGCCTTATCACGGCTGTTCTTTCCATCAAATCCTTCTTCCTCAATAGAAACTGCCTGCTCCTGCTCAAAATAATACTGCAGTTCCTGCACCAGAACATCTCTTTCCACACCAAAAGAAAGCTGATAATTCATGACCGAAAACAGCTTCACAAGACACTCCCAATATATCATTTTATTCGGCGATGCCAACGGCACAAAGAAATTCTCCGAGATGATTTGAAACATATTTATCCCTTCCTACCCTATTATCACCCGCGTTTTGTAATCTGCTCCGAAATGAAAGCCGATATTATAATAAAGCCTCCTCCAAAAATCTCACCAAATGCTTTCGATACTCCCCGATCATTACATTCTCTTCCTCGGTATCGTATTTGATATTCCCTTTTTCCACAAAATATGTCAATGTGTTCCGGTTCAGGCTGATCGAATCAAGCGGCCAGCCGGGGGATCTATTCGCGGACGGCTGGTCAACCATATAAAAAGCACTCATCCGCGTTGCCTCATCACTCTCCATATAGGAAGAAATTTTTCCTTGGTTATAAACGGCGAATCCGTCCAGATAATAAGCTAACACCTTTCCGCCCAATGTCCCAATTAATTTGCAATAATATGTAAGCATCTCTTCATCTTCCAGTCTGTCACATCCGCCGGGCGTTCTGATATTAAGTCCCGGCTGCCTATCGTCTTCCATCGGAAGTTCGTCAAAATACAGCCCTGAATCGTTACAGATAACACGCTCAAAATACTGTCCGTAAAATCTCGCTTTAATAATGGCGTTCTCCTCCGGAGTTTTTCCCTTTTCTTCCGGCTCAGCTTCTATCCCCAAATCTTTTAATGTATAAAACTCCACGCCATGTCCATCGAGCAATTCCTCGAACCGCTTTGCTTTGGATGGATTCGTGGTTCCAATCAGTACTTTCATCTTTCGTTATCCTCCGTAATCTCTATCGTTTTAATACATTTTCTTAAACAATCCTTCAACGGCTGCAGTTCATCCTGCAAATACCAATTATTCAAAGTGATATTAAATTCCTCTGCATTATCCTTGCCGATTGTCAGGATGCCGTTTCCCGATTCAATCAAAATTTTGCTTGCGACGATTGTAGATGTCCTTTTATTGCCATCCCAGAAAAGCTGCTGTTTACATGCATACGCAAAATATTCAAGCGCTCTTTCCACCGGATCATCTATTGATGTAATCCGTCCAATTTCCTTTATTACCTCTTCTTTTACCGGTACTGACGGAATAAAACCACCTACCCCCACTGTCCCTGTGCGCAGCACTCCCCACTGTAAGCTCTCGTTTCTGGAAACAAACTCATTTATTTTACAGATATATTCTAAATTCAATGAATCATCAATATTTCCTATGCAGTATTTCCACGCATCCCGCAAATTGAGAACCGTCTGGATGTCATCTACTGTTACACCGCTTATTTTCGCGCCCTCGATAATCGTTTGCGTTTGCGGAAACGTAACATTACATCCCTCAATATATGCCGTATTATAAACTAATTCCACGAAAGTTTTCTTTGCCAAAAAAATATTCTGTTCTCTTGTAAGCACTGATATCCCTTCTTTCATTTCACTCACAAATCACAACCATATATGATTAATTGTCGCACAATATATTGACATTTGCAATCTGCAAACCCTAAAAGAACCGGCTCTGCAAAGAGCCAGTTCCGTATAATAGAGGGCATCATCTCCCTGACACCTGATACCGTCTGTAAATCCTAAGCCCGCCCACTGCTGCCACAACACCGCAGAGAACATAAAGAATCGGAACAACTTGCCACACCGTGAAACAATATCCGCCGGCTACAACAAGCCGTTGACTGAACATACCTCTGCAGGATAAGAAACTCATAGGCAGACTCTGCCAGATCTGTGCCACACATCTGTATTGATTCGGTATACTGATCATCTGCCCGGCTATAATCACTCCTGTGAAAAGCGCCAATGTTGCAATACTGCTCCGCAGCAACTCTGATGCCGCCATGACAAGTACACTCGAAAGAACCGCCGTCAACAGAAAAATACCATAGGCAATAATGCATGCCCGTCCGATACTTAACGGATAGGAATAAGTGGCAAGATTAAGATACATCTGTACCGCCGTCCGAAACCCATCCGATCCATAGATTACCAGCGCCACTGTTATTGCAACAATTCCCATCACCGCCGCACATATGAACGATACACTGATTCCTGCCGATAATTTGGCCCAATATACTACATACTTCCCTTTTGCACTGGACAGAATCATCTGATCCGTTCTCCGCACATGTTCTTCGGGGAACACTCCCGAAAGACAAACTGCCGTAAATAAAAGCATTAATATACTAACCGTCTCAAAATCTTTTAATATGACAGTATATCCTTCATGATAAAAATAAGTAAAGGGCTTATCAATCTGCGCCTCCTTTTCCTGCCAGAACTCCTTTTCTGCATCTGACAGGAATAACTTTGTCCACGTCTCCTCCTGCCATTCTTTCCGCGCATCATAGAGTCCCTGTTCATCCGCCTGCCAGCCGTCATAAAACGGATTGCTCTGTGTCCATCGCCATACCAACTGAAAAATCTCGCTGTATGGCCGGGCATATTGCTGGTATTCCTCCGTTTCGGTATACCGTTCTGTCTCCGCCGGAATCTTGCCATATGCCGTCGTCATTTCCTCCAACAGTTCCTGCCCTATTACTCTGCCGGACAATGCCCTGCTATATGCACTGTCCACCTGAAACATGTGATAGTGGGTATCAACGACTTTGCCATCCACATAATAGTCTCCGGATAGATTTCCCGCTTTTGCAACGACAATACAGGCAATACAAATAAGCAGAGCAACCCATACCAGTTTTCGTTGCATAATTTTTTTCAATTCAAAATGATATAATGTCATAAAAATTTTCATTTAAAGACCATGCCCCTTTCTCGGCGTACAAATTTGCTACTTCAAACCTAAATTGATTCTCTTTAAGAAGTCTCCTCAAACTGTTTCAGATAGAATTCCTCCAGATCTCCTTTCATACCATCCCACTTTCCGTGATAAATCAGTTGTCCTGCTTTCATCATAAGTACCTCGTCAGCAATATGTTCTATATCCGAAACGATATGCGTGGATAAAATCACAATGCTTTCTTTGCCAAGATTTTCAATCAGTTCTCTAAAACGCACTCTCTCTTTCGGATCTAATCCTGCTGTCGGCTCATCCAGAATAAGTAGCTTCGGAGCATTCAATAATGCCTGTGCAATTCCTAATCTCTGTTTCATACCACCCGAAAAAGTCTTCACTTTCTTATGTCCCACATCCTGCAAAGACACCAATTCCAAAAGTTCTTCTGCCTTACGTTTTGCCTGTGCCTTGGTAATCCCTTTTAGTGCCGCCAGATACAGCAGAAAGTCCTTTGCGCTAAATTCTGGGTAATACCCAAAATCCTGCGGCAGATACCCCAGAATGGCCCGGTACGCCTCCTCACCAACATCAATGCCGTCAAAGGTAATCATACCCCCAGTGGGTTTTAAAATGCCGCAAATCATTCGCATAAGCGTCGTTTTACCCGCTCCATTGGCGCCCAGCAGTCCATATACCCCCTTCTCAAGATCTGCTGATACCCGGTCTACTGCGATAAGATTCTTATATTGTTTTGACACACGGTCTAGTACTAATTTCATGTCAATTCCTCCGTTCTGTTAATGATACCGCCATATTGTCTGGCTACTCCGATACAAAGCAATAGCACAATGCCGCCCCACCATAACGGGTTCCATCCTTTATAAAGCTGAAGAAACTTTTCCCGGAAAAGAAATACAGAAGAGCCAACACAGACTGCCGCGCCCACACAAAAATAAACTGCTTCCTGCCCCTTAACCATGCGCACAATATGCAGTCCTATAAAAGCAGTCAGCAAATATGGCATTATAATACATATACCAGCCTGAACCGGTTCCAATGCCTCATCCCAAATACCGACAGCCAACAGAAAACACAGCACGATCATGTTGCCCATACCGAGAATCCCCATCCTTGCCAAAATAACGCTTTTTAGTGAAAAACGTGTCGCCATCTCCAGCTCTTCCATCTCATAATTTTCTGATCTGCCGCACTCTGTCAATACAGTAAGCGCTAACAGTGGTGTAAACGCTGAAATAATCCATACAAGATTTTTTGAAGCCATTACAGCCCCAAACATAGCAATTACAAAAACAATGGCAGAAATCCCCCAGTTCCGCTTTCGTATATACGCCGCCTGCGAAGTTAAAAATTCCATTAAGCTCATTGACGGATAGTTCCACTTCTGCAAAAATTCTTTTTTATGCAAAGGCGGCGGCGCCTCATATATTCTTCCAAGCTGCTCTTTTATTTCGCGCTTCATCTAAATCCCTCCTGTCTTTTCTAATATTTTCTGAAACTTTTTCTGTACAGCAATCAGCCTGCGGCGCACCGCAAATCTGGATATTCCATGCATCTGACTAATGGCGGCGACAGGAACTTCATTCACATAACGAAGCAGTAGAAGTTCCTGTTCATCCTCTGTAAGCTCAGACAGCGCTGCCCGTACCATAAGGGTTGTCAGTATCTGCTCTTCCTTAGAATCTTCTGTTATATGCTCTTCCTGAATGAAGTCTTCGGAGCGCCCGCGGTACTCGTCGATGCAGAGATTCCTTGCAATCGTATACAAGCATTTTAACGCCGCTTCTCCCGTAATACGGTCATATCTCTGGAAATATCGAAGGAAGGTTTCCTGCGTAATGTCCTCGGCGTTCTGCTGGTGATGTAATTTAAAAAAACAATAACGGTAAATTTTGTCGTACTCTTCTTCTATATCGATGGACATACCGTAAACCTCCTCTCATAATGTATAACGGAACAGACAAGGAAATGTGCGGGGAAATCAGAAGATTTTTACTAAAATCCATATAAACAAAAACAGCGTAGTAATCTGTTCTCAGACTACCACGCTATTTCTATTGCACACCTTCATAAAGAAAAGCAGCGATATAATGATAAGCTTTTACTCTTCATCCAAATATCTCTTCAATTCTTTGACAAGTTTATAGACCATCGTCCCCGGATCAAATTCGGATGGCTTTTGTTTGTCTGTAAAGCCCGCCATTCTACGCTTTGCATTCCTTATCGCTGTATTTACACCATCATTACGATTTACCAGCTCATATATATCCTCATAGTTTTTTTGATAAGATCCATTTCCTAATCCATATTCCTTAAAAATCTTATCAAGTTTGTTATTCCATTCATCTCTGTGCAACGCAGAATCACTATAATAAAAATGAAGATATAACCAATATTCAAATGCCTGATTACTCCATGCAACACTATACCCCTTATCTAATCCTTTTTGAATTGCCTGATCAAAATCTTCAAAATCATCCTTATCAAATACTATCCATATATTCTGGTATAAAAGCTTCGCTTCTTTTACAAGCTGTTCAGTAATCTCAACCAATTTACCGGTCGATGTTCCTTCGCCGTGTATATCTATCGAGGGAACATCGACTACGTTTACAGTTCCTCCTACTTTTTCGCTAATCAATTTCTTTAATCCTCTGAAATAGTTTGGTTCTGTACACTTTCCCTCCGTTACAATTAAATAGGAGTTTGCTCTGGGTGTTTTAATCTCATGCTGCCTTTGTTTCCTTGCTTCTCTTCTTTTTTTAAATAAATCATCCTTCCCCACTTATTCACCTGCTTCCAATTCAAATTCCTTAATAAGTGGAATCCCGCCATAAACTCCTGCTAAATAATCCTTTTCAAAAGAAGCATCTGACCTTACTTTAAAATCAGATAAAGCCGTTAATTCAGAATACCCAAATTCATCTTTCTGTACAAACCAGATCTGATCCCTGCGGAAAAACTTTTTATCCAGTAAAGTAGTGTCATGTGTCGTATAAATCAACTGTGCCTTTGAATTTTTTTCATAAAATAAATCAACAATAAATTTTAATAACAATGGATGCAACTTTATATTTAATTCATCAACAAAAATGGAACCATCACCTAAAACTGCTGCTTTTGCATAAATATAAAGCAAAATGCTCTTAATTGTGCCTTCCGACTCACTATACAAACCTAAAGGATATTCATTACCGTCTTTTCCAATATGTGTAGTAATAAATTTGATTTGATTTTCACTATCAAAATAATCAATATCAACAATTCCTGTATCAATTGCTCCAAGAAACTCTACCAGACCTTCCTTCTCGCTATCAATCAGCGATGGCAAAAGTTCTTCCAAAATTGAAGTATTCTCCCAAAAATCCGCCGGGACCACTAATGTTGACATGATGCTTCCATAGAGATTTCTGAAAATTTCTGTTTTCAACTTTAATTTATTAAAAAAAGACAAAACTAATGTTTCCGGCGGAATTTGTTCTTTGTACACCTCGCATTCTTTTCTGACAGAAGCACCAAATTTTACGAAATCAGTCGTCCTTTCAAAAATAGTTGATACCCTGTTTGTTTTTATGTTTTTCTTATACATCCATTCTGTCACAATACATTCCGCATTATATTCAAATCCGTATTTATATTCATCATTTCCAATCATCTCTACAATTTGAAATTCGGAATTTTCTTCTTTTTCCTCAAAAGAGAACGGAATATACCACTGTGCAATTGCTGTCAATGCACCATCCTCAACATTGTTCAATGATTCTATAATAATTCTCTGAAAAAATTTCATAGCCAGATATAAATTTGATTTTCCACTTGCATTTGCACCATAAATGGCTGCAACTTTCAGGAATTTCTCTTTGGCTCCAATATCAATTAAATTGGATGCATGTTCTTTATAGGCATTGACTGCTGTCATATCCAATATTGTTTCGTCTTTAAAAGATAAAACATTTTTCAACATAAATTGCACCAACATATTCCACACCTCCTAATAGCATATAATATACCAATTCCGAAATACTATGTCAATAAAAATACGGATTTTTCACATTTTGATCGACATAATATTTGAAATTAACTCAAAAAAACTCCCATAAGCCTTTAATCACTTACGGGAGCTTTTACGTACATAATTTTTATTTTACACAACACCCTGAGCCTTCATAGCCTCAGCCACTTTCAGGAAACCTGCAATATTCGCGCCAGCCACATAATTTCCTTCCATGCCGTACTTCTTAGAAGCCTCATCTAAGCTGTGGAAGATATTAACCATGATACCCTGCAATTTAGAATCAACTTCCTCAAATGTCCAAGACAGTCTCTCGGAGTTCTGGCTCATCTCCAATGCTGATGTAGCTACGCCACCTGCATTAGAAGCTTTACCCGGGCAGAACAGCACTTTGTTCTCTAGGAAGTAATCCGTTGCCTCTAAAGTTGTAGGCATATTTGCACCTTCTGCCACAGCAAAGCATCCGTTTGCTACAAGTGCTTTTGCATCCTCCAGATCCAGCTCATTCTGTGTTGCACAAGGAAGTGCGATATCACATTTCACTGTCCATACACCGTGCTCTCCAGCTTTCTTCTCATGATACTCTGCACTCGGTCTTGCTGCTGCATACTCTGTCAGACGTGCACGTTTTACTTCTTTGATCTCTTTTAAAAGTGCTACATCAATACCTTCGGAATCGTAGATCCAGCCTGTGGAATCAGAACATGTAACCGGTTTAGCACCAAGCTGCTGTGCCTTCTGGATCGCGTAGATTGCTACGTTACCAGCACCAGATACAGCAATCGTCTTACCTGCGATATCTTTACCGTTACATTTTAACATCTCTGCCGTTAAGTATAACAGACCATAACCTGTTGCTTCAGTCCTTGCAAGTGAACCGCCGTATGTTAATCCTTTACCTGTCAGAACGCCTTCGTAAAGATTGCGGATTCTCTTATACTGGCCAAACATAAAGCCGATCTCACGTCCGCCTACACCGATATCACCGGCCGGTACGTCTGTGTCCGCACCGATATGCCTGCACAGCTCTGTCATAAAGCTCTGACAGAATGCCATTACTTCTCTATCGGATTTGCCTTTCGGGTCAAAGTCAGAACCACCCTTGCCACCGCCAATCGGAAGACCGGTCAAAGAGTTCTTAAAAATCTGTTCAAAACCAAGAAACTTGATAATACCCAGATTTACGGAAGGATGGAATCTGAGTCCTCCTTTATATGGTCCGATCGCGCTGTTGAACTGTACACGGAAACCATTGTTCACCTGAACCTGTCCCTTATCATCTACCCAAGGTACACGGAACTGTACAATTCTCTCCGGAACTGTCAATCTCTCCAGTAAAGCATCTTTTCTGTATGCCTCCTCATCTGCCTCGATCACTACACGAAGAGACTCTAAAACCTCTTTTACTGCCTGATGGAACTCCGGCTGTGCGGGGTTCTTAGCAACTACCAACTCATAAACCTCATCAACGTATGACATTGTGCATGTCCTCCTTATTAGTTTGTAAATAAACAATTTCCACGTATCATTATAGTATGCGCTATAAAAAACCACAACCCCGATTTAGTATATTAACGCGTAAAAATTTCATGAAATTTTCTTTCCATTTTGTAACATATTGTACAATGATACTTATATCCAACAATACATGTATACAATATGTTATAAAAATTCCTTCATTTGTTGTATACTTTCTTCCTCAAAATCTACGAGCTCCTGCGCCAGTTCCACCGCCTCATTTGTTGCCATCTGGTTATGCTTCATCACTTTCCACATACTCGTAATACCCCTGTTACTTCCTTGAATCATCATTTCTGCCAGATGTTCTTTGCTGATATTTAATGCAGTGCTGGCATGGATGCTCCCTTTTAACATCATATCCGCAATCTGGCTGCCACGATACACATCCCCTTCATTCTTTAGTATCTGGTCTAAAGCCCTGTTATGAATTTCTGAATAATGAAGCGCCTGCTTGGATAGCTGCAGCGAAAACTCGTCATTGCCGATCTTATCTAGGATCGTATCAATTGCTGTCATTCCTAATTCTGTATTGCGCTGTACCTCTTTTAAGATTCTGACATCATCCTGTTTCATGATCTACCTCCAATCAAAAAGGAGTATGAGACTCTCCCATACTCCTTATTTTTACCAATATATGCTTCTTTAATCATGTACGGATCATATGAACAGCATCATCCATATTGTCTTCTGCTATCCTTATTCTACATAATCCGATTTCACATAAGCGGTTCTGCCGTTATATTTGATCTTTGTCCAGCCATCTGCCTGTTTCATAAGTAACTCCAGCTTTTCACCCACATATGCTGTTCCCAGTTTCTCGCCGTTCTCACTAGCTGACGCTCTGACGCGGACATTCTCCTTCACAGTCACCGTACCCGTCGATGCCGCTGTACTATTATTATCTGCCTGTGCAGCAGGCTGCTCCGTTGTTGTCTCCGGCTCGTCATTTTCTTCCTCTGTACCGGCATCTGCCTGCATAGTTTCTATAGGCTCTAAAAACTCACTCTTAATGTATGCGTCTCTGCCTTCATAGCTTACTTTACTCCAGCCGTTTCCTTTTTCTTCCAGCAGAGTAAACTCATCACCCACGGCTGCCTTTCCCAGCTTATCTGCTGTCTCACTGTCAGATGTTCTGATATTTACGACGTCCGTCGCCCTCACTTTAGTCACTACGGTAACTGGCTCATCTGTTTCCGGCACTTCTGCCTGATCTGTCCCAGCAGGTTCAGCGTTATCTCCAGTTTCTGCCCCATCGCCTTCCTCTGGTGACGTACTTCCTTCCGCACGCGCCAAAGCTTCACCTACGTTCTTATCAATCTCATCATTCAGATCAATAATGAAATCAAACAGAGTCTCATCCTCAGCTACCATGTCATTATACGCAACTGCCGTTTTATTGCTCAGATCTATTACATCATCCTGAAGAGTTAACTCGCGGATATAATTCAATGCATTCTTATCCTCTTCCCCGTCTTCATTGAGATAATAATTACCATTCTCATCCGTGCAGACATAATAGGTACGCATACCCGGGATCGGTTTGTCATAGTCATAAAATTTCACTTCATAATAGACATATGCAATATAAGTTCCCTCTTTGGGACCGGTCTTCGTATAGACTTCCAGAACCGGATATGACTCGATATATTTGCTCGTCTCCTCTGCTTTGAGTATCTCTGTAGCATCCAGCTTATCCACCAGCTTATCCATAGTGGCGGTATCACCTTCCACCATAGCTGTATAATAAGTATTGAATAACTCATTGATCTCAGGTACTGCATCCTGTTCTAACGGTACTTCCGGTACGGCAGTCGTCTCATTTGACACGTCTACTTCTTCCGTTGTCTCTACTGTCTCTTCTTCCGCTGCTTTTCTCTTGTTCGCATTAATTGCCACCACAACCGTAACTGCCACACAAATGACCAATATAACGGGCATAACAATCTTGGAATATCTGAACAGCCAATTTTTAAAGTTTTCTAATTTAGCTTTGATATCATCCTGAATATTGTTATTCGATGTATTCATATATAACGACCTTTCTCAATTCTCATCCAAGCAACTATATATGAGTTGCACAATGCACCCGACAGGACTCGAACCTGCATCAAAGGCGTCGGAGGCCTACGTTTTATCCATTAGACTACGGGTGCCTGCTTACATGTACAAAATGTTACAATTTTGTTACATCTTGCTTATCATATCATAAGCTGGCACCATTGTCCAGTAAACTAATCAATTAAACAATAATTTCCTCTATTTCCGCTTTTTTTCTATTATAGCGGTACAGGTTGTAGGACAAAATTTCCTCAGGTTCTACCTGCGTTGTGTTGACTTCTTCCACCATCTGACGGTAAAATTCATACTTCCGTTCCCGTTCATCCGGCAAAAGCAGCACTTCATGGACAGAACTTGGCAGTATCAGAAGATCCGAATCCAGCCGCGTGGCCAGTTTACTGATTTCATCCGAGTACAGCATTGCAGAAGCTCCATACACCTTCTCCTTATTGGTCAGCACATACATCTTTACATCCTTTTCTTCTAACTTAAGCCCTGTCATGTCATTGATCAGCTCCTGCATCGGTACTAATAACTCCGGCATACCCAGCCTCATATTATGCTGTGCGGTCTGGTACAAAGTATCTGCCGTCTGATTCCACATAGCCAGATGATTATTGTGAATCAATATAGATGCCCGTCCAAGCTTTTCTTCTTCTATTGAATAATAGAACACGATTGCCAGATCACACCATTTAAGGTGCGGAACATCTTTCAAAAGATTTTTATTCTGGCTGTAATTGATCAGTTTATGAAAGATCCTGTCTTTGACATACTCAAATTCACCGAAAAAGTTCATATCAAGATGAATATCTTTCATCTGCGCTTCATACAGTGCCGCTATTCTGTCTGCAATCTCATGGAGATCAGTTCCCTCACGATACTGCCTGTAAGGCTCTTCCAAATAGATTGTTGGCGATACTTTGTCCGTCTCTCTCATCATAATGACTCCCGTCAGCCGGATGTCATTATTTTTCATTACCTTTGTAACTTTAATCTCATAATCTTCTCCCATTTTTTCCTGCAAAACTTTTACAATATTTTCTACGAATGCATTAAAATCCATTTTCCCTCTTTCCCATTCTCTCCGGGACTGGATGATTTACATTGTGTAACTAGTGTAGGTTTGAATAGGCAGACTCGGAATGCTTCGCATTCCTCGTTCGCGTTGCTCGCCATAAGTTCTATGAATCCTGCTCTCATGCAAGCATGGATCATGCTTCATAGCCCTTCCGGCTCTGCCTATTCGCGCAAAAAAAGACAATGGCTGCTACTGCTTCCATTGTCTTATAGGCTTCTTAATAGAAATATTATACAGTGTAGAATTATACTCTGGACAGATATTCACCTGTTCTGGTATCAATCTTGATCACTTCACCCTGCTCTACGAACAGAGGAACCATAACCTTAGCTCCAGTCTCAACGATAGCGGGCTTCGTAGCACCTGTTGCCGTATCGCCTTTAAATCCGGGCTCTGTATCCGTAATCTCTAACTCTACAAATAACGGCGGCTCAATAGCAAACACACTGCCATTGTAAGAACAAATCTTAACCATCTCGTTCTCTTTCACGAATTTCAATGCATCTCCGACTGCGTCTGCATTCAGCGCAATCTGATCATAAGTCTCTGTATCCATGAAATTGAATAAGTCACCATCTGAATATAAGTACTGCATATCTTTTCTGTCAATACGTGCCTGAGGGCATTTCTCAGTCGGTCTGAAAGTCTTCTCAACAACTCCTCCGTTGATGATATTTTTTAACTTCGTTCTAACAAATGCAGCGCCTTTGCCGGGCTTCACATGCTGAAACTCAATTATCTGATAAACATTGCCTTCAAACTCAATGGTAATACCGTTTCTGAAATCGCCTGCCGATATCATAAAATAATCCTCCTAAATTTTCACAAGTATAATTCCTACTTAGTTTATACTATAAAGTTTGTTTTTTCAACCTCTTTCCCGAAAAAAGGCAAAAAGTTTTTAAACTCATTTCGAGAGAATATAGTCTATTGCCATCAAATACCCGTTTAAACCTTCCCCATAAATCTGTTTATCACAGGCAGGCGCCGTTACGGATACTTTACGAAAATCCTCTCTCTCCATAATATTTGAAATATGAATCTCTACCTTAGGTACAGTAATACTTGCCAGTGCATCATGAATCGCATAACTGTAATGGGTATATGCACCCGGATTGATCACAATGCCCTCCGTCCCGTCAAAATAGGAATCCTGTATCCTGTCGATAATCGCACCCTCGTGGTTACTCTGGAACACTTCTATAGTGCATCCTTCTTTCTGTCCCTTTTCTCCAATCATATTCAGCAGATAATCATAGTCCTGTGTACCATAGACACTCTTCTCACGAATACCCAGAAAATTGATATTTGGTCCATTAATTACAAGCAGTTTCATCTTGCTCTCCATTCCTTTCCTATAGTCTGTGAATTTACCTCAGCTTAATCGACCTGCTCCTCTATCTCGCTCAAAACATGCTCAAAGTCTTTGCCGTCCACATTAATAACTACGTCCGCCGCCTCCCGGTAAAAGCTGTCGCGCTCTGTAAGCAGCATTCTGATCTTCGTCTGCGGGTCGTCTCCTTGAAGGAGCGGTCTTGTCGTATCATGTTTTACCCGCTCATAAATCGTCTCCGCGCTTGCCTGCAGGTAGAATACCTGTCCCAGCTCATGTAACAGTTTCCTGTTCTCTTCCCGCATCGGCAATCCACCGCCCACCGATATAATCTGATTTCCTGTGCTTTCAAGCAGTTTGCGCAAGCAGGCTGTCTCCCTATCCCTAAAATATCCCTCGCCATCCGCAGCAAAAATTTCTGATATGGTACGTTTCTCTTCTTTCTCTATTTCCTTATCAGTGTCAATGACTGCCCGCCTTAAGCGATAGGACAGCCTCAGTCCGACCGTAGTCTTCCCGCTGCCCATAAATCCAATCAGTATTACATTTCCCATTCTTGAACTGCTCCTTTATCTTCTGCTTCTCATTCGGTCCACCATTCTTTCCGAATCTAAATCTTACCGGCCATATGCTGTCGCAGTCCGGCTTAGATAAACTGCTCCCGCAATCTCTTATAAACTACCTGCGCATCCTCCTCAGACACACTCACGTCATTCCATAACTCATAGGCGATAATTCCCTGATACAATAACATCTTAAGTCCATTATAGGCATTCCCACCGTGTTTCATGACAAGCTTCATAAACTTAGTCTCCCACGGATTATAGATCAAATCAAACCCTGTGTGAATCTTCTCATAAAATGCCTCATCGGCAATCACCACTTCCTCCGTATTTGGCGCAAGACCTACAGAAGTTCCCTGAATCGCCAGATATTTGCCGTCCGGAAGTTTGGTATAATCTTCCGTGGCCATCGGTACAATCACTTCCCTGCCCACTGTCCGGTTAACTTCTTCCGCCACTGTCTGCGCTTTACTTAGCGTACGGTTTAATATATATACCTTGTCCGCACCTTTTACCGCACACAGATATGCCACCGCTCTGGCGGCTCCGCCAGCTCCCAGCAGGAGAATCTGTTCACCGCCGATTCTGATTCCTTCACTTACCATGGCACGGTACAAGCCTTCCATATCCGTATTATATCCTTTATATCCGCCCTCTGTCTTTACCAAAGTATTGACTGCACCGATACTGCACGCCAGCTCATCAATCTCCCGCAGGCTTCCGATCACTTCACTTTTATATGGTACCGTCACATTCAGTCCCAATAATTGAAGGGCATCCGCGCCTTCAACTGCCTGTGCTACTTTATCCGCATCCACAGGAAAAGGAACATAGACCAAATTATGCCCCAACAGCTTGGCCAGCGTATTGTGTATCATCGGAGAAAGCGTATGCTCCACCGGATTACCGATCAAGCCGCACGTTCTTGTCTTCCCGTTAATTTCCATTTTCATTTCATCTCCGTCCTTTAGAACGCTTATAAAAGAATAACACGATCCATTCCAATCTGCGTTTTAATATAATCTGTATCTCTTCCTTCGGATGAATAGGCTTCACAAGCCACGTCCTGATTCCCGCTTTCTTCGCACCCCACACATCCGTAAAAAGCTGATCTCCCACAAACATCGTCGTCTTAGGTGTGGTTCCCATCAGCTTCATCGCCTTTAAATAATTCTTCGTGGAAGGCTTCCCCGCTTTATAGATATAGCGTGAATGCACTTCATCATTAAACATCTTTACCCTCGGCTCTTTATTATTGGATAACAGCATACTTTCAAATCCCAGTTTCCTAAGCCGGTCAAACAGAGCGATACTGCGCTTGTCAGCGGGCGCACCGTGAGGCACCAGCGTGTTATCTATGTCAAAGATCACACCGCGGTATCCTCTGGCATACAGACTTTCAAAGTCGATCGCATATGCACTGTCCAGATATTCATCCGGATAAAAGCGTTCAAACAGTTTCATAATTCCTCCGTCCCGGATCGTTATGCATCTGTATCTTTTTGCATCACAAATCCTCTCCTATCATAACAAAACCCCTTGCAGATATGCAAGGGGTTTCTATCATTCCTTCACTTACAGACTCTTTACGATCTTATTATATCTCGCCGTAAAAATAATGCGCACAACATTGCTCAAAAGCATCAGCAAAATATCCCAAAGAAGCACAGAATATGCCTTAACCGACAATGCAGTATACCACGCTGTGCCTTCCCAGATTTTGTTTCCGAAGAAAAGAAATATCACAATAAACAATGCTGCCATTAGAAAAATCCAGCGAAAAACATTGGCGATGGTCATCGGCACGCTGGCTTTGGCTACAATCTCTTTTTCCTGTTCCGTCATATCTGCTCCCTGCTTCTCCTGCTTACTTATCCAGTACCTTCTTAAGCTCATCCATAAAAGTATTGATATCCTTAAATTCCCGATAAACAGATGCGAATCTGACATAAGCGACCGCCTCTAAATCTTTCAGTTTATTCATGACAATCTCCCCAATCACCTGACTCGGAATTTCCTTTTCTTCCATGTTGAAGACTTCTGTCTCCACTTCATCTACCAACTGATTGATCTGGGCAGCACTAATCGGTCTCTTATGGCACGCACGCAAAACACCGGCCTCGATCTTAGCTCTGTCATAGGTTTCCCGATTGTTGTCCTTCTTAATAATAATAAGCGGAATCGTCTCCACTTTCTCATAGGTAGTAAAACGCTTGTCACATTCGTCACAGACACGTCTCCTACGAATGGAATTGTTATCCTCGGCAGGTCTGCTGTCGATTACTCTGGTATTCTCATGACCACAAAAAGGGCATTTCATCAGGGATATCCTCCTCAGTATCAATGTTTTGTATTGAATAACGTGTAGATAAACTACAACAATTCATACTTATTATAGGCGCTTTTTACAATTATGTCAACTATTTTATGGAAACCAATCAGCTATCCTTCTGCGATGAATATACTCCTCAAGCGGATTATTTATCTATATACAGATATCTACAATAATGATATCTGGACCGATCTGTTTAATGTCTTTATAACATATGACATAGTTTGAATCACTGCCCCCAAACAATCCACACCATTTATTTTCTCCCGGAATGATCAGTTTAAAAATCTGTCCGGTACATTCATCAAACTCGAAATCACACACCCTGCCCAGTTTCTGACAGTTCTTCAGATTGATCACTTCTTTTTTTTTCAACTCCGAAAATAGCATAGGAACCTCTCCGGGCTTTTTATTATTAAATGCATCCGCCGCAAAAAGGTTCCTATTGTATCACATTATATACATAGCTCTCTATTCTATAGAAATGTATTCATGAAAAACATATCCGACCGAGCCGTCCTCAAGGATAATCTCATACCACTCTCCGCCATCCGAACTTCCGTAACTGGTGTACGTCTCACCTTCCTGTGCCACTTTCAGAACGTTGGTTCCGTAAGTACTCGGATTATCACGCACATTCACATTGTGGATTACAGTCAGCGTATAAGTCTCTCTGTCTTCCCCTCCTCCAAAGCTCTGTCCTCCTTCCGGATTCTCTTCCTGTCCTTGATCTTGACCTTGCTCCTCCTGTTCCTCCTGTTCCTCCTGTTCTTCCTGCTCTTCTTCTGCCACTTGATCATAATCCTTAGGTACATACTGCCGATACAGATGAAATCCAAGTACAGCTACAACGACAAGAAGCACACATCCCACGGCTGCCGTCATAATTGTTATGAAATCTACTCCGCCTTCGTCGTCATCCCATTCGTCATCGTCCCAATCATCATCTTCCCATTCTTCATCCTCCCAATCCTCTTCACGATACACCACCTTTTTCCTGCGCGGCGGCTCAGGATTTGTAACCTTCTTTTTGACCGGAGGCTCAGGATTTGAAGCCTTCTTCTTAACTGATGCTTCGGGATTTGAAACCTTTTTCTTAGCCGGTTCGCTCTGTGTCCGGCTGTACGACGACGAACTTTTTGAAGTCGTTTTACGGGGTGCACTCCCCGTCCTGCGGTCTGCCTTGATCTCCGCAGCAGTCTCCGAAAGAATGTTTCTCTCAATCGCATCAATCGGAATATCTAATGTGTCATCAAATTTTTTATTCTTATTACCATTTTTGCCTATCGCCCTGCCACATTTCGGGCAAAATTTTGCTCCATCGCGCAACAGCGCCCCACAGTCAGGACATCTTGAATCCTTTATCGCTTTGGTACCGCATTTCGGACAGAACTGATCACTCTCCATCAGACGAGCGCCGCAGTTTGTACATATCATTCCTCTTTCACCTCATTACACCATGCACTGCCATAAATCTTTCTGACAGTGCATTAATTCCTCTATATAATGTACCAAAAAACTCTCTTTTTGTAAAATAATATACAAAGATTTTTCCTTAAAATTTCATGAATATTTCCAGCTGATTCGTACATCCTTTTTAGAAAAGGCAAATGATTCAAAATAAAGGAAAGGCTGGATAAGAAGATGATACAGAGTAAAGTAGAAATCTGCGGCGTAAACACATCGAAGCTGCCGCTTCTCAAAAATGCAGAAAAAGAAGAATTATTTAAACGAATTGAAGATGGCGATGATTCTGCCCGCAAAGAATATATCAACGGAAATCTGCGCCTTGTCTTAAGCGTTATTAAACGTTTTCATTCCAGCAATGAAAATGTGGACGACCTATTCCAGATCGGCTGTATCGGTCTGATCAAAGCAATCGATAACTTCGACAGCTCCCTCAACGTAAAGTTCTCCACATATGCCGTTCCCATGATTGTTGGTGAAATCAGGCGGTATCTTCGAGATGCAAACAGCATACGGGTGTCCCGCTCTCTCAAAGATACCGCCTACAAGGCTATCTATGCCAAAGAACATCTTACACGTGTAAATTCCAAAGAACCTACCGTCAACGAGATTGCAGACGAGATAGGTATTCCTAAAGAAGATATCGTCTATGCCCTCGATGCGATCCAAGTCCCGATGAGCCTCTACGAACCAGTCTACACGGACGGAGGTGACACCCTCTATGTAATGGACCAGATCAGTGATAAAAAGAACCGTGAAGAGATCTGGGTGGAACACATCTCCTTAAGTGAAGCCATGAAAAAACTGAGCGACCGTGAATATGAAATCATCACGCTGCGCTTCTTTGAAGGCAAGACACAGATGGAAGTCGCCAATAAGATCGGCATCTCTCAGGCGCAGGTATCCCGATTGGAAAAAAATGCATTAAAAACTATGCGTATGTATCTGACAGCCTGAAATCCTTCGTCAATAATCAGCCACATCGAATGTCAGTGTAATATCCCTGCCACCATACAGTTTAAAATAATTCTGTATGATACGGTCAGTAACGATGCGGATACTCTCTTTCTCCGTTCCCATCAGTACTACAAGGAACTGGGAACTGCTGTATCTGGTTCCTACGTCCACGCCGCGCAACGATTTGCAGATTGATTGTTCCATACACTGCATTGCAACCTCCATACGTTCCAGTTTGACTTCGCTGCCATCCGATGAGAACAGCGTAAACAAAAGAAGCTGTGTCTTCTGATTGCTTCTCTGTGAAAAACGGTTCACAAACTCATATATATGCGCAAACTCGGCATATTCAATCTGAAATGCCCCTTGATGGGTCTCACGCCGCCTGATAAGGTTGATAATTGTCTCCAAATCATTCTTAGACTGTTCGGGTGTACGTACAAGTCCAGTACTCTGGAAAAATCCGTAATGGATATTCTCATTCTGCTTCACATGATACAATGCCTTATCGGCTCTCTGATACATTTCCTCAAATTCATGCCCGTCTTTTCCGGATAAGCTGATTCCGATGGACAACTGTGTTTCCTTGAGAATATCCACCTCTTCCTGTTTCTTGGCAAACGCGTTCAATATCTCATTTACCATGGTAATCGCACCATCTCTGCTCGTCATTCCTTCTATAAAATAAAGGAACTCATCTCCGCCGGTCCTGCATACGATGTCCCTGTCACACACTCCGCGCAGCACATCCGCCGTCACTTTCAGCGCATAATCGCCTGCCAGATGACCATGCGTCTGATTGATTTGTTTAAAATGATCCAAATCGATAATCATCAGACATCCACCTGTGACTCTGAGACTCGCTTCTATCTCGTTCTCTCCTTTGCGTTTGCTTAAGACGCCCGTAAGGTAATCCGTAGGTGCATCCAAAACACTCTCGCCGCTCATAGTGATTCCATAAATCTTCTCGCTGTCAAAAATCGGAGCCGCCATATCCTCTTCCAGCATCCACTGTTTCTCCAGCGCCCCTTCTTTGATTAATTCAATAAAAATATCCACCAGTTCCGGATCCCACTGGGTTCCCTTCCCCTTCCTCAGTTCCTCCATCACAATATCGTCACTGAGTCTTCTTCTGTAGACACGATTACTCGTCATGGCATCATAAGAGTCCACCAGTCCAATGACCCTCGCCACAAGCGGAATGGACTCTGCCCTTAATCCCTCTGGATATCCCTTGCCGTCATAACGCTCATGATGATATTTCGCACCAACACTGATATTCGCGAACATCTTAAAATCTTTTAATATCTCTGCACCCATAACAGTATGCCCTTTGATCAGGCGAAATTCCAGATCCGTCAGCCTGAAAGGCTTATTGAGTACCGCATCAGGTATACCGATCTTACCCACATCATGCAGCATGGCAACATAATAAATATTCTGAATATCTTCTTCGGACCATCCGAGTCTCTGCGCCAGCAGCTTAGAATAAGCCGCCACCCGCAGGGAATGTCCCTTAGTATAGTCATCTTTGGCATCTACCGTATTGGCAACCGTCATAATCGCCTGAATGGTAATACGCTCCATTTCCCTCGTCTTCTCATCCAGCCTTCGCTGCAGATCCTTCCGGTATCCGTCCAATTCCAATGTACTCTTAATACGGCTCAACATGATCTGCGGCTCGAAAGGCTTGGAAATAAAATCACACGCTCCCACACGGAAACACTCTACTTCTGTCTCCGAACTCCGGTCTGCTGTTAAGAATATAACCGGAATCTTCATCCAGCGTGGATCAGCCTGCAGTGCTTTCATAATCTCAAATCCGCCTATCTCCGGCATATTGATGTCCAGCAGAATCAGATCCGGTGTATGTCTGTCCAGATATTTATATGCTTGTTTGCCGGAATTTACGGCAACCACTTTATACATGTCACCCAGCAGATTCTGTGCTGTTGCCAGCGTTAATCTGTCGTCATCAACAATTAAGATTATTTTCTTCATTTGCCCTCACATATGTTTGTCTATACCACCCTGATCAAACATTTCTACATTTAAGAATATTTATGACCGCACAACAAATTACTCTTAAACATATGATATCATTACAGACTATAAAAATCAATTGTCTTTACTCATCTCCTTCTTGAGTCTGCGCATGATCTTCTTTTCCAGACGGGAAATATACGACTGCGAAATACCTAATAGTTCGGCTACTTCCTTCTGTGTCAGTTCCTTACCGTCCACACTGCCCAGCCCAAATCGTAATTTAATGATTGTCTGCTCCCTCTCCGACAGTTTTGCTATGGCTTTGACCAGTAATTTGCGCTCCACCTCATTTTCCAGATCTTTGTAGATCACATCCTCATCCGTGCCGAGAATGTCTGACAGAAGAAGCTCATTGCCGTCCCAATCCACATTAAGAGGTTCATCTATGGAAACCTCCATTTTGTGCTTGCTGTTCCTTCTTAAATACATTAAGATTTCATTCTCAATACATCTTGAGGCATAAGTTGCCAGCTTAATGTTCTTCTCCGGGTTAAAAGTATTGATAGACTTGATCAGCCCGATCGTCCCGATGGAAATCAGATCCTCCACCCCCACTCCCGTATTGTCAAATTTCTTGGCGATATACACCACCAGTCTCAGATTGTGCTCTATTAAAATTGCCTTGGCTTCGTCCTCATATTCTGTGCCAAGATCACTTATGATTTCATTTTCCCTCTCACTCTCAAGAGGCGGCGGAAGCACCTCCGTCCCACCTATGTAATGAATATCTCCCTGCCTTGTCATAAGGAATCTTGTATCCTTATGTACCATCTTAAACTGAACCTTGCCGGGAATTGCCACTTTTAAAACCATTTTTATTCCTCCTAGTCTTCTAATAACCGGGGGTGAAGTATCATCTGATAGATACTTTCTTCTGGTATTCCCGTATTACAAATCGCTACAATAACATGTTCCTTCCTGACACTTCCTTCATGATCTTCCACCGTTAGTTCCGGCAGTTCATATGCATTTAAGATCCCTCTGTCTTTACCGATGCTTTGAAAAGGAATTACATGATACTTTTCCGGCATAAATACAGAACTGATCTGGCTTGCCAGTTTCTCGCTGATCAGGCATACAGGCGCCTTGCTGACAGGATCTGCCAGATGATTTCCTGTATCCAGTAACGCCTGTACGCGAAGCTTTTTATCCAGCTTCGGAACATAGATTGTTACCGTTCTCAAGCAGTTCTCTTTTCTTCTCCGGATAGTCATAACTATTTTCAACATAATCCGATATGACAGATACCCCGTTAAAAGTGTTACGACAAGACTCATGTTCTCTCTCAGAACCATTCTCAACCGATTCAGAATCCATATCATGATGCTTCCTAAAAAAAAACCACAGCCAGCCATCACCAGACTCCCATGGATCAGCTTCTTACTATGATAAATCCGGAAAGAAACACTTAACATGCACATACTGACAGGAATAGCGCTTATCACTATCCGGACTCCCACCATACCAACCGGCACTATGATCACTGCGCAAAACATCACCGCCCCCATCAATGCTCCAAACCAGATTCGTCTGTGCGTGGCAGTACACTTAAGAATCCGTCCGGTCAGGGACAGCATATACAGATTACTCGTCATCTGCAGGATAAAAACGCTGTCAATATATAATTTGTAATACACATCCCACCTCCGTGCTTCTGCTTTATTATAAGAAACCGAAGGTAAATAATCTGTCACAATCAGGGAGCATTTCCACAATTTTTCCAGACAGATAACACCAAAAAACCACAGGATATTCTCTCCTGTGGTTTCAATCATTATTTGCTTCTCAAGAAATCCGGAATCTTCAAAGATTTCTCTTCTACGGAACTCTTAATATCCCTTGTCTTATTGATTCCATTGATTGTTTTGAGCTGCGCAGGATTAGCTTGTCCTGCCGCAGTACCATCAACACGAACGCCCGGCTGTTTTAATCCGCCGCCCGGAGCTACAAAATTACCAAGCCCGGCACCCGGTATCGTACCAGCCGCCGGCTTACCCTGTAAGGAAGTCGGTGTTATGTATCCAGATTTAAATCCGAGTCCGCCTACTTGTTTCGCTTTCTCTTCAATACCGGTAGCTATGATCGTGATATTACATGTATCCGTCATATTCATATCATACATTGCGCCAAAGATAATATTGACATCGTCGCCTGTCAGTTCCTGTACATAGCTTGCCGCATCGTTTGCATCTGCCAGAGAAATATCGCCGGACACGTTGATAATCACATGCGTAGCTCCGGAAATAGTCGTCTCTAACAAAGGACTTTCCACCGCCATCTTGACAGCCTCACTCGCCTTATCATCACCCTTACCCGTACCAATACCGATATGCGCAATGCCTTTGTCTTTCATGACAGTCTGTACATCGGCAAAGTCAAGGTTTATGACAGAAGGCACGTTAATCAAATCCGTAATACCCTGTACAGCCTGCTGCAATACTTCGTCTGCTTTCTTCAAAGCATCCGGCATGGTTGTCCGCCTGTCAACGATTTCTAACAATTTATCATTTGGAATAACAATTAATGTATCTACATTATCCTTAATCTTATCAATGCCTGCTATCGCATTCGTCATACGGGCCTTAGCTTCAAAACGGAAAGGTTTAGTCACCACGCCTACTGTCAGGATTCCCATATCCTTAGCAAGCTTAGCAACAACCGGCGCTGCTCCCGTACCGGTTCCTCCACCCATACCACAGGTAACAAACACCATATCCGCTCCCTTGAGTGCCGCAGCCACTTCATCCGAACTCTCTTCAGCCGCCTTCTCGCCGATTTCTGGCTTAGCTCCCGCTCCCAATCCCTTGGTCAGCTTCTCTCCTATCTGTAACAATGTAGGCGCTTTACACAGCTGTAACGCCTGCTTATCTGTATTGATTCCGATAAATTCTACTCCGTCTATTTCTTCATCAATCATTCTATTTACAGCATTATTGCCTGCACCACCGACACCGACCACAATGATCTTAGCAGCAGACTCAGCATCATTTGACTTAATCTCAAGCAAGGTGATTCCTCCTTCTTTTCCCAAAGACTCTCATACATTATCATATAATCATTTTCCGAAATTCGCAACCTATTTTTTTGTTTTTATACGGAATTATACTAAATTACCAATTATACCCAATATTTGTTGTTCTCCAAAACAGCCTTAATTCTGTTCAAAGCTGTATGTTTTCGTGTCTTCGCTGTATTCCCGCATATCAAGCGTACCTTTCTTACCGGCAAGTTCAGGCAGAATATACTGTAGTTTCATAATCTTTTCATCAATATACTGGCTATCTCCCAGCGCGACTCTCGCTTCCCCGAACAGCAGCGTAACCCTATAATCTGAATCAAAATAAATCCGGTCCGCAGACATGGAATATCTCTCCAGCTGCTGTGTAATATTAAGTACTTCGCTGAATACATCCGGATTTTCTACCGGAAGCGGCTCATGCAGAATCACATGATCAAATTGAAGACCTGTTACCTGTGGAATCCCGTCGGTTTTCTCCGTCGATGTCTCTACCACAATACCATCTTTGTCAAAATAAACATACCGTCCCAGATAGGACACATAACCCGCCATCACCTTCTCATACACTGTGATCCTGATCGTATCTTTCGCCTCTATCGCCACATCCATTGTCTGGATAAACGGAATGTCTTCCATTCCTTTATCCTTATATTTTAGAGAAAGAAACAGCGAGTTATTACCATATCTGCCGTCCATGACCATTTCCATGATCTCTTCGTTGGTATAATGGACATTACCCTCCACATATACTGTAGTGATCGTGTAATTATGGATAATATACTCATAACCTCCGATCAATATGATAAACAAAAGAGACAGAGTAACGGACAGAATCAGTATTCTTTTTCTCCTTCCGAAACGCAGTTTCTCTTCCTGTCCGCGTTTACTCTTCTCAGGCGCGGTATCATTATTTTTGACCAGCCGCAGATTTGGATTCTTTTTCTTTACTTTTCTGACCACTTTCTTGTTAGCCATTCAAAAACCTCTTGTTATTTAAACGCCGGGCTAAGCCAGTTCTACATCAGCTCCCAGTTCTCTTAAACTAAGTACGATATCCTCGTATCCTCTGTCAATATAATGCCGGTTTGTCACAATACTGGTTCCCTCCGCGGCAAGCGCCGCAACTACAAGCGCTGCTCCGCCACGCAGTTCCTCCGCCTGCACAATTGCGCCGTGCAGCCTGCTATTACCGCCTATATACGCCGTATTCCCGTGAACCGTAATATCCGCTCCCATCTTGCATAGCTCCGGCACGATGCGGAAACGATTCTCAAACACCGTCTCCTCTATACGCCCCTGCCGTCCCGACACAGCCATAACTACCATAAAAGGCGACTGCATATCAGTCGGAAATGCCGGATAACAATCCGTTGTCAGCACGCGGCATATACTCTCATGATCCCTGCCGGTAACCACAATGCCGTCCGCCTCATAGCCGATCGCCGCCCCCATTTCCACAGCGCGTGACAATATGCTTTCCATATGATGAACCGGCGCCTCCTGCAGAAAAATCCGTCCGCCCGTACACATACAAGCACTCAGATAGGTCCCAGCTACGATACGATCCGCCGGTACACGGTATCTGACCGGAGCAAGCCTTTCCACTCCATGGATAATCAGACGTTTGCTGCCAATTCCTTCAATCTGTGCGCCGGCATGCTGTAAGAACTCACACAACGCCTGTATTTCAGGTTCTCTTGCCGCCGGCTCGATTATCGTCTCGCCTTTCGCCAGCACTGCAGCAAGAATCACATTCTCCGTAACGCCAACGCTGACAAAAGGCAGTCTTACTATAGTACCATTAAGCCTTGGCGCTTCCGCACAGAATCCGTTCTCTTTCTCCTCGATCACAACGCCCATCTTACGAAGCGACTGCAGATGAAGATCGATAGGTCTTGATCCTATCACACATCCGCCGGGATATTCCATACATACTCTTCCTGTTCTGGCAAGCAGCGCTCCCAGAAGCATAATAGAAGAACGCATTACGCCTACAGAATCCGAAGGCATGTCACACTCTGACAGTCCTTCCGTATTCACCCGCACAAGCGTCCCTTCCCGTTCTACCTTGCATCCCAGACTCGTGAGCAGTCTTAACATATGATAAACATCTGAAATGTCAGGGCAATTCTCTATTTCACATGTACCGTTTATCAAAAGCGTCGCCGCAAGAATCGGCAGCGACGCATTTTTTGACCCTTGTATCGTAGTCTGTCCTTTCAGACAGTTACCGCCATAGATACGAATAGCGTCCATATTCCTCTACCTCTAATCTAAAAAATATGACCTATTCTATCTATATGGTTTTATAATGAAAAGTTATCTTGTCCCTATAAATCTTTGAGCCGTATCCCTCTCGCCACACTTAAGACGAGTCCGATCTCAATGAGCAGGAACATTACCGAAGATCCTCCATAACTGATAAAGGGAAGTGAAATACCCGTGTTAGGAATCGTGTTGGTAACGACTGCAATATTTAAAATCACCTGAATTGCAATATGTCCCATCACACCTACTACAAGAAGCGCGCCAAACAGATCTGGTGCGTTGTTGGCGATCACCATGAACCGCCAGATCAACAGAATAAACATAATGATTACCGCGAACCCGCCGAACAATCCCAATTCTTCACAGATAATAGAGAAAATCATGTCGTTCTGCGCCTCCGGCAGAAACCCCAGCTTCTGCATACTCTGTCCGAGACCTTTACCCAGCACACCGCCGCTCCCTATGGCGTATAGTGCCTGTATCGTCTGGAATCCTTTGCCGCTGGCATATGCCTCCGGGTCAAGCCATGCAAGAATACGTGCCCCACGGAAATCCAAGTTATCCGCCTGATTCGCCGCCATCTGCACTACGACAAAAACCACTACCACCGCACCGGCTAACGTTGCGACCGCAAGTAAAATAAATCTTTTGTAGTCCGGACACGATACAAAAAGCATCAATACCGCGATACCCACAACGATAATCGCAGAACTTAAGTTCTGTGTTATCCTCCACAGCATCAGCGCGATCGGCATGGGAACTAACATTACCATCCAGAAACCTTTGCGGTATCGTATCTGTTTCCCCATAGTACAGATCATGCTCGCCAGAAACAGAATCATACACAATTTGGCGACTTCCGCGGGCTGCAGGGAAATCGGACCTATGTACAGCCATCGTTTAGCACCATGCGACTCATGCCCAAAAGGAATGATCAGCAGGATCAGCACCACCGATACGATATAACCGATCACGGCAAATCTTTCCCAGAAATGATAGGGCACGTTCGCTACAAAAATCATTGCTACCAGCCCCAGAATTGTAGCAAACAACTGTTTCTTCAGGTAATATGCCGAATCCCCCAAATCCAGATTTGCCTCGTAGGAACTGGTGGAATATACCATGATCAATCCGAATCCCAGCAGAAACAATACGATGAACAGCAGACTGTAATCCATAAAGTTCTCATTATTTGATTGTCTTCTACGGGAAGAATTTCTTTCTGCCACTTATTCTGATTCCTCCAGATTATTTACAAGTTCTTTGAACAATTTACCTCTGACTTCATAATTCGGGAACATTCCCCAGCTTGCACATGCTGGAGATAGTAACACCGCATCGCCTTTTTGTGCCTGCTTGACACATATCGCAAACGCTTCCTCAAAGCTGTCTGCCAGAATAATATTTTCTACACCATGCTTTCTTGCACAATCTGCAATCTTTTCCCTCGTCTGTCCGATAAGCACCAGACATTTCACTTTATCTCCGAAAGCCTCGATCCACTCATCATACTCGCTCTGCTTATCATAACCGCCGCCGATCAGCACGGTCGGTTTGCTCATCGCCTTAATTCCCTGAATCGCAGCATCCGGATTCGTACCTTTGGAATCATTGTAATAATCAACGCCTCTCTTATTTGCCACAAATTCTATTCTGTGTTCCACCGCTTTAAATTCTCTGACCACAGACAGGATCGTCTCCATGGGAACCCCCATCGCCCGCGTGACTGCAATCGCTGCCATCACATTCTCCACGTTACACATACCTACCAGATTCATGTCATGAATATTCATAAGATGTACAGCCGTTCCGTCTTCTGAAAGACAGATGTCCTCCCCTTCCAGATAAAAACCATCCGTCAGCCTATGCGTCGATGAAAACCAGACCACCTGTGCCGGACATCTATCTCCGATTGCACGTGTGTAAGCATTGTCATAGTTGAGTACACATGTCTGCTTATCCGTCTGATTCTTTGTGATAGCCTCCTTGACCGCCGCATAATTTTCCATGGTATGATGTCTGTTCAGATGATCGGGCGTTATATTTAATACCGCCGACACATCAGGGCAAAATCTCTCTGTTGTCTCCAGTTGGAAACTGCTGATCTCCGCCACTGTCACGCTGTCCTCTGTAGTATTAAGAGCCGTCAATGTATATGGATTACCGATATTACCCACCACATCTACGTTGCTGCAATATGCCGACATGATCTCACCTACCAGTGAAGTTGTAGTGGTCTTCCCATTCGTACCGGTAATACCGATAACCTTCCCCTTGCCAAGTCTGTAAGCCAATTCTATCTCGCCCCAGATCTTAATATCCTTAGCACGAAACTTTTCCGCAAATTCTGTATCCGTAGGTACTCCCGGACTGAAAACTGCCAATGAAACAGACTCTAATATCTCCTCCGGAAGCTCTCCTAAGAACACATCCACTTCCGTACCCTGTGCCAGCTTTGCTTTGACCGTCTCTATGCTCAACTGATTGTTGGCATCGAACAGGATAGGATGCGCACCCACATGGCACAATGCTTCCACCGCACCCATTCCGCTGAGTCCCGAACCGATCACTAATACTCTTTTACCTTGTAAATCCTTATTGTCACACATTTTCACACACTCCTGCTATCCATATCTCTCTATCTGTTCAGCCCGCACAGTCTACCAGATACCCATCAAGGCTGTCAGACATAATAATGCTGTCACAATAGAAAATACAGCAACCACTCTCGTCTCCGACCAGCCACACAGCTCGAAGTGATGATGTATCGGCGCCATTTTAAAAATACGCTTCCCGCCGGTCATCTTAAAGTATGTGACCTGCATAATTACAGACAGGACTTCTACCATATAAATAAATCCCACAATCACAATAAAAAGGGGCATCTGCATCATATAAGCCGCAGCCGCCACAAAGCCGCCCAGCGCAAGAGAACCCGTATCCCCCATAAATACACTCGCCGGATATACATTAAACAGCAGGAAACCTAACAACGCTCCCACAACAGCGCAGGTGATCGGTTCAATACCACTTCCCGTACCGATCGCAACCACACTGAAAAATGTAGCCACCAGCACAGTAACCGAACTTGCCAGTCCGTCTAACCCATCAGTAAAATTCGTGCCATTAACGGTTCCGATCACAATAAAAAACAGAATCGGAATATTTGCCCACCCGAAGTCCAGATACACTCCGTCAAGAAACGGAACCTTCATTGTGAGTGACACATCCGTATACCGCATCAGATAAAAAGTAAAGATTGCCGTCACCACAATCTGCAACGTAAACTTCTGCCATGCCCTAAGCCCCATGGAGCGCTTCAACACAACTTTAATATAGTCATCCATAAATCCAATCAGACCAAATCCGAGCGTCAGAAACAGAATCGGAATGATTCTCGGATAATCTTTTACAAAGAAAATAGAAGTGATCACCACACTCACCAAAATAAGGATACCACCCATTGTCGGTGTTCCGTTTTTCTTCAAATGGCTCTGCGGTCCTTCCTCCCTCTCGGTCTGCCCGACCTTAAGTCTTTTTAAGAAAGGAATCACCACCGGTCCCAAAACCACACTTATCGCAAAAGATATCATTACCGACATTAAAATCGTTGTATTCATAACGCCTCCATCACTACGTCTAACCACTTCACTATGCAGAGAATGCACACTTTTTGCAATTCCCATCAAGAACAGCTCCGCATATCATGCAGAGAATGCACGCTTTTTGCAATTCCCATCAAGAACAGCTCCGCTGTTCTTGCGGACATGACTTAGTTGTTCTTAGGCTGCGTTTTTTGCAGCCTTAGTACAACTTCATGTCCTATTATAGTCCATCTCCTCCAAATATGGAAGAATGTTTTCAAAAAGCTGTCGCACCACCGGAGCAGCAATCTGCCCTCCGTAATAAGTTCCCTGCGGATTATTAATGATCGCAACTGCCAATACCTGAGGATTATCCGCCGGAGCAAATCCTAAAAATGATGCTATGTATTTGCCGCTTCCTCTCGGCAGCGTCTGGCTGGTAGCCGTCTTGCCGCCCACACGGTATCCTTCCACAGCGCCATTCTTACCGCTTCCTTCCGCCACTACCTGCTCCAATATATACCGCATGGTCTCGGAAGTTTCCTCAGATACCACATTATCTCTGACAGGATAGCTGAAAACATGACTGTTAGTTCCATCTGCATCCGCCACTCTCACACCAAAGTGGGGCGTTACCCGCCTGCCGCCGTTTATAATGGAAGAAGCCGTCACCGCCAGCTGGATCGGTGTAATCTGAAAGGACTGACCAAAGGAAATCGTGGCAAGCTCCACAGGACCGATATTCTCCACATTGTGCATGATCGTGCCCGCCTCACCGGGCAGATCGATTCCTGTTCTGTCGAGCAGCCCGAACTGCTTGAAATACGAATAATAACGTTCCACTCCGATTCGCATTCCCACAGTAATAAATACCGGATTACAGGAATTCATAGTTCCCTGAACAAAGTCTTCTGTGCCATGACCTGCTACTTTATGGCACCTGATCCTTCGGTCTTCTACCATAATATATCCCGGACAGTTAAAAGTATCCGTAGGTTTGACTGCACCCGATTCCAGTCCGGCAGCCGCCGTGACAATCTTAAAAGTAGACCCCGGCTCATAAGTATCATTGATACAGCCATTACGCCACATGCCGTTTAAAAGTTCCTGTTTCTTCTCCTCACTCAGTGAATCGCTGTCCTCCACATCCGGCAGCGTATAGGGGTCATTTAAATTAAACTCCGGCACATTTACCATGGCTAGTATCTCTCCATTTTGCGGATTCATCACAAGAATCGACACGCTGTCCGCTTCTTTTGTCTCCATGGTCTGCATGGCAAGCTGCGTAGCATAGCTTTGAATATTCATATCAAGACTGACATACAGATCCTGCCCGCCTACGGGTTCCACTCTCTCTTCCCCTTCCTCCGCCACTTCCACTCCTTTGGCGTCAGTCACTGTCAAGATTGTTCCCGCCTCTCCCTGTAAATATTCTTCATAGATAACTTCCAATCCGATGATTCCCTGATTGTCGCCTCCCGTAAATCCAAGCACCTTAGAACCAAGCGAATCGTATGGATAATATCTCTTATAATCCTCATCCACTTTGACTCCCGCCAAATCATATGCTCGGATCGCGTCGCCCACGCTTTTATCTACGTTACTCCTGATTTTTTCGATGGAAGAATACTTTTCCACCCTTTTGCGGACATATTCCTCCGAAAGCCCCAGTTCCTTGCACAGCATGGCAATCACTTCTTCCTGATCCGTGATTTGACTGTGGATCACAGAAATGGTACATACCGTTTTATTGTCCGCCAGTATCTTCCCGTTAGCGTCTATGATCCTACCCCGTGCTGCTTTGATACTTCTCTCTCTCTCATGCAGTTCCTTAGCTCTCATTGTATAATACTCTGATTGAAAGACCATAAGATATACCAGTCGTCCCATCAGCACTGCAAAAACAACCAGACAGAGAAACATCACCGTCACTGTCTTACTCCTGTGGTATGTCTTGTGTAGATGGGGTGTGTCCTGTGTCATATAGAAAACCTCACAAAAAGGTATTAATATAATTTATTACCGTTTCTATGAGGTTATTCTTAATTCATGCTATTCTGTTGCCTCATCGCCGGATTCCTCCGGCTCGTCTCCCTCTTCGGAATCATCTTCTCCCTCTGGATCATCTTCACCCAGCAGACTGCCGGCATTTACCTGACCTCCAGTTTCAGGATCAAACAAATCTCCTGTATTCGGATCTTTCAGATACCCTGTTTCGGGATCTAATGGAAACGTCTTCCATATCTCTCTCTGTGCTTTATCTTCAGCTGTCTCGCCGCCTTCTTCATCTGTTCCCTCTTCCGAACCTTCTCCTTCCGCACCTGCTTCATCGGGATCAATAGGATTGCCTTCTTCATCCGTCAGCTGCTCTTCAGACGCACCATCCTGCATTCTGATCTGGATCTTTAACTCCTCCAGCTCTTCCCGCTCTTTATCAGTCAATTCTTCCGTCATAAAAATATTCAGATACGGAAGCGCCTCCGTTAATATCTTTTTGACAATCCGGGTTGCATATTTCGCATCATCCTGAATAAATGCATTCGGTCTATCCACTACCACATAGATGGCAATCTGCGGATCATGTGCCGGTGCGTATCCCATGAAGGATACGACATATTCATTATTACGACGGGGAATCGTCTCAGCTGTTCCGGTCTTACCGCCGATCATATATCCCGCAGGTCTCGCCGTCTTACCGGTACCATTTTCTCCGGTCACAACCGTGTTGCAAAATTCTATGATCGTATCGCTGGTAGACTGCGAAATTGTCTGCTTTAAGACCCTCGGCTCAATATTTTCCAGAGTGGCGCCGTCCGCCGTCGTAATCTTATCCACGACATGCGGCTCATAATAATAACCGCCGTTAATCAGCGAGCAGAAAGCCGCCATTGTCTGAATCATCGTCGAGTTATATCCTTGCCCGAAAGAATTAGTTGCAAGTTCCACGGTGCCCATCGTATCTTTAGTATATACTAAGCTGGCTGTCCGCATTTCTCCTGCCAGATCAATATTCGTCCTCAGCCCAAAACCGAACAGATGCTGATAATTTACAAACTCATTTTTGCCAAGTGCAAATGCCACATGCATCAGCACAACGTTACAGGATCTCTCAATACCTTCCTGTACAGAAATATAACCGTCGCCATACGTCTGATGGCACTTGATAGGTTTCGGCCAATCCGCTACCTGAAGCCCACCTTCGCAGTTATAAGCCTCATTCCCGGTAATTGCTCCGCTCTCGATTGCCGCAGCCACCGTAAAAGGTTTCGATACCGACCCCGGTTCATAGGCATTCGCAATGCAAAAATTCTTCCACAGGGCGTCCAGCTGTCTGTACATCTCCTCATCATTCATGGCGGCTATGCTTTCCTGCGTTACATATTCGCCAGTCCTGTTACCCTTATCGTCCACCAATGGCATGCCGATCAGATTATCGGTATTTCTTGCATCATTCAGATCATATGTCGGGTAATTCGCCATCGCAAGAACTCTTCCCGTATGTACCTCCATAATGATACATCCTACATTCTCTGCCGCGTTTCCGGGTCTGTAGGCATCCTTGTATTCTTCGTTAAAGTCCTTTAAGTATTTCTCCACAATACTCTGGAGATTCGCATCTATGGAAGTCTGGATATTATAGCCGTCCACTGCCGGAATGGTTGTCCTCTCCAAATTGGAATCATCATTTAAATAGCCGTACTCTCTTCCGTTAGTGCCGCTGAGCGTATCATTATAGAATTCTTCCAGACCATATGTACCTTGATTGTCATTAGTCGTAAATCCGATAACATCACAGGCAAGGGAACCATTAGGATATTCTCTCTTGTATTCATCCTCAAACCACACGCCCTTAATGTTCTTGCCATTCTCAGGATCTTTCGCTATCTCCTGAAAGGCATTCATCTTCTCATATTCCACCCGTCTTGCCATCACATAATATGAGGAATTAGGGTGCTCCGCAATATAAGTCCTGACGCCGTTCGTATCAATGGAAAAACATTTTCGCAGCGCATCTAATGTAGGCTCTAAATTTGCCTCATCACTCATCAGTACTTTCGTATCCAGAATAACGTTGTAGACTTTGTTGCTGACTGCCAGAATCGTGCCGTTAGAATCAACGATATTACCCCTCTTAAAAGGAATCGTCGTTGAATCGTATTCCTGCTGTGACAATACCTGCTTCTTGTACTCTTCACCGTTATCTCTGGTGATTAAAAATATCTGGACGCTTAACCCTACAAAAGCTATCAGTACCAAAAGGAACAGTACCAATAGCTTTCTGCGCATCTTAATTGTAAATTTGTTGATAGGATTTTTTGTTCTAACCTGACTGCTCAAATCTTCACCTGCTTAATTTTATCTGTTATGCTTACTGCGGAATATCAGCCATCTGCTTCACATAATCGTGATTTTCACTGGCAAATGAGACGATCTGTCCCTCTTCCGCATACTGCATACCTAATTCCTGAATCGCAATTCTCTTAATCTCTTCCAAGTCTATATTACTTGTTATTCTACTATATTCCTCATCATTTGCAAGTTTTAAATCGTTTAACTGTTTCTCCAATGTAGAGATATGCTTTACACTGTTGGTAATATCAGACTGTAAACCGATATAGTTTACCAATATGATTCCCGTTGCTATAAGCGCCATGCAGAGAAAAAGCACATATCCGGCGCTCATATGTTTAGCGCGTTCCCTGTTCTTGCGTGCTGTATTGCTTATTTTCTTCTGCGGCTGTCTTTCTATTTCCTTGGTTACATCCAGTTTTCTGACAACATTGCCTTGAACATAATAACGGCTCCTTGCATCTGCCGTGCGATTTCTGTTTACTGTTCTGCCTGTAGACGCCATAACTTTACTTTCCCTTCATATTACTGTCCACCTCGCTCAAATACTCTGAGTTTGGCGCTTTTAGATCTTTTATTGTCTGCCAGCTCTTCTCCGGATGGTAAGACAGGCTTTCTGGTAATCACTTTGCCTTTTGATACTTGTCCGCATACACACACAGGAAAATCCGACGGACAGGTACACGGATTTTCATTTCTCCGAAAAGATGTCTTCACGATCCTGTCTTCCAAAGAATGGAATGTAATGATGCAGATTCTTCCGCCCGGATTTAGCATCTCAATAAAGTCATCCAGAGATTCCTTAAGCACTTCCAATTCCCTGTTGCATTCTATCCTGATTGCCTGAAAAGTTCTTTTGGACGGGTGTCCTCCTGTCGCCCTCATTTTTGCCGGTATTGCCGCTTTAATAATCTCGTTCAGCTCTCCCGTCGTCTCTATGGGCTTGTCCTTTCTGGCATTCACAATATGCTTTGCTATGTTTTTAGCAAACTGCTCTTCTCCATAATCTTTAATAACATGATACAGCTGCATCTCGTCATAACTATTTATAATGTCTGCGGCAGTCAGCGCCTGTCTCAGATCCATACGCATATCAAGCGCCGTATCATACTTGTAGGAGAATCCTCTCTCAGCGTTGTCCAACTGGAAAGAAGATACTCCTAAGTCCAGCACGATACCATCCACTTTATCTATTCCAAGCCCTGTAAGAGCCTGTTTCGCATTGCAGTAATTGTCTCTGATCAGTGTGACCCTCTCCTCATAAGGTTTAAGTCTTGCACCCGCCGCCTCTATAGCCGCTTCATCCTGATCAATACCGATAAGTCTGCCTGCCCCGGTCAGTTCAGATGCAATACGGCTGGAATGTCCTCCTCCGCCCAGTGTACCATCCACATAAATTCCTTCCGGTCTGATCTGTAAATTATCTATGGTTTCCTCTAAGAGAACCGATGTGTGTTTAAATTCCATCTTTACCCCTGTTGTAAAGTCTTATGATTGTCGGATTCTTCTTAAATTCCGAGTCCGAGTTCTGCCATATGTTCTGCTATCTCATCCATGTCCTCATAGGCTGCCATGCCGTCGAACCGTTCTTTACTCCAGATTTCTATTCTGCTTGCCACACCGATCAGCACGACATCTTTGCTGATCTGTGCAAATTCTCTTAAAATGTTCGGAACAAGGATTCTTCCCTGTTTATCTACTTCTACTTCCGCAGCTCCTGCCAGAAAAAATCTCACAAACTGTCTGGCTTCTTTGTTAGTAATAGGCAGTGACTTCAGTTTCTCCTCGAATGCAGTCCACTCTTCATTGTCATAGACAAACAGACAGCCATCCAACCCCTTTGTCACCACGAAAGTATCTCCCAGAGACTCTCTGAACTTCGAGGGAACGATCAGCCTGCCTTTAGCGTCGATTGTGTGATTGTATTCTCCCATAAACATCATCAATCACCCTGCCTCAAGTGTCTGTCCGTCTCTGCTCTCTTCGTCCATACACTGTTTCAATACTTATTGCATCAAGTGGTCTGCCACGGAAACGGATACCATGTGGAAAATCAGTTCTATTTCTACCACTTTATTCCACTTCACACCACTTTCCACCACTTTTAACCTAATTTTATAC
>CAMXBD010000006.1 GCA_947179245.1 uncultured Lachnospiraceae bacterium | reverse complement strand
GTTGAAACCTATGCATTTATATGCTATATTGTGTGTAACAAAACTCGGAATATATCTGGGAATTTCCTATACTAAAAAGGTGATGAGCATATGGAATTGCGTGTACTTCAATATTTTCTTGCCGTGGCAAGAGAGCAAAGCATTATAAGAGCAGCAGAATCGCTGCACCTGTCCCAACCCACTCTTTCCACCCAAATAAAGGCTATGGAAGAAGAATTGGGGAAACAACTTTTAATTCGCGGAACAAAGGGCTCCAGAAAAGTCACCCTCACAGAAGAAGGAATAATCCTAAGAAAAAGAGCTGAGGAAATTTTGAATCTGGTACAGAAAACCGAACGGGAAATTTCTCTTTCTGATCAGGTCATTGTCGGTGATGTTTATATCGGAACGGGTGAGACCGATGCCGTCCGCTTTATTGCAAAAGCTGCAAAAGAGCTTTACAGCACCTGCCCCGGCATCCACTACCATATCGCCAGCGGAAATTCTGAATTTGTACTGGAGCAGTTAGATAAAGGGCTGATTGATTTTGGAATTGTATTTGGCTCTATAGATTATGCAAAATATAATTCAATATCTTTGCCCTATAAAGATATCTGGGGTGTGCTGATGCGGACGGATTCACCACTGGCTGCGAATGAAACAATTTCTCCGGAAGATTTATGGGATAAACCGCTGATTATATCAAGGCAGGATGATACCCGCGGGACTCTACCTGTATGGATAAAAAGAGAAATATCCGAATTGGAAATTGTTGCAACTTATAATCTGCTCTTTAATGCTTCATTGATGGTCGAAGAAGGTTTGGGCTACGCAATCGGATTTGATAAAATAATCAACACTTCCGGTAATAGCAATCTGTGTTTCCGCCCTCTCTCTCCTAAAAGAGAGGACGGCATGAGTATTATCTGGAAAAAATATCAGATATTATCTAAGGCTTCAGAAAAGTTTCTGCAAAAAATAAAAGAGCTGCCAGAAATTCAAAAATCTTCTGCAAGAAAGGTTATTTTATGACGAATATTCAGCAAAATTTGCAACTTAATCGCTCCTTATAAAATTTCGCCCTTCCACAGCCAAACCAATCCATTATAAATATACTGCATAGCTGACTCGCCATTATGTTCGTTCCCTTCCTGAACCCGATACGCCAGATTGCCGTCCCTTTCATTGTCCGCCTCGATAAAAATACCTCCCGGCGCCTCTAACATCGCCTGAATCTGAAGTGGCGCCGCGGGAATGCCACCATGTATGGGCGAAAGTCTGGATCATCTGCATAGTATCCATTGTTTTCCGTATACTCCGTGATGGCTGGCATATAATTTTCTTCCCACAAATACAACGTCTGCTGATTCCGTGGATCGGCTATTGCACCTGCTACGGTGTCATTACTGCTTTCCGGCATTTGATTCCGCACTACAACACTTGCACTGGAAACCGCATCCAAATCGGAAGTATCCACATCTGTAGGCTGGGAAAAATATGCAATCAGAACACGGGAATTCCGTGTCGGTTCGCTCTCTGTCATTCCGCTAAGCGCTACAATCTGGATAATAATAGATATAAGCAGCATCATTTTTTTATTCATTTTATTTCTCCTCTTTTACAATACTCATTTTTCTTCTAACCAAATACCTCTGTGCAATCTTTTCAAAAGTTATCTATAGGCACTCCTTAAAAATCTCAAGTATCTCTTCATAGCTCATTTCCTTATAACTTCCCGTCGAAATGGCACAGGAATCAGCAATCTTCTTCAAATCTGTCTGTTCATCCACACCCAGCTCTCTAAGAGTCACAGGAAGTCCTATCTCCAAAATAAAGTTCTCCAGCATCTCTATTCCTGCAAGTGCAATTTCTTTATCGCTCTTTTTGTCCGCATCTACACCCCAGACATTAACTGCAAACCGCCTGAACTTGTTCAGTCCCTCCATATAAATATGCCGGTAATATACCGGATGAAGTACCGCAAGTCCCGCTCCATGATTGCAGTTCGTATACGCGCCAAGCTGATGCTCCATATTATGGCATTGAAAATCCGTACATTTTCCCAATTTGATAATTCTGTTTTCCGCCATCACAGCATCCCACATCAAATTGCTTCTTGCATTGTAATCCTGCGGGTCAGCGATTGCCGCCCGCAGGTTGCGGATCACATTTTTCATCAGTGCCTCGGCAACATCGTCCGATACATTATTTTCATCCGGTTCGCTGAAATAAATTTCCATGATATGGGATAGCGTATCAAAACCACCGGACATCATTTGAAATTTGGGAACACTGTAAGTGTATGCCGGATCAAGCAGGGCAAATTTCGGATTACACTTCAGATAATCCCGTCCTGTTTTTACTTTTGTCTCTTCATTCGTAATCACGGCAGCGCCATTACATTCGCTGCCCGTACCCGTTGCAGTAACGATCACTCCAACCGGTAACGGTTCAAAATCCATGATGCCGGGCCGCACCCAGAAATCCGTCCATGCATCCCCGTCATATCGTGCCGCAATCGAAACTGCCTTACAGCAATCCATCACAGAACCGCCACCTACACCGAGAATCAGTCCCACATTATTTTCCCTCGCCAGCGTTGCTCCTTCCAACACCTTTGCATACGTTGGATTCGGCATGATGCCTCCAAACCCGACAATCTTTTTCCCTGTTTGAGCAAGGATTCCCATCACCTCATCGTAAACTCCGTTTTCTTTTATAGAGCCACCGCCATAAACAAGCATAATCGTATCTGTATAATGCTTGGTCAGACAGCATAAATACTCTTTCACGCATCCTGCCCCGAAAAAAACTTTTGTTGTATTCTTAAAAATAAAATTATTCATCCCCTCATACCCCTTTAGCTTGTTTTTCCCAAAATGCTACCGCATCATCGATCCATCCTTCCGCCACAGTTCCTGTTCCAATTCCAAAGCCATGTCCAAGCCCCGGATATTTATGAAACTCGGTATCAATTCCAAATTTACTCATGGCATCCAGACGGCTCTGCATTGTTCTCCAGTTTGCGATCCCGTCATTTTCGCCCACACATACATAAGTAGGCGGATCGGTTTCCGTATAGTCACTTAAGCCGGTGTACTGCATAATCACCGCACCCGCCTGAGGAAGAATATCTTCGCCAAAGGCCCCCGGACCGTAAGAACCGAGCCATGCTGCCATTCGCGCACCTGCAGAACCGCCCCATAAGGAATAGCACTCCGTATCCACTTCAAGCTCCTCTGCGTTTGCAAAAATAAAACTGATTGCCCGCGCCAAATCTTCACACGCCGTCTGTGCTCCGGGACGGTAAATCAAGGCAAAAGCATTATAACCCTTCTTAGATAGCTCCAAGGCATGCGGAAAACTATCCTGCATAGCGCCTACGTAGGCAAAGCCGCCGCCCGCATTACATACAGCGAACTTTTCTCCCGGATTGCCTTTGAAGAAAAACAAACCGGTATCTTCCTTTTCCGGGTCTGACCGCTTCTCCTCATCCGTATAAATATCATAGAAAATGATGTCTCCCGCCTCAGCGTGGTCTCTCATATAGTTTGTAATTTCCACTGTTTTATCGGGAGAAATATTGTTGTACCATGTCAGCCTGAGCTCACCTAATGTTTCTCCACCACAAAAGCCCGTGTCCACAGGGAAAATTAATCTGCCATAATCTCCGAAAACCGGATCATTAATTACATCTGATATTTTGGTATCTACCGTATATGTCCTGCTCGTATCTGTTTCATCCGGCATCGCGTCAGCCCCTGCTGCCCCGCTGCCACACCCCGTCAGCCCAAGCAGCAGACATATACTCACCGCACCAAAAATATTTTTTCTCATTGTTATCCCTTGCCTTTCCATCTAAAGTAAAACCATTATTTATCCTATATAATAAAAAAAACGAGACCTCAAAAGAAGTCTCGTTTTGTTCACCAGTTTGCACCTAAAGGTTATAACTATGATTTAGATACCGCTGTCTGCGCTGCCGCAAGAAAACGGCTGACTGTCTCCGATGGTTCGGGCGCATGAAGCAGTCCGTAAGGAATGCTATGCTCCCATTCCACAGGAATCACTCTTAAAAGAGGATGCACATTCGCCCATCCCGCAATCGCCAGCAATACATCATTGCTGTTCTCACAACGGTTAAACACATTCATACTATAAAATTCAAAATCCACAATATGTATCTTCCTGTGATTCTGCCAGATATCATCCCGCAGCTGATCCACATAATGGCTCCAATCCCGTCGCATCAGCATCAGATTTTCTCCATACAGATCCTGAACCCTCAGCCTATCCTTGGCTGCAAGCCTGTGGTGAACGGAAACGGCACAGCAAAAAGGCTCCCGTGATAATTCCAGTCCCGCACAACTGCGCAGGTCCAGCATGGTATCATCAAAAATTCCTCCCACCACATCGATGTTTTTTCCAAGATTGCCTAAAATCTCTCTGGCATTTTCCGGCGTATTTTCGAAGGGAACAAGCTGGAACTTGATGTCCGGACAATATACCTGAATTTTGGACCATAGCTGCATCAAAAGCTGTGCAGGTGTCATGGGGGAAGTACCAATTCTGATAATATTTGTATCTTCCTGCATGGCGTTCTTTGCCCGTATTACGGAGTCCCTGCAATACTGGATAATATACTTAGAATCCTGATATAAAGACTTTCCAGCCTTGGTTAAATTCAACCCTCTGTGTGTTCTCTCGAATAATTTCACTCCCAGCGATTCTTCCAGCAGGTTGATCTGCTTAATCACTGCTGTGGGCGTGATATACGATTCTTCCGCCGCCTTGTTAAAACTGCCAGCATCTGCTACATGGATAAATGTTTCGAGTTGGGGATTGTACATAATGGTCTCCTTCTTTTCTTCCTATCTGCGCACCCATTTACCAAAAAGTGTTTTTTTATACTTGAGCAGTTCCGCTTTCGCCTCCTGATTATCTCCCGCCTTTTTCAGATATTCCACGCCTCTCTTAATGTCCACCGGCACACCAAGTCCCTGTCCATAAATAGCGCCCAGCATATAGAATGCCTCTTTATTCGTCCAATCTACCTGCTCCAGAAACTCCCTTGCTTTCACATAGTCCTGCTGTGTACCTAAACCCCGGAAATAGCATTTTCCCAGATAGCAGACTCCGTACTTGGTATTATGTTCATATCCATACGTCAAAAGCTGGACGGCTTTGGCGTAATCCTTCTCCACGCCTTTTCCCTCATAATACATTGCACCCAGACGGTTAGCACACCCGATCCGTTTACCACTGTCCTTTTTCTGGGTCAGGCCTCTCTCATAGCACTGCGCCGCATAAGCCACATCCTGCTGCGTACCCTCGCCTTCTTCATAGGCAAGACCCACACAGAACCAGCACTCCAGCTGACCGCCTTCCGCCGCCTGCTTATACCATTGAAACGCCTCTTCGTAACGTTTCTGTTCTTTCAATTCATCCGCATAAATCCACTGATGGATAGGATACCCCATCTCAGCACCAGTTCTAAAAAGGTTCTTAGCCATCTCCGGACGAGGGGCAATAATATCCTCATCCCCATCCGTATAATATCGGTTCAGATTATTAGCAGCAAAGTACATGCCGCCCCGAAACGCTTTCCAGAACCAGTCCTCACATTTTGATATATTTTCCCGAAGGTATTCCTTATACTCCCTCTCATTCGAAAAAGATTCCCGCCCTTTATTCTGAATACGCAGAAAATCCCACCAGAAATACGAATTTGCTACTGTATACTGGCAGAATGCATCCCCCGTTTCCGCCTTGGCAAGTACACTGTCAAAAGCCTCCTCAAGATTCGCAAAAGGCATCTTTTTCTCTAAAGACGGCGTCAGCTCACCGCAGCGAAGCGCAACCAGCACACCAATTCCACTGCCCTGTTCTACTGCCTTGTGAATCAACATTGTTGCCCTATCATCGTCCTCCGGAAAATCATGACCGCTCCATACATATTGGTTGCCACAATAACACCTCGCAAGAACACAGGACGCATCCCCGTCGCCCGCCGCAGAGGCCTTCTCTAGAAGCGCAAACCCCTCAGCACCCTTTCCAGCACGCAGATCATAATAGATGTATCGAAGTGCCTGTTCCACCGCATCGCTAAAACATTGTCCCATAATTCATCATTCCCCCTATTTCTTTTTAAATTCCTTTTCTGCTTGTCTGGTGTAATCCTTCCATTCTTTCCAGTCTGGCTGAAACGTTCCTCTGGCAAATTCCATCAACCATGATGCCGCCTGTTTGTGCGTACACAAATTTCTAAAAAAACGCAGCTTATCGGCGTCCGCCCGGGTCACTGATACTTTGCACCTGCCATCAGTCTTATCACCGCATTGAATGCGCATCCACAGATATCCACCCGGCATCGTCAAGTCAACTAATTGATACTCTCCGGCATTCATACCTTCCGCCACCACTTCCACATCCTCCAGCGTAAACCTGTCATGACTCTGGAATACGCCTGACACGGACATCAGCCCTAAGTGTGGCGGCGGAAGCTCCCGCCTCTTTACTGGCTCCTGTTTGACTGTGAGAGGTACAGCTTCCCAGCCACTCAGATTCGGAAGCTCACCTTTAAACCATGCCTGCAGAATACTTTCCGCTGTCCGGACATCCGTCTGGCAGGTTCTTCCGTATTGCAGTACCTGTCCGGCTCCTGTAGATGTCATTTTCATGAACAGTTCAGCCTCTCCCAACTCCTCTAATTCCTGAACCGAAGGTTCTTCCAAATCCTCATAAAATCCTACAAAACATTCCAACCCCGTAAAACGGATTTCACCCTGTTCGATTGGTCGTCCGGGAGCCAGAGAAAAGGTTCCCTCACCCTGTCTTAAGCATTCCAATAATGTCTGTCGGATCAGTTCCGCCGTCACTCTGGATGTCACACTGCCATCCGGACCGGTAAGCGTCATATTCTGATCTATAACGTTATCCGCGCTTCCGGCTCGAAAATCTGCCATCTCCCGCTCACCCTGCCGCACCCGGTATTCCCGCAGCATATTTTCCCACTCCATATCCGACTTCCGACACCATCCCTTATATTCACTGTAAGGCCTGCAAATAGCGTCCGGCGCCCGCAGAGAAATACAGTCCAGAAGAGGCTGCAGCTCTCTGGGATTATTCAGAGTCATAATGTGACTCTGCCTGCGGTCATCCAATATGTAAAGCTCTATGATTCGCGTAGTGTTGATACGCTCACCGCTTCTATGGCTCCGAATCTCATCCCTTCCAAAAAAGACACGGATGCGGGGAATATGGCATGCCACCTCACCAAGCACCCATTCCTTTCCGACTGCCACCTTGTCAAACCATTGGCCATTCGCTCCTATATCCTGATCTACCATGGCAAATAGTTCCTGTACCCCCGGCGCACTGTCAGGATAAGGAAGCTGCGATCGGATAGAACGCGCAAGCGCGCTCTTTTCCGGCCAAAAGGCATCCCGCAGCGCCGTATACGCTGTACCAATCCCCAAAGTCACAAAAAAAAGCACGCCTAACCAGCCAATGACCAACTTACCATATTCCATATACTCCCATGTTGATTTATCTACACGAAGCTCCATCCAGCCATAAACTCCGGTTGCTATTCCGCAAAACAAAAACAATGCCGCCAGCCATAATGACAGCAGTTTCTTTCTCGTAATATCCCGACAATAACTAGCCGCATACATTCTCGAATCCTCCCTTTTTAAAATTCTGTCCTATAACAGTCTCCGGTTACATCAAGCTAATGATTTGTAATCGTGCGCCTTGATTGCCTCATACTGCTCCGGCGTAATCGTTAAAATCGTTCCATGTTTGAATCCATACGGAAATTGAAACAACTCATCTGCCCGTACAAATCTGCCGCTTTCCAGAGAATCCGCAATAAAAGGCACATATCCCTGTCCCTCTCCCGGAACACCATAATAATCGAGAAACAGGCACCATCTGCCGTCCTCTATGCGCACTGCCGTCGCCGCCTCGTAGACTCCCGGCTCTAATCCTGCCATACTCTCGTCGAACGCCTCGATCCGCTCATAAGGGCCTGTCAAAGATTCAGAACGAAGCAGGATATTGTGACCGCCCCTTTCATCGCTCTTCAAAAACATATAATATTTACCATTTTCTTCATAGATTGCCGAATCAATCACGCTGTCCGTCGAATGCCGATACAGTACTTCGGGCTTCGTAAAATTTATGAAATCTTTCGTCCGACAGCAATAAATCGCCTTCTTAGCATAATCATCCTCCACATGGGAAGAAGACCAATGAACTAGATAATCCTGTCTTTCATTGTCATAGATGATATCCGGTGCCCAAAGGCACCCGAATTTCTCATCGCCGATTGTCACCAGCTTCTGTTCTGTCCAGTGTAATAAATCCTCTGATTCCCACAAGGACAAACATTTACTTCCGTTTCTGGAAATTTCTTCCCAGCGGTTGTGATACTTCCCCCGCATCCCATAAGACAGCGAAAGATCTGTCGCAAGAATAACGTATTTGCCTGTTTCCTTACAAAATGCTATAGTAAAATCTCTCGCACCTTTGTCCCCATGGTAGCACCAGAGAACCGGATTGCCGTCATTTATCTTTTCCCAATGAAAACCGTCCTTGCTGACACCAAAGTATACCTGTTCTCCATCGGGTGTGGACTTTTCTTTAAAATGTACAAATAAGTACGCCTGATTCATCACTTCGCTCCTTACCATCTATGCGATCCGCATTCTATTTAATATTTAACTTCGCAAACAGATCTCCGAGGCTGGTTCCCACACTCTCGCTTGAACCATATTGTTTCACGTCAATATTCTCCACTTCCTCCGCCTGCTGTTCTTCCAGCTCTTTCATACTCAAAGAAATCTTACCATCATTGGTATTTAAAACTTTTACCTTAACTTTATCGCCAACCTTAAGTACCTCAGAAGGCTTCTTGATCCTCTTCTGACATATCTGTGAAATGTGTACCAGACCGCTCAAACCATCTTTTAAATCTACGAATGCTCCATAAGGCTGTAAACTTTCTACCGTACCTTCCAGAACAGTTCCGGGTACAATCATTGCCACCTTGTGGTCATGTTCGTCCTTTGCCTTTTCTCTTAAAATCTCTTTTGCCGAGAGCACCAGTTTTTCCTTTTCCTGATCAACTGTTATAACTCTTACATCCAGTACCTTGCCTTTGTATTCTTCAAGGTTTTCCACGTAGGAAATATCCAGCTGGGACGCAGGTATAAATCCTCTGACACCTTCCAGATAAGCAACAACGCCGGCATTTACGACTTCACTCACCTTCACGCTGACGTCTTTCTTCTCCTCCATATATCCTGCAAGCACGTCCCACGCAAGCACTGCGTTCGCTTCTCTTCTGGAAAGAAGAATATTTCCCTGCCCATCGTCCGTCCTCACTACAGATGCTTCAATCACATCGCCCTCATGCACATCCGACATAAGAGAAAAATCAGGATCATCGCTCATATCCGCCGCCTTGATGATTCCCTGTGTGTAATACTTGAGATCCAGAGTCACTTCCTCCTCGTTTACATCAATCACAGTGCCTTTAATTACATCACCTTCATTAATTGTGCGAAATGATGCCTCCAGCTCTTTTTCATAATCCTTCATTGTTTCTTCCATATTTATCCTCCGCTGCTATATAAATATTTTCCATAGTATACCACATTTCCGAGACTATTTTCCACAAAGAACGCCTTCCAATAAAATAATCTCTGGCGCACATCAAAAATGAAGAGTCCGCAGACTCTCCATTAGAAATTCGTCCCTCTATGTTACAATGATAATTCTCTTCCCATGGACTAATTAATCCCCGTTATCCCCAGTTCTCCGTCCACGGACTTGAAAATAATATTAGGTGTAGCATCTCCCATGATAATTCCTGCCATAGTCTCCTCCAACGATGAAACATCTACCGCCGCGATTACCGCACATCTTTCCTCTGTAAAAATAACGTCCTCGCCCAATGCCATAAAAGCATCTTTATTGTCAATAACCTCGCCATTTACTGCCAGCGGATAGAAACACAAGTCAGCAAGCGCGTCCATATCCTTATTCGCTGCTGCCGCCTGAATCTGTTCTGCAAATGCTGCTGCCTCGCCGCTGTCCCCCTTTTCCTCCAAATCATCATAGCTGTCATTCCTCTCTTCTACTTCGTTCTCTGTCGGCTCGCTTTCCGTCTGTGTTTCTACGACAGGAACCTCCTCCGATGATTGAACATTATCTGCCTTCTGCGTACCACAACCCGCACAAGCAAGAATCAACATACCCATTACCAGAATCAGCTTCCACTTTTTCATAACTCTTCCTCCCATTATTTGTTGAGCCTAATTTAGACAAATTTCACAGCACTTCCTGCGGCACACACTGTCAAATCTGCATCTATTCTATTCCGCCGGCTATTTTGCGTCAATTGCACTTCTTCACATTTTTTTGCTAATTCTTCACAATTATGCGTAAACTTCACGGCTGAACCGGTTGATAAACCTTTTTAAGACCGCTATAATTTTTAGTGAAATTTTTATTCACAATGGAGAAATCTATGAAAATAACAATTTGTGACGACAGCATTAAAGATCTGCTGGAAATAGAAAAGCTGTTGCTAAAATATAAAACATTATACTCAAACAGGGACTTTGAACTGGAGAAATTCTCCGATCCGTGCAAATTATATAACAAGATATCAGAAGGGAAACTATCAGATATTTATCTATTGGATATGCTGATGCCCGGTCGGACGGGCATTGACCTCGGCAATCAGATCAGGCTTTCCGGCTCCGAGAGTGTAATCATTTATATTACCTCCTCGAATGATTATGCACTGGATGCCTATGGAGTGCATGCAATAAGATACCTGCTAAAGCCGCTCGATGAGGATAAACTCTTTGAGGCGCTGGATTATGCCCTATCTTATACAAAAGTAAAAATGGAGCCAACATATCTGATTAAGACAAAAAACGGTTTGATACAGCAGCCTTATTCCAGAATAGAATATGTCGAAAATGTCAACCGAAGACTGGAAATACATATGGTTGACGGAGAGATATTGAAAAGCCTTTTCATCAGAAGATCTTTTGAAGAAGAAGTACAGGAAATTACTGAAAAGAGAAATTTCCAGCAGATTCACAAGTCCTTTGTTGTCAATTTTGATTATGTGAAGCAACTGACTCAGGACAGCGTAATCATGGAATCCGGCATACAGCTCCCGGTCAGCAAAGCAAAAGCGGCGAATGTCAAACGTGAATACCTTCTCTTTGTTTCCGGGAAATATCAGTAGGAGGTCAGAATGCTTTATTTAAAAGATATATCGTATATGTTGAGCCACGTATTTTTTATGGTATTCGTCTATCTTTTTTTAGTACACCGCTATTCCCCCAAAAAGACGCTCCTTATCTGTTTTGCATCCTGTTTTGCAATGAACCTGTTGGACTACTTTAAGCTGAATCTGTTTCCACATAGCGGTCTGGTTTACTTCTGCACAACCATAGTACAAATTGCCATAGCACAATTTACAGGACTTTTTATCTCCAAAAAGCGGGACAGCAGAGTATTATTCATCAGCCTAAGCGCTTCCAATTACGTAATAGTAGGAAGCATAACAGCCTCCATTCTCTACATACTTACAGGAAGTGTCTATCTGGCGTTAGCTGGAAATCTCTTGATGCATCTTACAATTTTACTGATACTTTTTTGCAAGATTGGGAAAATATTTCATAGATTTTGTGAACGGGACTTCGGAAGAAGCTGGTGGGAATTATGTCTGATCCCCGTGTTCTTTTTTTGCAGTTTTTCCTGTCTTGCATTCTTTCCATATACTCTTTATGAATATCCCGAAAATATCCTTGTCAGTATTTTTTTGATGATTACGATGCTTGTGTCCTACGTAGTGGTACTGCGTTATCTGGACAGTGAGGCAAAACAGGTGGAGGAATATTGGAAGAACGTGATGTTTGAATCCTATATCAAAGGTCTGGAGAGCCAGAACTATTTAGTGGAGCAATCCGAGCAGAATCTGAAGATATTGCGGCATGACATGAGGCACTATTCCATGATGATAGATTCCCTGTTAGATCAAGGAGAATATAATGAAATCCGAAATATAGCCGGACATATCAATGAGGTTGTGAACGAAAATAAAGTCAATCGGTATTGTGAGAACCTGATCGTCAATGCGATTCTATTAAAAATAGCAGAGCAGGCGCGATCCCTTCATATTACACTACATCTGGAGGTACTGATTCCTAAGCAGATTCTGGTCAATGAGTATGAGTTTGCCATGGTGCTCGCAAACCTCTTAGAGAATGCAGTGTTCAGTGTCAAAAATCTGGCATCGGCAAAAAAACATATAAGCGCAAAAATACATTGCACGTCAGAGCACTTGCTGATTGATATGGAAAACGAATGTGAAAAGGAAATTGACTTCGATTCCATAACCGGACTTCCCAAAAGCAAAAGAGGTGAAGGCCACGGGCTGGGAATGCAGAGCGTACAGGCTTTCTTAGACAAACTGGGCGGAAATATTGAATGTTACTGCGAAAATAATCGGTTCAGAATCATACTGTTCGTGAAATTTGTATGATTTTTTGCCAGCTTTTCCACCCGTTTCTCACATCCGCCCTACAATGCGCTTCACCGCCGGAAGGTACATCCTCCCGAACATATTCAAGTGATTCAAGAGGTGATAAAGATTATACACGTCACGACGATGTTCATACCCCGGCTGCAAAGGTGCCGCTTCCTTATAAGCATCGTAAAAAATCGGCGGAAATCCCCCGAAAAGCTCTGTCATTGCGATATCCGCCTCGGCATGTCCCACATAAGCTGCCGGGTCAATCAGCCATGCTCTGCCATCATTGCCCTCGATCACGTTTCCTGACCACAAATCACCATGCAGCAGTGACGGATATTCCGGCTCCACAAGAATTTCATCTATGCGATCGAGGAACCGGAATATTCTTTTCCAATCCTCTCTGTCAAAATATCGATCGGAATCCTGAAACTGCGGCTCAAGACGACAGTCGCGGAAAAAGTTTATCCATCTGTCATGCCCTCTATTGATCTGTCTGCGCATTCCAATATAATTATCACAATCAAAACCATATTTTCCATTTGAGGTAAGTCCGGCTGTTGACGCCCGGTGCATGTCGGAAAGCTGTCTGGCAAGTTCCTCCCAATAATTCCTGTTGCGGTTTTTACCAGAGATAAATTCCAATAGCAAAAATGAATATCCGGCACCTTCCTCATCAGTTCCAACGCCAAGAATATGCGGCGTACCAATAGCTTTTGTTCTGGCAATGGCGGTCAGTCCGACAGCTTCCGCGGTAAAAAAAGAAAGGTTTTCCTTTGCGTTTGACTTCATGAAAATGCACCTGCCATCTGTCAGCGTCAAGCCATACGCTTCATTTATATCACCGCCGGCTATCCGGCTGGTTCTTTCAACTTCTGTTCCTTCTCCGAAAAGCGAGCATATAGCACTCTCCAGTGAAGTATAATGCTGTGGTGTGATCATAGTATTCCTCTCTTATCTGTTTTCTGATATGCTATTATATATCCATTTAACCGTCAATGTCCACCAAATAATAGATGCAGTCAGCAGTCCCGATACAAAAATTCATCCTAAATTTTTTTCTGCTTTATGCCGATAGAATATTAAAGTATACATTTTTATCAACGGAGGACACATAATGAACGTCGAACCCAATGATTGGAGACCATATGGTAAGATTATTTACCAAAAACAAAATTTCATAGTCAAGCAGGTGGCAATGCTGCCCGACAAAGCAGCTGAGTATGACAGTGCTCCCGGTTACACCTGCTGCCCGATTCAGTCATGGCAGCATACGGACTTACATAAGTTATTTGACGACTGGCGCAAACAGTTTGCCAAGGCATCAGGAAATGGTATCTGCAAACGTATACCTTGTATCTGTTATCCGGACGCCATGACCTTTAGGGCAACTTATCTGGCTGGGCTGAAACATAGCATATTTATGAAATCTATGGAAGATAACATCGCCGGCGGATGGGAAAGTGCAAGACTCATTGCACATGAGACTGTAACGAAGGCAACGAAATCAAAAGAGATGAAGGAAATCTGCAAAGTCATAGGTTATCCGCCATTTATAATAGCCGCGCTTGGCAAAGCCCTTCTCAAGTTTGAAGACGGAGATGCAATGCCGCTTATAGCCAAGTTTTATCAGGAACTGATTACAGGTATTCTCTATGTGCCTGTAGAAAAGCCTGACGAACTGGCGTTTAAGATTTCTGATAAAACATGGGAAGTAATTGATTCAACTGAGTTTAATTACTAAGAAGAGGAATCTACCGTGCTGAATAAACAGATCATTAACGAAATTACCGGCACCACCATTTATAAAAGGGGACTTGAACTGTTCAGGCAAAATAAAGTGCTGACTTTTCAGTCCAAAGAGCATGACGGAGAAATTATCATGAAATCCGTTGTTCAGGGCAGCGGGAAGAAAAAATACAAGGTAGAGCTTGTCTACAATACATTCTATGAAGAACTGTCCGAGTGCTTCTGCGACTGTCCCGCTTTCTACAACTATGATGGTGTCTGCAAACATTGTGCCGCCGTGCTCTTAGAGTGTGAAAACCGCCTCGACATACAAGAAACAATTTTTGACTATATAGAGGCGCCGGGCTCTGCCGGACAGAGGCGCAGACTCTCCAATTATGTCATTCCCGAAGGCGGGCGTTTTCTCCCCAAGTCCCATTCCAGAGAAACAACGCCGGTCATCAAGGATCTGCTCAGACGCCAGAGAGTGAAATCCGCCCTTCCCCTAATGCCGGATACCCCTTATGAAAAAGTATCTTTGGAGCCTCATTTCTACTGTAGTGAGAATGTCGCTTCAGTAGAATTTAAAATCGGAACAGATACCCGTTATGTCCTCAAGGACGTGTTTTCATTTGCCCTGAACACAGAATCGTGCACAGAGCATTCCTATGGCAAAAAACTTAAATTCATCCATACCTTAAGCGCCTTTACTCCGCTGTCCCAAAAACTCGTGCAATTCATTCTTGACTGGGTACGCGAAAATGGCAGCCGCTATGTTGAGTACGACTATTACTCCTACTCTCCGGCATTTCTGAAACTGCGCAAGATTCCACTTAACGGAACAGATTTTGAAGAGCTTTTAACTATTTTAAAGGACCGCCCTGTCCTAATTGATGTGAACGGTTCCGGCGAAAAAATCTGGCACTGGACAGACAAGGAATTAATCCGACGGATGCGTATCACGAGAAAAGATGAAGGCATTGAAGTAGAATCCGAACCTTTAACGACATTTTATTCCGCCCACTTTGTCTATACTTTTCGGGATGGGCTTATCTATCGGGAAAACGCCGAAGACCTCTCATCGATTCGGGAATTTTTATCCTGCCTGCCTGAACTTTCTGGAAAAGCATTCTACATTGACAAAAGTGATATTCCCTTGTTCTGTCGGGAATTGCTTCCTCTTTTAGAAAATCATTATGAATGCGAACGGGTAAATTTCAGCGAAGCAGATTACGGCGTGGAGCCCGTCACCTTTGAAATCTATCTGGACGCACCGCAAAAAGACTTTATCACATGTAAAGTCTATGCTGTCTATGGAGAAAAAAAGTTTAAAGTCTATAAGAAAGACGAAGAACGCTCAGGACGGGACGCCATCAAGGAAATACAAGTAGGAAACACGGTCGCCTCTTACTGTAATGCCTATGACGAAAATGAACATGCAATGGTCATTGCCGGAGATGAAGATAAGATCTACGAACTGCTCACAGAGGGAATCCCACGTTTACAGGTGTTAGGAGATGTGTACGTCTCCGACGCCTTAAAGAAAATCCGTGTAATATACAGCGGCAAAGTGGAAGTGGGTGTGTCTTTATCAGAAGATCTGCTGGAACTGACCATGCATTCTGCTGAGCTATCCAAAGAGGAATTAATCGAAATACTATCGAAATATGACAGAAAGAAAAAGTATTTCCGCCTGAAAAACGGAAGCTTTATCCTAGCAGAAGACGAGGGGCTTCAGACACTTCTGAACCTCAGACAGAATCTGAATCTGACAGACACACAACTGCGCAAAGAAACTGTCACGCTGCCCAGATACAGAGCTCTTTATCTGGATCAGGAGCTTCAGGAATCACGAGATGTATCGGCCATCCGCAATAAAGCGTTTCAGGAACTCATTCGGAATATGAAGACCGTTGATGAGAATGATTTTGAAGTACCGGCAAGTCTGGAATCCACTCTGCGTCCTTATCAGATTACCGGATTTACGTGGCTCAAAACACTGTACCACAATGGTTTCGGCGGCATACTGGCTGATGATATGGGACTGGGCAAGACACTGCAGACCATTGCTTTTCTGCTGTCAGAATATCTGGAGGCAAAAGTCACAGATAACCGCCGTGTTCTGATCGTCACACCGGCATCCTTGGTTTTTAACTGGAAAAATGAGTTTTCCCTCTTCGCTCCCAGCCTTCCTGTCAGAATGGTGACAGGAAACGCCGACGAACGCCGGGAACTTATACATAGTGCGCAGAGCAGAGATGTTCTGATCACCTCCTATGAATTGCTGAGAAGGGATCTGGAAGCCTATGAGGGCATTCCCTTTTTCTGCCAGATTATAGACGAAGCACAATATATCAAGAACCATAATACACAGGCGGCAAAAGCAGTCAAAACGATAGAATCAGAATGCCGTTTTGCTCTCACTGGAACACCAATCGAAAACAGACTAAGTGAACTCTGGAGTATTTTCGACTACCTCATGCCGGGACTCTTGTATGGCTACCAGCGTTTCCGTACAGAAATCGAAATACCCGTAGTGCAGCATCAGGATGAGGCAGCCATGGGCAGACTTCAGAAAATGGTCAGACCATTTATCCTGCGGAGACTAAAAAAAGACGTTCTTACCGATCTGCCGGATAAGCTCGAAAAAAGCATGTACGCTAATATGGAAGGTGAACAGCAGAAGCTGTACACAGCTCATGTCCAGAGAATCCGTATGATGCTGGACAAGCAGTCCGATGAAGAATTTAGAACCGCTAAGATACAGATACTCTCCGAACTTACCAAGTTAAGGCAGTTATGCTGTGACCCTGCACTTATTTATGAGAACTACGAGAGCCCTTCCGCCAAATCTGCCATGTGCATAGACCTGATCCAAAATGCTGTTGCGGGTGGTCACAAAGTACTTCTATTCTCACAGTTTACCTCTATGCTGGAAAATTTGCAGGTAAAGCTGAAAGAAGAGGGGATCTCCTATTATGTGCTTACGGGTTCTACACCTAAAGAGCAGAGGCTAAAACTGGTCGAGAACTTTAACAACGATGAAACCAACGTGTTTTGCATCTCTCTGAAAGCAGGCGGAACCGGACTCAATCTGACTGCTGCGGATATTGTCATTCATTTTGACCCATGGTGGAATCTTGCCGTACAGAATCAAGCCACCGACAGGGCGCACCGGATTGGTCAGACAAATGTGGTGAACGTCTATAAGCTGATCATGAAGGATACGATAGAAGAAAATATCATGAAGCTGCAAGCGCGAAAGAAAGAACTGGCAGAGCAGGTTCTATCCGGCGAGGATCTGGGAAGCGGAAGCTTTACGAAAGAAGAACTATTGGAGTTACTGGCAGAATGAAAGGCGGGAAACCCTCAGCTTTTCCGCCCTCTGTCCATCACCCACATACTATTTTTGTCATGGTTTCTGAATCTGAAAAGTATCCTGAAGCAAGAGCCAATTAGGGCGGAAAAACCGCATGATCTGCCAATATCCCATCCCGCGCAGTCCATATGCCGGTAAAAGAGAAAATTTTTCCCGATAACTTCTCACATCCTCGAACCATACCTCATGAAGCTGTCCGTCCTTCTCATACTGAAAAAAGGGCGACATTGCAACCTCATCAAACTGAATGGGAACACCAGCCTCTACGGCGATCCGCACTGCTTCCTGATTGCTGACAGTAGTTGCACGGGACATCCCTTGGACAAAAGGAAGCGTCCAGTCATAGCCATAGTTCGGAATCCCCAAATCAATTTTGGATGGTGCGATACGCGTGACTGCATATTCCACCACCTGCCGTACTTTGTTGACGGGAGCCACAGCCATGGGCGGGCCATAGGTATAACCCCACTCGTAAGTCATAAGCAGAACACTGTCAGCCGCCTCTCCCAGAAGAGCATAATCTTTTCCCTCATAGAGAAGTCCCGCCTGCGTATCAGAGGTTTTGGGCGCCAGTGCCACCGAGACATGATACCCGTAAGGAGAAAGCAAATTCCTGACATCCGCCACAAAATCGGCAAAGGGAATCCGGTCCTCAGGACGGATGTATTCAAAGTCAATATCCACACCACCAAAGTTTTTCGCTTGGACAGTTGCGAGAAGATTGGCGAGAAGATTATCTTTGGCAGTCTGGTCGTTAACCACGGCAGTGATCAGCGCATTATTGAAATTCCCGTCAGGACCAAGCGGTGTCAGTGTAAGAACCGGACGCACTCCCGCCATAAGCGCGGCGTTGATCATAAATGAATCATCCAGCGTTGGTGGAACCAGATCGCCATCCGTAGTAAATCCATAAGAAAAAACAGATAGAGAAGACAGATAAGGAAGTGTCTCGTCTAGGACATCCCGCTGAATAAAAGGATAAGCATAGCCATTTACCCATGCCGGATAAGAAGGCTCCAAAGACTCTCCCGATGATAAAAGAAGCGCCTGCCCCACTGCCAGAGGATAGGGGTAGACAAGCTGATTGTTATAAATAACGGAAGATACTGAGATTCCATGAGTCTCAGCAATGGAATCTACAGTATCCCCTGATTTTACCACATAAATTTCCATAAATTATTCCTGTACCGTTTTGTTTTATTCTATGCAGAAAGCGGCTGCAATTCATACAATTATTATAAATTTTTCCAACCCACCTAACAAATTAGAAATTGCCAAGACTATATAAATGAAACATACATACGCCGGAGGAAGTTAAGATTGAAAAAACAAGAACTGCTTAAAATGCTTGACAAAGACTTGCTGGAAAAATTATTTGGATTTTGCTATGCAAGAGCGAAAGACAGCTACGAAGCTCAGGAATTATGTTCTGATATCATTTATGCCCTTGTCCGGACTGCCAATACTGACGGTGAAATTACCGACGTCTATTCCTACATCTGGAAAATTGCCCGGAATGTGTACGCAGATTTTTGCAATCATCACAACAAACATGCGCATTTGTTCTATGAAGGTGATCCAGAACAAATCCTTTCGCTAATTTCCAATGATGGACAGACTCAGGAACAGGACGACATCACATTATTAAAAAATGTATATCAGCAAATTGCTTTTTTGACAAAAGCCTATCGCGAAGTTATGGTCGCCTTTTATCTCGATGGTCTTCCAATTAAAGACATTGCAAAAACGCAGAACACCAGCGAAACAGCAATCCGTCAACGACTTTTTTCGGCACGAAAAGTACTGAAAACGGAGGTAGAAAAAATGGAAAATCAAACAGCAAAAAAACCTGTTACACTTGATGACATTGATTTCACTATATGGGGAACAGGATCTCCTGCGTGGGGCGATCCCAGAGAAGTTTGCACAAGACGTTTTTCAAGACATATTGTCTGGCTTTGCCACCAAAAACCGATGACTGCAAAGCAAATATCAGAAGAATTGAATATCCCGACTATTTACGTTGAAGAGGAAGTCGAAATCCTTACTAGAGGATCAAACGGGGAATATGGTCTGCTCCGCCGTCTTGATAATGGAAAATTTGCAATTAACTTTATTTTTTTGGATAAAGCGACAATAGATAAAGCCCATAATATTTATGTCGCGCGGCTTCCGGAAATCTCTGATGTGATCGAAAAATTCATTCAGGAAAATAAAGAGAGATTTCTGGCATTTCCCTACTTAAATCATAGGATTGACTGGAACCTGATCCTCTGGCAGCAGATTCATACAATATCAGGGACATTTGCCCGCACAGTCTATCATATTCTGGAAGAAAAGCATTTTACCGGCATTGCAAAGACCGAACGCCCTTTCAATGTCTTTGGCTTTGAGTCCAATGGGACGAGTTACGGCGGCGGCTGGGATGGCATAAACGCCACAAACATCTGTGGGTATGCCCAAGTCCGTCTTGATAATATATATACCAACCGTATCAAAAAACATTTCCACTGTGGTCATAATGTTGCGAATGATCCTGAACTCCAGCTGGCAATTCAAGCTATAAACGGCATTGATATCAAAAACCTTTCTGAACAGGATAAAGAACATGCAGCGAAAGCAATAAAATGTGGTTATCTATACCGTGAAGGGGATATCCTTTATACCAAAATACTTGTAAGCAATATATCCGATTTAAAACACCTTTATGAAATTTCGAGTGAGCTTGAAAAAGATTATCTCAACGCATCAGCAGACAGCGTTGCCGCTGATATCGCAAAATTAATTTATGAAAATGTACCGGAACATCTATTGGGTGAATGGCAGTTCGTAAACGATCTCGCAAACATGCCGGTTCTGGATTCTCTTGTTGATCTATTCATTGACAAAGGGATTCTGATACAGCCTAAAGACGGTATTGGAGCAGAAGGATGCTGGATGAGTGTAGGGCTATAGTTTTCCTCTGTGCTATCTACTATATTTATCCATTTGAATGTGTTACAATTAAAATAACCATAATCATAAAAAGGGTACAATATGGGAAAAGCTGAAAGCAAGCAAAACTTTCAATGTAAACAGGAGGTAAGAGCATGGGACGACTTGACGGAAAAGTAGCAGTTATAACGGGTGGAAACTCAGGAATTGGAGCATGTGCTGCAGAACTTTTTGCAAAAGAAGGAGCAAAAGTTGTCATTTCGGCACGAAGGGTAGAACAACTGGAAGCTGTAGCAGAAAAAATTAAAGCGGCTGGTGGCGAAGCCCTTGCAGTACCTTGCGATATTTCCAATAAGGAGCAGTGCAGTTCGGTAATCGCAAAGACAGTTGAAGCATTTGGCACTATTGATATACTGGTCAACAACGCCGGTGTAGTAGATAACGGTATTGAGGCCATTGAAAAAGTAACAGATAAGACTATCGATACCCTGATTGACATCAATACAAAAGGAACTCTCTACATGACAAGGGAAGCCGCCAAAATTATGGTTGAGAGAAAATCTGGATCTATTGTTAATGTTTCGAGTGTGGCAGGTTATACAGGCGGCGGCGGAGTTGCCTATGTAGCGAGCAAAGCCGCCGTAATCGGAATGACAAAAAATATTGCCATGCGTTGTGCCAGCGTAAATGTACGGTGCAATGCACTTTGTCCGGGAACTGTCGCTACCCCGATGACAATGGGCATGAAAAAAGATGAACTGGACCCGGATATGATGGGAGCCATGGCAAAACATGCAGATTTGTCATTGCCGGTATGTATGCCACAAGAGGTTGCAAACGCAATTCTGTTCCTTGCAGGTGATGAGTCTTCTGCCATTACCGGTCAAGTTATCGTTATTGACCATGGCGCTGACCTGTAAGTTGCTGTCCATGGAGATTTTATTGCAGACACTGAAAGGAAGCCACGCGATGGCTTCCTTTTTTTGCCGATAAGCTGGTGCAGGTCAGTGACACAAACTATTTAGTTTCTCTCCAAAAAATGACACCTTATTTTATTTTTCGACATATATTATTAACAAACCCAGTTCCCCATCCGATAGAGGAGTACCATGTCTAAAGAAGCCGAATGGAACAAACAATTTAACATCGGAATTGATTCCATCGACAATGCACACCGGAAGCTCTTTTCAATCGTACGCAGGCTCGTCCATCTGAGCAGAGATGAAAATAACGGGCAGTGGGCATGTGCCGAGGGCATCAAATACTTTAAAAACTATGCTATAGAACATTTTGCCGATGAAGAAGCCTATATGCAGTCTATCGGTTATAAAGATTATGAGATACACAAGCGCCTGCATGACGACATGCGGTTTAAAACACTTCCGGCACTGGAAAAAGAACTTATGGAGTCAAACTATTCGCAGGAATCTATCCAGCATTTCCTCGGCATCTGCCTTGGATGGCTTACTGCCCACATTCTAATTGAAGACCGCGCCATTACAGGTAAGATTTCAAATAGATGGAAAACAGATAACGCCGGTGCCGATATGGATGCCTTGGAAAATGCTCTGACTGTCACCATACAGGAAATTTTCAGATTACAGACAGAAATTGTGAGCGAACATTACAGTGGAGAAGATTTCGGAACCAGCCTGATCATCCGTTTAACATATCGCTCAGCGATCAAAAAAAGGGTACAAATATTTATGGTTCTGGAAAATAGTCTGGTATTGAGAGCTGTTAGCGCTATGCTGGGTATGCCGCTGACAAAAATGGATAAGCTGGTAATGAATGCCGGCAGAGAGCTTTCATTGCGGATCGCGGAACAGCTTGGCATATATTGCGACCTGTCCTCACAATATCAATTGGAGAACAGCCATATAATAGCGGTAGAACAGTTTAGAAAAATATTTTATAGGGAGATTTTTGATTACAGTTTACTGCTTAATACTATGCACGGTTATTTTGCCTTTTGCGTTAAAGCAGAATAGACTGTCGGGTTGCAGCGGGCTGTAATAGCCTGTTACAACCTGTTTAAATCGGATATATATAGCTTATGATGCTAATTTCATTACGTACTCGTATACCTCCGCCTTCTATCTTTCATTTTACAGTACAGCACCGCCACCAGCGTACTAATAAACGTTGCCACAATCGCCGGCGCGATAATCCCCGCCGGGTTCACGCTGCCGTACTGACTCCGGTAAACAATCATATTGACAGGTATCAGTTGTAATGAAGAAATATTCAGAATCAAAAACGTGCACATTTCATTACTGGCAACCCGCTCCCGCTTTCCGCCTGCGCTTTTGCCATCGCCAAGGTAAGCCGGATTCCCCCGCTCCTCCTCCAGCTTCGCCAGCGCCTCCATCGCCTTAAGCCCACTTGTGTCAAGTTAATGACACGAACTTATTAATAAATTTTGATACTGCTAAAATTACATTTCAAATTTTTCTATCCTGCATTGATGTTTTCTGCTTTTCTTCTCATAATTGATTCCGACAAGCAAAATATTTCCTTTATACTCTTTAAGGGTTGACGCATATCCTTTACTTTTAATCTGACTGATTGCTCCTTCTGCAGTTTTATCCCATTTTAGTTCCACAATCAATGCCGGATTTAAAGATGTACGTTTAGGAAGGAAAACCATATCAGCAAATCCATTTCCTGTCGGCAGTTCTCTTACAAGAGTATAATCTCTGCATGCACTATAATATGCCAACGCAATCACACTGCTCAAAGAAATTTCATTGTTATATATCAGACTAGATGAACTTTGCATATGGACTTCTTGTATCATCTGTGCCACAGCCTTTTCGTTCATCTCCAAAGTTGCCTTAAGTAAAGCTTCCGATGCGTCAACCGCCTTTATTACTTCTTCCCACCCATCATTTCTAATTGCTCGCAGAAAAACACTCCTCACCTCATCATTTGGAATAAAAGCTTTTTTTATTTTACTATCATAAGCCAGATATCCCATATGAATTAGCAAGGTAATAACATCATCTGCAGACTTAAATGAAGTAATATCGTTTTGAAATGATTCCACGTCAATACTACATCCCTGGTCTCCCAGCATGTCTATAATCAATTGCCTTAATCCATCAAAATCCATTGCAATATATGTCATCAAAGACTCATACGTCTCTGTTCCAGACCAATAATTCCCGAATTCCCTGCTATCTACAGCTTCAATTACAGAATTAGGGCTATAAATATGTCCTATCTTTGCAAAATAATATCCGTCATACCATCTTTGCATCTCTTTAAATGGCATGTCATGTTCTTTGCAAATCGTCCTTACCTCTGTCTCTGTAAATCCGACATACTCTGCCATTTGTCTTGGACTGACCATTGTATGCTCTCGAAAATTATTTAAAGCTGACTGTGTGCCGTATTTCTTAATTGGTAAAATTCCTGTAATATAAGCAAGCTTTAAAAAAGCTCCCGACGGCGCACCTTTAAACAGCCCTCTTAAAAGATTGATATATTCTTTCTGAAGATTTTCGTTATTTTTGTCCTCCCGGAACAGACAGTCCCATTCATCAATAATAATGATAAACTGATTTTTTGTCATAACATTGATTTTTGCTAATACCGAAGGCAATGAAATGTCATCGTCTTGGACATATTCGGAGTATTCCTCTCTTAACTCGGCTATCACCTGTTCCTGAATATAGCTCACTACTTTAAGCGTTGAATCTCTCTTCATTTCCTCAAGCGCATTTCCATACATCCACTGGATATCCAAAAAGATAACATTATACTTATTTAAATGCACTTTGAAAAATTCATTCTGACTTATTTTAAGTCCTGCAAACAGCTTTTCAGAATGACATCCTTTACTGTAATACGCTGCCAACATGGTTACCGCCATTGTTTTTCCAAACCTTCTTGGCCTGCTGGAACAGATCAACGGTCTGTCTTTTCCGATACGGCTATTCGTATATTTAATCAATTCCGTCTTATCCACATATAGTTCAGAATTAACAGAAACCTCAAACTGTTCATTTCCTGGATTTAAATATATTCCCATACTTATACACTCCCTGCTGCTTAAAATGCATTCTATACATAACAGTAATAATCATTTTGTGCAATACTTTTATTAATGCACTTATTGATATCTTCCTCGTGTTTAGCATTCCAATCTTTGGGATAATATGTCGCTTCAATCATAGTAAGTGTAAGCCCCGCTATTTTTGATATAAATACAGGATTAATCATATTATCAACCATCATTTGAATTACCATATTTTTAATCGGCTCTACAGCCAATGTCTTTTTATTTTTGCACTCCTCCTCCATTACCCCAAAGTCCTGTGCTGCATTATAAAGCCATGTATTAAGACTCTCTACCCGAAATTTCCCTTTATATTTATATAAATACTCAAAAAAATTATCCTCTTCCTTAATGGGTTCTTTGTTTTTAGATTCTGCATATTTTAATGCCGCACATAAATCCCTTGACAAACCACAAGGTATATTGACATCTATACCATTTATTATTAATTTTTTATAATCTTTTGTGATATCTGATTTTTTTATACTTGTAATCACACTTCTTTTGGCTGGCGCAATTAATGTCATCTTAATAAACAGTCTTAAGATTATTCTTTGAAGATATCTTTCTTCTTCTCTGATTCCAGCAGTTTCATTCTGAAAATTATCAATAGCTTTATCCAGTTCAATTAAAATAGTTTTGATATCTTCACATTTATAGCTTCCTCTCTCTACAGGTTCCAACAAGCTATATTTCTCAACGATTTCATCCTTAAATTTACTGTAATTGTAATCCGAAAAAATATCCGTTGTTTTACCAGTCTCACTTAAGTAGTCGTAGAAGCTTTTAACCGACTCAAGATGCGACTCTATGGTTGATCTGGAATTGAGTTCGCCTTCATTATGATAATATCTGATACATTCCTCAACTATATTTATATTGATTTTGGCAGGCGCGTTTGATAATTGTACATCTGGCAGGTTTAAATACCTAACAAATTTATTGATATGATTTCGATAAACATGATTTTTGCTAAGTAGATTTTTATGTTCTTCAAAAAATTCATTTTTGAATTTTTCTATTACACCCATTTTTGTTCCACCCGGCAAAATATTATAGTGAAAAAAGAGTTGAACCATCAATTTCATTCTAGTTTGTTTATTATATATTGTCAATGGCATTTGCAGATATATAAAACGGAGAGCCCTCACACTCTCCGCTTCCTACTATCCTTTCCCTTGCAATACACCACCGCCACCAATGTACTGATAAACGTTGCCACAATCGCCGGTGCGATAATCCCCGCCGGGTTCACACTCCCGTACTGGCTCCTGTATGCAATCATATTGACAGGTATCAGTTGCAAAGAAGAAATATTCAGAATCAAAAACGTGCACATCTCATTACTGGCAACGCGCTCCCGCTTTCCGCCTGCGCTTTTGCCATCGCCAAGGTAAGTCGGATTCCCCCGCTCCTCCTCCAGCTTCGCCAGCGCCTCCATCGCCTTCAGCCCCGCCGGCGTGCACGCCCAGCCAAGTCCCAGCACATTAGCAATCAAATTGGTAGAAATATATTCCCGCGCAGGGTGTCCAGCAGGAATTCTAGGAAACAAAAAGTTAATAAACGGCTGTATTCCTCTAGTCAATTTTGCAATCAATCCGGACTTCTGCGCAATTTCCATCAGTCCAACCCACAGCGCCATCACTCCGATCATGGTAATGCACAAAGACACCGCATCCCCTGCGGAATCTAATGCGGCATTTGTAATATCTGCCATCCTTCCGCTTATCGCTCCATATATGACACCGACCAATATCATACCCGCCCAAATATAATTTAACATAGACACACAAAAAGCCACCGAAAATAATTGATACATTTATTTTACCGATGGCTTGCAATCCTAAATTTTCTTACTATCATGTTATGAAATAATACCCGTTATTATACCGCTTTCTGATCATTTCATGTCTTTTTAATTCTATACTATTCATATCCGGTGCGGTTACTTCTATAAATCCTTCCAGAAAGCCGCTGTATATGATGCCCTTACCACTCAACCACCGCCGAAGCCCATGTAAGTCCACCGCCGAAGCCCGACAGCGCAATCTTCATCCCCGGCTTCAGCATTCCCTTGCGGTTCATCTCATCCAGAAGAATCGGCACGCTGGCTGCGGATATATTTCCACAGTGATCCAGACTGATCGGGAACTTATCCTCAGATACCTTCAGCCGCTTCGCAACAGACTGCAGAATTCTGATATTTGCCTGATGAAGCGCGAAATAATCAATGTCTTCCACCGTAAGTCCTGCTGCCTCTATGGTCTTATGAAGTGATGCAGGTACCGCCGTCACGGCAAATTTATATACTTCCTGTCCGTCCATATGTACATATTCCAGTTCTTTTGGCGTCTCAACCAAAGGATTGTTATTAGAACGGTTTACACAGGCGAGCACACTTCCTCTGACGCCATCTGTTCCTTGATCAAAAGCTAAAAGACCGGCTCTGTCATCTGCGCGTACTACTGCCGCACCTGCCCCATCTCCGAAGAGTACACATGTACTTCTGTCATTCCAGTCCATAAGCTTAGACAATGTCTCTGCCCCTATAATTAATGCTGTCTTATACATGCCCATCTGCAAATATGCATGTGCAATATTGAGCGCAAACATAAATCCTGAACATGCAGCATTGATATCAAAAGCAACCGCATTTACAGCTCCGATTCCGGCTTGTACTTCACATGCGCAGGCTGGTGTCACATGATCTGCGGACACTGTACCTACAATGATCAGATCGATCTCTTCTGCCGTCACCCCTGCATTTTCCATGGCGCGTTTTGCCGCTTCCGTGGACATGCCTGCTGTTGTCTCCTCTTTCACTAAATGACGCTCTTTAATTCCGGTGCGGGTACTGATCCACTCATCGGAAGTATCCATGATCTTAGACAGATCGTCATTTGTCACTACTGTCTTAGGCAGACAGCTTCCTGTTCCTATGATTTTTGTTCCCATCTTTTCCCTCATTCTGCTTGTTTCTCACTCTGGGCGAAACTCATCTACAATATCTTTCACATGTTCCAGTTTCTCAGCGCGATAGGCATTGGCACCGCAAAATATCAGTGCATCGTCTATCTTACCTTTCACCGCATTAATCAACGCATCTGTAATACAGTATGGCGTCTCTGCGGGATTACATGTGCTGACACAGAGATGACATTTACCGTGTGGAATCTGTCCTTCTTTCGCCTTTTTCATAAAAGGATTGAGTATGGCTCTTCCGGGCATTCCCACCGGACTCTGCACGATGACAATATCCTCTTTCTTTGCATCAATATATGCCTGTTTGTAGGCATCATCCGCATCACATTCATATGTGGTCACAAAGCGGGTCGCTACCTGTACGCCCGATGCACCCATTTCCGCATAGCGTTCCATATCGTCACGGGTGTACACTCCTCCCGCCATAATGATCGGAATATCCGTTCCATGCTCCGTTGCTGTCTCATTAACTTTCTCTATAATTGCTTGGACTTCACTGTCATAATGCAATCCGTCGATGTCTTCAAGCTGTTCTTTGTGGAAGCCTAAATGTCCTCCCGCCAGCGGTCCTTCGACGACTATGGCATCCGGCAGTCTGTTATATTTTTTCCACCAATAGCGCATGATAACCTGTACTGATTTGACGCTGGACACAATAGGCGCCAGCTTCGTTTTCGCCGCACCTGCCAATTTAGGCAAATCCATAGGCAGACCTGCGCCCGATATGATCAGATCGATTCCCGCCTCCACAGCCGCTTTTACATACTCTTCATATTTTCTGGTAGCAACCATGATATTGACACCCAGAATGCCGTTTTTAGCAATCTGACGTGCCTTATGAATCTCCGTCTTAATGGCACGCAGGTTCGCACCGATTGGATTGGTATCAAAATCCGGCTCTCTATAACCGATCTGTGCCGTAGATATCACACCAATCCCACCTTCTGCTGCCACCGCACCTGCCAGAGAAGACAGGCTCACTCCTACGCCCATGCCTCCCTGTATCAGAGGCACTTTTGCTATCAAATCTCCTATCACGAGAGGTTTTATTTTTACCATTCATTTCTCCCTTTACACTTATGCTGATGTTACTCCTATCACTTCTCAGCATCTTCTCACACTTTTTATGCCTCACCTATAGCAAAAGTAAGCTCCGCCTGTGTCACCAGTTTACCGTCCACATATGCCTTTGCCGCGCCCACACCGATGGGCCCTTTAATCTTGATAATCTCTGTCTCCAACGTCAGCACATCACCGGGCACCACTTTTCCTTTAAACTTTGCACTATTAATCGCCGCAAAATATGCTGTCTTACCTTTGAACTCCGGCTGGCTTAATATCGCCACCGCACCAGTCTGTGCAAGTGCTTCTATAATCAGAACGCCGGGCATAACCGGCTCTTGTGGAAAATGTCCCGCAAAAAACGGTTCGTTATAGGAAACGCACTTTTTCGCTACGACTCTTTTCCCTTCTTCCAATTCCTCAATTGTATCAATCAGCATAAACGGTTGTCTATGAGGAATGATTTCCATAATCTCTTTCGCTGTCATAAGTGACATATCTCTATCTCCTTCTTATTCCGCTCCATTGCAGTAGTTGCGATAACAAATACTCACATTAAATTCACTCGTGATATTTCTTCACCAAGAGGCTTGCATTATGTCCTCCGAACCCAAGAGAGTTTGATAACGCATATTCAAAGTCTTCCTCGTACGCCTCTTTGCAATAATTCAAATCGCATTCTTCATCAGGAACCTGATAGCCCACCGTCCGATGTATATATCCTTCTTCCAGCTCCTTCACACAAGTCACAAACTCAACGGCTCCGGCAGCGCCCAGAAGATGTCCTACCATAGATTTGGTAGAATTAATCTTAATATCTTTTGCATGATCTCCAAACAAAAGCTTGATCGCTCTCGTCTCAAAAAGATCATTGTGATGTGTCGCTGTACCGTGGGCATTGATGTAAGTGATATCTTCTTTGTCAATTCCCGCATCCGAGATTGCATACTCCATCGCCTTGGCTGCTCCTGCTCCGTCTTCCGCTGGAGAGGTAATATGATATGCATCAGAACTACATCCATAACCGACAACTTCCGCGTAAATCTTAGCGCCTCTTGCTTTGGCATGTTCCAGTTCTTCCAATACTACGACAGCAGCTCCCTCGCCCATGACAAATCCACTTCTTTCTTTGTCAAAAGGAATAGAGCATCTCGCAGGGTCTTCGCAGGTAGATAAAGCCGTCAACGCTGAAAAACCTCCGATACCAATAGGACAGACACTGCCTTCCGTACCGCCTGCAATCATCACTTCCGCGTCACCATACTGAATCGAACGGAACGCCTCACCGATAGAGTTCGTTCCCGTCGCACATGCTGTCACTACATTAATGCTTTTACCTTTTAATCCAAACTGAATAGATACATTCCCTGCTGCCATATTTGAGATTGTCAATGGAACAAACAGCGGTTCCACTCTGGCAGGTCCTTTTTCAACCAACCTGCTGTGAGAACGCTCCATAGCCTGCAAAGAACCTGTCCCTGAGCCTACCGCTACACCTACGCGGTAGGGATCTTCTTTTTCCATATCAAGCCCGGCATCCTCCATAGCTTCCTTTGTAGCCGCAACTGCATATTGTGAAAAAAGTTCCATTCTCTTGGCTGCCTTAAAATCCATATAATTCTTACCGTCAAAATCCTTGACTTCCGCAGCAAGCTTACATTTGAAATCGGTGGTATCAAATCTGGTGATCCGGTCAAAACCAATCTTTCCTTCCTTAATCCCTGCCCAAAACTCATCTACACTTAATCCGATGGGAGTAATTGCGCCCATACCTGTCACTACAACTCTTCTGCTCATTTCTCTTCTCCTATCCTTAGATTGCCATCCCGCCATCCACAGAGATAACCTGTCCCGTAATATAAGATGCTTTATCACTGGCGAGAAACGCTACCGTTTCCGCAATATCTTCCGGGGTTCCTACACGCTTTAACGGAATCTGCGCCAGTGTCGCTTCTTTTGCAGTATCTGTCATTGCCTGTGTCATATCTGTGTCGATAAATCCGGGTGCCACCGCGTTGACTGTTATATTTCTGCTCGCCAGCTCTCTTGCCATGGATTTAGTTAGACCAATGACTCCCGCCTTGGATGCGGAATAATTAGCCTGTCCTGCATTGCCAAGCACGCCGGAGACAGATGATAAATTAATGATCCTGCCCGCTTTCTGCTTAATGAAAGGACGGTACATATGTTTCATCGTATTAAAAGTACCTTTTAAATTAGTATCAACAACTGTATCAAAATCTTCCTCTGTCATTTTGATCACAAGGTTATCCTTGGTAATGCCCGCGTTATTTACAAGAATATCGATGTGCCCGAAGACTTCCAGCATGTCAGTAATCATCCTGCCGCATGCCTCATAATCTGCCACACTGCACTGTACTGCCACTGCCTTTCTTCCCATCGATTCAATCTTTGCGGCAACTTCCTCCGCCTTCTCCTTAGAGCCATTATAATTTACGATTACATCTGCGCCGTATCCAGCCAGTGTCAATGCAATCTGCCGTCCGATTCCCCGGCTCGCACCTGTCACCAACGCTACTTTTCCTGATAACATAGTCTCCTCCAATCATGCATTTTTATTTCGCTGAGTATTTATCCAGCAAGCCTATATCAGCTCATCCAATTTAGTTAAGTCTTCCACTTTCTCCACATTGAAGACTTTCATATCTTTGTTGATCTTGCGCATAAAACCGGATAATGTCTTGCCCGGACCAATCTCGACAAAAGTATCTACCCCGTCAGCAATCATGCGCTCTATGGTCTGCTGCCATTTCACGGAAGAAGAAACCTGTTTCTCCAATAACGTTTTTACTTCTGATTTGTCCGTCACATAATCGGCTGTAGCATTCGCAATATAGGGAATCTGAATGTCATGGATTTCCACGTCCTCCAATTCATTTGCCAGCTTCTCTCCTGCTCCTGTCAGTAAGGGTGAATGAAAAGGACCACTCACCTTAAGCGGTACACATCTTTTCGCTCCCGCTGCCGTTAGTTTTTCTACGGCTGCTTTCGCCGCATCTTCCTCTCCGGTAATCACGATCTGTCCGGGACAGTTATAATTAGCAATCGTTACCATTCCCGGCACCTCTTCGCATATTTTCTCGATTACTGCCGTATCCAGACCAAGCACTGCTACCATTGCTCCGCCATTAGGTACTGCTTCCTGCATATAGATTCCGCGCTTACGCACGATTTTAAACACATCTTCTGCACTCATCACGCCACTTGCTGTCAGCGCACCGTATTCTCCCAGACTCAAGCCGCCTGTCACATCCGGCTTTAATCCTTTCTCCTCTATCGCTTTTAACATTGCCACTTCCGCCGCAAGCATGGCAATCTGTGTATATTCCGTAATATTAATCTGCTCATTCTCCTCAAAACAAAGCGCTGGAACATCTAGTCCACTCGCTTTACTTGCCAGCTCAAACATCTCTTTGCTGACCGGAATCTGATCGTAGAAATCCTTACCCATCCCTACATACTGCGCTCCCTGTCCCGGAAACATAAATGCTATCTTACCCATTGTCTTCCACCTTTCTCATGCTGTTTCGTCCATCTATGCGATGATAGTTTGAATTTCAAAGTATTTATTTAAAAAAAAGCGCAAGCCCCTGAGCTTGCGCCCTGTACTCTTATTTCTTTGTCAGCAAAGCTTCCGCCTGTATCATAATTTCCTGAATCATCTCAGCGCAGGTCTGCTCTTCTTTGATCATACCTGCAATCTGTCCGGCCATCAGTGTACCGTTGACTGTATCGCCTTCCACAACTGCCTTGCGAAGCGCGCCAAGCGTCAACTGCTCCAGCTCCTCAAAAGGTGCGCCGGCTTTTTCCAGTTTCAAATACTCCCTCGTCATATTATTACGAATCTGACGAACCGGATGTCCGTGCGTTGTCCCCGTAACTTCTGAATCGATATCCTTCGCCGCCAGAATCTTCTTCTTATAATTCTCATGTACGATAGATTCTTTTGCAACTACAAATCTTGTTCCTATCTGTACTGCTTCTGCACCCAGCATCATTGCTGCAGCAAATCCTCTGCCATCTCCGATACCGCCCGCCGCGATCACAGGAATATTCACCGCATCCACTACCTGCGGAACAAGCGTCATTGTAGTCGCAGAACCAATATGACCGCCAGACTCCGTACCCTCTGCGATAACGGCATCGACCCCGGCACGTTCCATCATCTTAGCAAGTGCCACGCTGGCAACAACAGGTGCTACCTTAATGCCGGCTTCCTTCCACGAAGCCAGATACTTGCCCGGATTCCCGGCACCAGTCGTAACTACTTGAACACCTTCTTCAACAATCACTTTGGCAATCTCATCCGCTTCGGGATTCATCAGCATAACGTTAACGCCAAAGGGCTTCTTCGTGATCTCTTTGGTCTTCTGAATCTGCTCCCTCACAAAGGATGCCGGAGCGCCGCCCGCACCGATGATACCTAATCCGCCTGCCTCAGAAACAGCTGCTGCGAGATGATACTCTGCAACCCATGCCATACCGCCCTGAATAATCGGATATTCAATCCCCAGAAGCTCTGTAATTTTTGTTTTCATTTTCAACCTCTACCTAAAAGCAGCGTGTCAGCTTACGCCTCTACGCCTTTACTCTTCATATACTCAACAACAGCACCTACTGTTGTAATCTGCTCTAAATCTTCGGAAGGAATCTCAACACCATACTCTTCCTCAAAAGCCATAACCAGCTCAAACAAATCTAAAGAGTCTGCACCCAAATCATCCTTGAAGGAGGACTCTTCTGTAATCTCTACACCCTCTAAATTTAACTGCTCCTGAATAATCTCGATAACTCTTTCTAACATTTTTCTGTTCTCCTTTTCACCATAAGATAAAATAGTTTGACATTCAAAGTATATTCTCTGACTGTATATTTGTCAATCTTAATTTTACGGGTTTTCTACATTTTGTCAATTCACTTTGATAATAAATATTGATAAATCTCTCTTTTAGGCACTCCACGGTCTTTTGCAACCTGTTTCATGGCGCTTTTTTCGTCCATCCCCTCTTTCTCATAATATGCCATATGCTCTTCTATGCTCATACTCTGCCACGAAGCCTGCCGCTCTTCTTTCTTCTGCTCCAAGCTCTTACCCTCTATGACCAGAACATACTCCCCGCGGGGTTCCTCGCTTTCGTACATGACAAGCGCGTCTGCGATCATAGTGGGCAATACTGTCTCAAATTTCTTAGTTAATTCTCTGCACAACGTAATCCGCCGGTCTCCCAGAGTTTCCATCAGCTCCCGAAGTGTCCTCACCAGATGATGAGGCGCCTCATAAAGAATGATCGTCCGTGATTCCTCTTTTAATTCCTCCAATATCGCGGCTCTCTCTTTCTTGTCCGCAGGAAGAAAAGCTTCAAAACAAAATCTTCTCGTACTAAGCCCCGACAAAGTGAGCGCAGTGATGCACGCCGCTGCTCCCGGAAGCGATGTAACCACAATGCCTGCCTCATAACACTTTGCTACCAGCACTTCCCCCGGATCAGAGATGGCCGGCGTCCCCGCATCTGTGATAAGCGCTACGTCCTTCCCCTGCTGCATCAGACCTACAAGGTAGTCCGCTTTTTCTATTTTATTATATTCGTGGTAGCTGGTCATAGAAGTCTTTATCTCAAAATGATTCAATAACTTAATACTGTTGCGCGTATCTTCTGCCGCGATCAGGTCAACACTGCGAAGCGTTTCCACCACACGGGGTGTCATATCCCCCAGATTGCCGATAGGGGTTGCGCATATATATAACATTCCAGACATGACTATCTCCTTTTATCCGTTTCCGCTGACAGTTTCCGGCTGTGCCATCTGCTGGCCGGCTTCCTGCTCCTCAGCTTTCTGCCGCTCAATTTCCTGTCGCTCAGCATCCCACACTGCCCTCTCCGCCTCCGCCTCTTCGTCAGTCAAAAGGGACTCCGGCTGATAATTGACTGCCGCATTCCATAGAATCCACTCATCGTAACCTGCATCGTAAGCTCCTTTGATTTGTGCACGTATCTGCTCCCTGCCGTAGCTGATATGACCGGGCACCCAGTTTGCTGTAAAACTTTGCAGCCATAACCTCACGCGGGCACAATCTTCTTCATGCACTGCTTTAAGCTCCTCTGCGGAGGAAGAAGCTGCCGCATAAATAGTACTGTACGGCTCCGCATCAGGTACCGGGATTCCATAGGAACCACTGTAGTAATGGGAAGGATATACCATCGGACAGATATAATCCAAGTACTGTGCCATCTGCACATAATCCTGTCCCACGATTGCCTGATCTGTCTCGTTATCAATTACTGTACCAAACACATCCGCCGCCACATATACCCCCTGCGGCACTAGTGTTTCATACATATATTCCGTAAATTCCGTGATGATTTCTATCTTATCGACATCTTCCGACTCATCTCCGTAATCTACCTCTTCCTCCTTGATATCTGTAGAAAAACGGATATAATCGAACTGTATCTCATCAAATCCGGCCCCTGCTGCCTGCGAAGCTATCTCCGCCAGATAATCCCACACTTCCCGCTTATAAGGATTGACCCATGCCAGCCCACTCTTATCTCGGAAAATTGCACCATCCTTGGTATGTACAGCCCACTCCGGCTTCTGCTCCGCCAGATACGGATCTCTGAATGCCACAATCCTTGCTATCAGATAGATATTTTTCTCCTTACATTTAGAAACCAGCTCCTCAATATCTCCAATATAACTGACTCCCGCATCGATCTCTAATACCTGATCCGACTGCATCTTATACGTTACTCTGCCCTCATCATTTTTGATATCGATGACCATGGCATTTAACTCTGTCTGATCTACCAGATCAATGAGTGCGTCCATCTTAGCAATTCCCGCAACCGGACCGCTGACATAGATTCCTTTCACTTTCACGGGATCTCTGCGCTCAATGATTTCCGTATCGTTCTCACTCACTGCGCTGCCTGTACTATCCCCTCTTGTTTCCTCCGCGGAACTGCCTTTATTTTGCGTTGAACTTGCATCACCGCCGGACTGCCGCTCTGAATCTTCTGCTTCCACTACAGCCTCCGACACAGCCTCTGTCACATTTTCAACCGCACCGCCGCATCCACAGCATATGCCGCCGGTCAGCATTATAACGAGCAGTGAACATATTATTTTGCAGTGTGAATATTTGTCCCCCAAATTTTTTTCCGGAAAATACTTTTTCATATCTTTGTATGTACCTCTCAATATCCATAGATATCGTAGATCTCCGGCATATAGACTCCCGGCTCCTTATATACAATCAAAGGCTTTTCCACCGTCATTCGCGGTCTGCCACCCCTGTTTGCCTCAATTAATACCATATTAGGTTCCTTATCCACATAAGGATATACAAGCTGCATTCTTTTAGGTTCTAATTTATAGTTATGCAGAAGAACCATAATCTCCGCCAGTCTGAACGGTCTGTGCACCATACAGAAATTCCCGCCCGGCTTAAGCAGTTTTGCCGCCTGTGCAATCACATCCTCCAACGTACAGAGAATTTCATGTCTCGCAATCGCTTTCGCATCATTAGGATTGGTCAGTCCATGGTTCTCTGTCATATAAGGCGGATTGCATGTGATAACGTCAAAAGAAGCAGCGTCAAACAAGTTCCCTGCCTCTTTTATATCTCCTGTCACTATATCTATCTTCTCTTCCAGCCCGTTTAAGTACACACTGCGCCTTGCCATATCCGCACTGTCTTCCTGAATCTCCAGTCCTGTCAAATGTTTTGCGTCCGTCTTTGCCTCCAACAGAATCGGAATGATTCCCGTTCCTGTCCCTAAGTCCAGCACACACCCATCTTTCTTTACTCTGGCAAAACCCGATAAGAGCACCGCATCCATCCCAAAACAGAAACGTTCGGTATCCTGAATAATATGGTATCCATTGCGCTCCAAATCATCGATTCTCTCATTTTCTTTAAGGGAAACCTTGTGTTCTGATGCCATGTCTGATCCTTTATATTGTCCTGTACTGGTCATGTCCTAATTATCATCCAGCTTGGATTTATTAGAATCCTGTTTTTCTAATTTCTCCAACTCTTTCAGCTCTGCCTCGCTGACATCCATCTTACGGTTTTTGTGCTTTCTCTTAAAGCGAAGCTGGTCAACTTTGTACTCCTGTATTTCTTTTTCGTCGTCTACATCTACAATAACTTTAACAAGCTGGCGAAGCACATTTACACTGTGTACTTCACCCTTAAGTCCGTCCTCCGTAGTTACAAAATCACCCACGTTAGGCAGTCTTCTGTTCAACTCCTCATAAGTCTCTTCCTCATTCTTCAGACAGCACATAAGCCTGCCGCAGACTCCCGATATCTTAGTGGGATTTAAGGACAGATTCTGCTCTTTCGCCATCTTGATAGATACCGGTGCAAACTCGGATAAATGTGTATGGCAGCACAACGGTCTGCCACAGATACCGATACCGCCTAAAATCTTCGTCTCATCTCTGACGCCTATCTGCCTAAGTTCAATCCTTGTCTTAAAAACAGATGCAAGATCCTTTACCAGCTCACGGAAATCAATACGTCCGTCCGCAGTGAAATAGAACAACACTTTATTATTGTCAAAAGTATACTCTGCATCGATTAACTTCATCTGCAGGTCATGCTTTCTGATCTTCTCCAGACAGATTTTAAAAGCCTCTTTCTCCCGCAATTTATTAGACGCTTCCTGCTCGTCATCCTTCGGCGTTGCCACGCGCAGTACAGCTTTGAGCGGCTGAACTACCTTATCCTCCTCTTCCTCCTTGGGATCACCCACTACCGTGCCATATTCAATCCCGCGGGCTGTCTCCACAATAACATGGTCATTCTTCTTGATATCCAGTTTACCCGGATCAAAATAATATACCTTACCGGCGGTGCGAAACCGCACGCCTATCACTCGTATCATAATCTATCAACCTCCATAATTCCTAACTGCCTTTCGGCATATCAATACTTCTAATTCTCTTTGATGGTCAGCAACAGCAACTCCATCGTCAGATCAAAATTAACATTGGCTTCCAGCCTTCTCTTCGCCTGCTGCAATGCATTCACGATCGTCTCGATACCCTCATAAGTGCTTCTATCCGACACCTTCATAATCTGCTGTATCTCTTCTTTAAAAATCAGGCTGTTAATATCCTTTGTAGCCTTAAAGAGCAGCACATCCCGATACCATACAGACAGTATATCCAGATAATCGTTGACATCAAACTTATACTCTGAGATTTTTTTGATTGCCTTAACAATCTCATTGATTTCCATATCATTGATATATTTTGCCAGCGTAATTGCTTCATCCTTAACCTTCTCAAACTCTTCACTGCTGGCAAGCAGTTTCGCCTTGCCAATGTTTCCTCTGGCAAAAGCGACACATATATTCGCCTTATAATCCGGCACACCCAGCTCTTCCATCAAATATTGCTTGACTTGGGCATCCGTGACCGGCTTCATATTTAGCACCACACATCTGCTCAGAATTGTAGGAAGCAATTCATCCACGTTCGTAGTCAGAATAAGAATCACTGCGTACTCCGGCGGTTCTTCCAGCGTTTTTAAAAGCGCATTCTGCGCCTGTACCGTCATTTTCTCGCCCTCATTCATGATATAAATCTTACGTGGACTGCTGTACGGTTTGATATCAATATCGCCATTAATCTGCGTCCTGATATCCTCCACGCCTATCGTATTAGGTTTCTCATGACTGATATATATAATGTCCGGCTGATTATGACTGAGCGCCTGTTTGCAAGAATGACACTCATTGCAGGGATCAATACCACCCTTCTCACACTGCAACGCCATAGCAAATATGCGGGCTATAAATTCTTTGCCGGAATTTCTCTCCCCATTTATAATGTAAGCATGTGATATTTTATTTGTAGAAATCGCATTCTGTAAATGCTCTTTCAACTGTTCTTGTCCTATGATATCCGTAAATTTAGCCATCTATAACCCCACCCATTTTATGACTGTATCTCTTTGTAGTTACCGTTCCTTGCCACATTTCTTTTCCGTTCTGTCTGTTTGCCTGCCGTTCTTCTTCTGCTCCTTTTTGCTTTGTATATTCTGGCTCACTTTACTAAGCATCTCAATAAGCATCTGGTTTGCAATCAGCCCCATTCTCTACCTCCTACGTAAAAATATCCAACAATAGTCCCCTAATCTCTCCAATCTTATTAAGAATCGCCAGATTGTCCTGCTCATCCTTCACCAGTTCCTGCGCAAGCTGATCCAGATTCTCATCAATCAGACGGATAATACCATATACCCTGTGCCGTCCCTTCCGGTCGAGAAAGTTCTCTCTGGAAAAAGCATGGGAACGATTGACAATCTCATTTAAGAAATCTTTGATCAAAGCACGATATTTCTTCATGTCTTTGATATCCCGGTGCTTGGCAAGCTTCTCACCCTGTCTGGTGATCTCTTCCATCATATTCGTCAGAGCATTCTGTAGATCCTGTTCCTCTATTCTACTGACAAGAGTGAACTTAAAAGTACCGTCCGTCTCCTGTGCCTGAGGCGTCTGCTCCACCGGCATTGCCTGTTGTATCTGATTAACCTTAATATCCACGTCCTGTCACCCCCTTATTAATATATCGTCTCAGTTTAAGTTTTCTTGTAGATAAGACGTGATCTCTTCCAGACAATTATCTAAATCACCATTATAAAATCGTCTGCTGATTTCTGCCTGCTCAAGCCTTTCCTCTGAAAAGTCCTCGGCATCCGCCAGAAACCTCCTGCACATTTCTTCATATTTCGGATGATCCTGTGTTTTCTCCCGGTCTAATGCTCTCTGCAGCCGCACACCATCATCCAGCTCAATCATCACAGGAAGCACTTTGTCTGCCCCATAGAACTGACACATCTGCGCATAAGCTTCCAGCGTGCCGATCATTACATAAGAATTGTTCGTTAAATCGATCCCGTCATCTGCAACCGTAAAATACCGCCACATGCCTAAACATGTGTGGTAGACTCTCTCTTCAACGATACTGCCCACTCCAAGCAGCTGCTGAAATCCTGCCTCATCCGTAAAATGATACTCCACGCCATCCTCTTCACCCGCTCTGATTGGTCTGGTCGTGTAAGGAACAATGGGCAGCAGCGCCACTTTATTCTGCTCTAACAGTTTTTTATAGATTGTATCTTTTCCCGATGAACTTCTTCCCATCAGGCACACGATTTTTCCCATATTGATAAATACCTTTTATCGATAACCATTCTATATTAATAATGCCATACTTTTAAGGGAATTTCAAATATTTCTAACGAACGACCGCTACCTTTCCTTCCACTGTCACACCCTGCACCTGCAAACCTGTCTGTATACTCTGCTGAATATGCGCAAGTATATCCTCACTCATCACTTCTCCCGGTGCAAGAAGCGGAATACCCGGCGGATACAGGTTGATGAAATCAGCCATGACTCTGCCCACAGACTCGTTAAGCGTTACGTCTTCCTGCTCACTATTAAAAGCACGGGCTGGCGTCATCACAATTTCGGGTCTCAGATCCCTGTCATTCTCTGCCCTCGCGCACCTCACAGTCTCTTCCTCTATCCTACCATCAATCTGCAGCAATGCATCAGCCAATCTCTGCCATCCTTCTTCTGTATCCATGATGGTCATAATAGCAACAATATAATTGCCCGCCGCCATCTCCATCTGCAAATGATATTCCTCTCGCAGAATATCATATAACTCTTGTCCGTTCAAGGATGTATTCTGTGTAAATATTACCAGCTTGCCGATGTCCCATTCCGTAAAATAATGGTCATATATCTGACAGCCTGTTTTTTCTGACATATCTGTCGTTTTTCCAACTTTCAAATATCTGCATTTTTCAGTTTTTTTACAAAAAGTATCGTATTGCTGCCGCATTTGCGCGAATCCTTCTGCACCGTGTTCCTCCACATACCGGATGCAGGAATCCATGCTCGCCATCATCACATAAGAAGGACTGCTCGTCTGTAACATCGCAAGATATTTACGCAGTTTCTTTCTGTCAACACGCTCTCCCTGTACATGCAAAAGCGCACTCTGTGTCATGGACGGTAATGTCTTGTGCAGACTGTGTATCACTAAATCCGCACCACCGGCAACAGCGCCCTTCGGCATCTCATCAGAAAGCCCCAAATGTGCGCCATGCGCCTCATCTACAATCAATATTTTATCTTTCTTATGTACCACATCTGCAATTGCCTGTATATCAGATATGATTCCTTCGTAAGTCGGTGAAGTGATGACCACCGCTTTGCAGTTCGGATACTGTTCCAATAACCTGTCTATATCGTCTGCGGCAATTCCATCACAGATACCGAACTCTCTAATCAGCGCCGGATAGCAATAACGTATCTGCAATTCCTGCAGGATAGCTGCATGATAGACAGATTTGTGGCAATTACGCGCAGCAAGCAGTTCTTCTCCCCGCCCTGCCGCCGTCATAATCGCTGCCAGCACTCCGCAGGTACTTCCTCCTACGAGGTAAAAAGTCTCCTCCGCACCATACAGCCTGTTTGCTCTCTGCTGCGCCTCAAGCAGAATACCCTCCGCACGGTGCAGATTGTCAAATCCGTCTATCTCCGTGATATCGATTCCGTAATATCCCGCCATCTCTCCTGCCTGCCCACTCCGCTTATGTCCCGGCATGTGATAGGGATAATAATCACTCCCGCTATACTCAGTCAGCGCGGCATACAGCCCCATATTCCCACCGTGTTGTCGTTCCATATTTTCTCTATCTCCGCTGGCTAAGACGCTTTCGCTCCATGTCCCTTATGCAGTCCTATCGTCTCCATCAAAGAACAATACTTATCCGCTGTTGTGACCACCCATGCCTCTCTGCATGTAGGCGGCACTACCGATAAAGGCCACATATGTTTCTTAATAATCTCTCTCTGGGTATCATTCAACTTATATTCTTTCTCTGCATTCCTCAGCGCGATGCCCGGATGCCAGAATCCGTGCAGTCTCCTGCGCTCTGGCAGATACGTTTTATCATGCCAGTCATAGAGAAAATAATCGTGCAATAATGCTCCTCTGATCAAATCATGCTTATTGCATTTAAGCCCCAGCTTTTTATTTAACAATAAACTGTATCTGGCAACATCCATGCAATGATTATACACCGTCATTGATCCATGCTGTATGTGTCTGCGCGTACCTCTGAAGTTCTCCGAACTCAGAATATCCGCCGCGTGATCCTTTAACATTGCATGCATACGTTTATGCCTTTCATACAGCCTTTTAACCCGCTCCTCGTGTTTTTGACTATTTCTTTTAAGAATCCCCATCTGATACCTCCACCACCTTTATCTTATTCATGCATACTCAATCAGTTCATGTAACTGTTTCGCTCTATGCGCCCATGTGTGCCCTGCTTTCGCCATTTGGCAGCCCTCGTCCGCGATGCTCTGCATCTTAGCAGAATCAGCCAGCAGTGCATCCACAATTTCTGGCAGCCGCTCCTTCTCCTTCAATGAATATAAGCTGCAGTCTATGCCGTCGTGCAATATGCTGTCAAGATAAACACTGGAATCTGTCAAAGATACTGAGCCATTTAACATCGTATTAAATATCCTGTCATGTGCTCCGTCTTTAAACCAAGGCATTACGTTGAGCGATATCTTTGACTGGCACAACTTTTTCAGACATCCCACAGAATCTAAAGGATTCATCCCGATCAGATTCTCTTCATGCTTACAAGGCAGTAATTGCCATCCGTCCCCGAAAACATGTACCCTGATCCCTGCGTCTACCAGTTCTTGTACCATTTGTCCTCTGACCGTGTATCGCACATACAAATCAATAAAAGTCACTGCCGCCAATGCTTTTTTGAGTTCATCCTCCGGCACTTCTCCCAACTCATCTAAAAGGTGCGCCTCTGTTACTCCTTCTACCGTTTTCTCCGGATTCGCCAGTAGATCATCAATAATACCATAGTAAAAAGCGGTATACTCATCATCAATTCTCGTTATATATTGTTCAAACGTCTGAGGAGCACAATAATTGCCAACCATCATCACATCATATTTTCTGCACTCAATCGGCACATTTGACTTATTTGGATATAATTCAGTCCCAGCCAGCGGCAGAAAAGGTGCTAATTTTATTTCAGGGAAAAAACGCCGCATATATTTCTCATGATTCCTGTCTATACTGATATGATGATAATTCTTTGGCACCTGTTCCAAAAAATGATGATAATACATCGGATGGTCCACTACAATATTATAACTCGGTATCTCCAACGCATCCCACATTGTTCTGTTATTTTCATCCAGAAAATACTCTTCTCCGCTCATACCATGGAAATTAAAGTTGATCAGCACGGTGTTTCCCTTTTCAAAAAAGCGGAAAAACTTCTCAGTGCTCTTCCATGCCCGGCTTAAGTCGTACATAAAAATTTCGTGCCCTAGTTCCTGCATTGCCTCCGCAATCTGCCGTGAAAAGTATCCCTGTGTCTCTATATCTCCCTCAAAAAACATGATTTTTTTCATCCAGACACCCCGTCTCCTTGCCCTGTAATTTATATCTATGTTCCTACACTTTCTGCAGATCCGCTCCTACATCCGCATCACGATAAATCGCCGCTGTAATCACAAAACTCGCTATAAAAGATACTATCGCCACGATTACAGCCTTAATCAAATTATTCGGCTCATCGGCGCTGTAAAAAATCAAAATGGAAGGAATACTCGGAAAAGTAAATATGTAACAGTGTACTGTCAGAATACCCTGAACGGCACCCGCAATCATACATCCAAGCACATTACCTATCATCGGCGTTCTTTCTTTAAAACATACACCAAAAATAGACGGTTCCGAGATTCCCGGAATCAGCACCGCCATCATGGCACTCATAGACATCGCTTTCTTCCCAGCATTCTTTGTCCTCACAAACACTCCTAAGTCACAGCCGGCAAGTGATACATTTGAAATCAAAAATGCCACCATAATTCCGTAATCTACGCCGGTCAACCCAATCTGTGTGATCGCCAGCGTAATAAATATCCAGTGCATCCCCGTAGAAACCAAAAAAATCGTTAAAGCCGCAAAAAGTCCCCACGCCACTATCGGTACTTTGGTCTGCATCATATCCAGCCCCTGCGCCAACATATTGCTGATCAGACTGACCGTAGGTTCAATCACTAAAATCCCCAAAAGCGAAGTGATCAGTATCGCACACGCTGCCAATAAATAAGGCTGTAAATTCTCCTTGATCACTTTTTTCAACAGACTCACAATATGGGACATACAATATATCAACACGATAATAGGTATCACGCTGTAAGCATAAGTCGCCGCCACTACCGGTATACCTATAAATGTGACCTTCTCACCACTCTCCATCAATGCTGCAAAATCCGGAAGCAGCATCGTACATACACTGATAATTGCGATAAACGGGTCTGTATCAAAATGCTTCGCGGCGGAATATGCCACCATGACCGGAAGGAAATAAAATGGTGTAGTGGCGATTGACGACAGAATTATCTCTGTTGTTCCTGATAAAACATGAAAAGTTGTAAAAAGCAGCACTATCATCTTAAAAATGCCGCCTGCCAATACAATCGGTATGATCGGTGTCATACATTCGCTGATATGGTCGAATGCCGCTGACAGTCCTTTTCTTATCTTATACACGTTTATGCTCCTTTGTCTGTTACTGCTGCCTACAGATATGACTCCCTTTGGAGATAATTCTACCAATATGGCTTCCTTGGCACATTTGTTATTATACCACAAAATATATCGGACAGAACATCCGATTGGAACACTTTTCATAAAAGAAGGAGAAGTCTATGACTCCCCCTCTATAAACTTACCAATTTCATGCAGTACCTTATCTTGGTCTGCTCCCTCTATGCCATGATCTAAGTCTTCATAAAGGCGCAGGCTGCTATTCTTTATATACTCGTGATATTTCAATGACACATGATAGTCTACAAGCATGTCCGATTTACCATGTATCAGAAGCGCTTCTCCGGCAAACTGTGATGACACTTCAAAAATCGGCAGATTCCTTGCAATACGGAAAAAATGTCCTCCCACATGATGCTGCCCATCCACCAGCACTATATCAGGAACGCGCCATGTGTCATACTCTGTTCCCATACAGGTTCCATTCAGGGCATCCTCCTTAAGTGAAGCTGCCGGAGCCAGCAGAATCAGCTTCTTTACCACATCCGGATACAGTCCCGCCAGCATACCTGCAATCACACCTCCCATGGAATGCCCAAGCAGATAAATATCTGTCACATAAGGCAACGTGCGCACATAATTGAGAACAGCTATGGCATCCAGCATCTCCCGGAATATATCCATATCCTCGAATTTACCTTCACTTTTCCCATAGCCGCTAAAGTCAAACCGTACCGCATTGACCCCATGGTCTGCAGCCCTTTTAGCAATCACACTGTACAAATCACTTTCACCATATCCGGAATCCCCTCCGAATCCATGAAAAATAATAAGTACTGCGCCTTCTTCTCCATCTGCTCTGACCACTCTGCCGTGAAGCTTCAGTCCATCTCTTTTAATTTCCACGTCGATTTCTCTATCCACGTCTTTCTACCCCCTGTATATCCTTATCTGCACTTTGTTTTCTCCGCTTGCTTCCACAATACCACTCAATTTCTCCCTCTCCATCCACTGTAATTCTTCCGCGTCTGTGTAAATTACAGGACATGTCTTCAACGTTTCACCTTTCGTACATATACCATTATTTTCCACAAATATGCGAAATGGCTTTTGTTTCTCATCTTTTCCCTCTAAAATATATCTTGCTGACAGAGATTTATTTTCTCCCTGTCGCTGAATCTGTGTATCTACACCACCCGGCAATACTCTGCCAGCCCCCAGTTCACAGCTAAAAGTTCCGTGAAAAAGTATCATTGTAACCTCTCCGTCCGCTCCCTGCACTGTCACAACCTGATCCAAAAGCACATCAATTCTTAATACTTCCTGCATATGCTAATCACCTATACCATTTCTATATCGTTGGAAAATCCAATATTTGTCAGTTTTATAA